>NZ_CVTS01000065.1:114708-458980 GCF_900004755.1 Pseudomonas sp. 25 R 14 | reverse complement strand
CCCGCTTGTATGTTTAAACTTGAAGGGGTGGGCGGTGACTAAAAGCCCGATTCCGACTCTAGCCAGTACGGACCGTGGGAGACTTCTCGTCCCGCCCTTTCTACCCCAAGCGCCGATAAGGAATTCATCGGGAAAACCGACGATAGAGGCAAGCCAGCGCTGGGGTAGACCCCGACAAGCCCTTAAACACTAGCTCCGAGGATTTGTTATGACAATCCTTACTTCACCAACGGTTCTGGGTATCGATGTGGCCAAGGCCGACGTCGTCGCCTACCGCGAAGACCTCAAAGCCATTCAAACCATTACCAACGACCGCGATGCTCTTGGCCGCTGGCTCAAAACGCTACCTGCCAACAGCTCAATTGCCCTGGAAGCCACCAGCACTTACCACTTGGACACAGCTGAACTCGCCCATGAAATGGGACATCGGGTTTACGTTGTAGACGCTTATCGGTTGAGCCATTACCGCGAAAGCATTGGCCAACGGGCGAAAACAGACCCTTGCGATGCGCGTTTGCTGGCGCGCTACCTGAGCAGCGAGCAGGAACGGCTGCGGCTCTGGAGCCCACCTCCGCAGGCTTATAAGCTATTGAAAAGCTTACTGCACCGACGTGCAGAGCTTATCAACTTGCGCGTGAGCCTAACGCTGAGTTGGTCGGGCGAACCGCTTTTGAAGGACGAATTGGCCCAGCAGTTAAAGTCCTTCAAACAAGCTGAGCTGGTCATTCAGAAGTTGCTGCACAAAGTCAGCAAAGAGGCAGGCATCACCGAAAACATCAAGCGCTGCAAAGCCATTGAAGGGGTTGGTGATCTTACGGCTACGGGTCTAGCGACAGCCTTCATGCGTGGCCATTTCGCCAGTGGCGATGCATTCATCGCTTTCTTGGGGATGGATCTGAGACCAAAAGACTCCGGAAAGAAGGCCGGTCCTCGGCACCTGAGTAAAAAGGGCGATTCGGAGTTACGGCGCCTTGCTCACAACGCAGCAATGGCCGCTAGCCGATCGCCGACCTGGAAACCCTATTACGAGTCCTACCTGGCCCGAGGATTGGCAAAGACCCAAGCCCTGGTGATCCTCGCCCGCAAGCTCTGCCGGGTGGCATTCGCGCTGATGAAAAACCAGAGCGAATATCAGCCGAATTTAAGGTTGCAGGGTTTCCCTGCAACATAGAATCTCCCACATTCGATCGCATTCCAAGGTTGAAACTCGATCAAATGTGGGAGCGGGCTTGCTCGCGAAAGCGGTTTAACTGTTGGTGCATGCTTTAAGCTGAAATACCCTTTTTGGGGCGTCAAGTCGCAGTTATTTATATCTATTGCACCATTTAAATTCACAAAAGCGACATTTTGCCCTGTCGCGGTGCAGCATGAGTTGATAAAGTCCTGGGCAAATCGCCATTAACGACAATAAATCTGCCGAGAATTTTCATGATCGAATCCGTCGAATCCTTCCTTGCCCGCCTGAAAAAACGCGACCCGGACCAGCCGGAATTTCACCAGGCCGTAGAAGAAGTCCTACGCAGCCTGTGGCCGTTTCTAGAAGCCAATCCCCACTACCTGACCTCGGGCATCCTGGAGCGCATCTGCGAGCCGGAACGCGCCATTACCTTCCGAGTGTCGTGGGTAGATGACCAGGGCAAGGTCCAGGTCAATCGCGGTTTCCGTATCCAGATGAACAGCGCCATTGGTCCCTATAAAGGCGGCCTGCGCTTCCATCCGTCGGTCAACCTGGGGGTGCTGAAATTCCTCGCCTTCGAGCAGACCTTCAAGAACTCCCTGACCTCGCTGCCCATGGGCGGCGGCAAGGGCGGCTCGGACTTTGATCCCAAGGGCAAGAGCGACGCTGAAGTCATGCGTTTCTGCCAGTCGTTCATGAGCGAGTTGTACCGCCATATCGGCGCGGACGTAGACGTTCCTGCTGGCGACATTGGTGTTGGGGCCCGGGAAATCGGTTTCCTGTTCGGTCAGTACAAGCGCCTGAGCAATCAATTCACCTCGGTGTTTACCGGCAAGGGCATGAGCTACGGCGGCAGCCTGATCCGCCCTGAAGCCACCGGTTTTGGTTGTGTGTACTTCGCTGAAGAAATGCTCAAGCGCCAAGGCCAGCGCGTCGAAGGCAAGCGCGTGGCGGTTTCCGGCTCTGGCAACGTTGCGCAATACGCAGCGCGCAAGGTCATGGACCTGGGCGGCAAGGTGATTTCCCTGTCCGACTCCGAAGGCACCCTGTATTGCGAAAGCGGTTTGACCGAGGAGCAATGGTCGGCGTTGTTGGAGCTGAAAAACGTGCAGCGCGGGCGTATCAGCGAGTTGGCCGCGCGTTTCGGCCTGGAATTTTGCGCCGGCAAAACCCCATGGGAACTGGCCTGCGATATTGCCCTGCCATGTGCGACCCAGAACGAACTGGACGCTCAAGCCGCACGTACCTTGCTGCGCAACGGCTGCATCTGCGTGGCCGAAGGCGCCAACATGCCGACCACTCTTGAGGCTGTGGATATCTTTATCGACGCCGGCATCCTGTTCGCTCCGGGCAAGGCATCCAATGCCGGCGGCGTGGCGGTAAGTGGCCTGGAAATGTCCCAAAACGCCATGCGCCTGTTGTGGACCGCCGGTGAAGTGGACAGCAAGCTGCACAACATCATGCAGTCGATCCACCATGCCTGCGTGCACTACGGCGAGGAAAATGGCCGGGTCAACTACGTGAAAGGCGCGAACATCGCGGGCTTCGTGAAAGTGGCTGACGCGATGCTGGCGCAGGGCATCGTCTAAGCCATAACGCTGATCAACTGTAGGGGCCGGCTTGCCGGCGATGATGGCAGACGCTGGTGCGTTGATCTTCCGGCCGCCATCGCTGGCAAGCCAGCTCCTACAGAGGTTTTATTGGCTGCGATAGGCCCGTGCGGCGTCGCGATCCTTCTCTTGCTGCCAGGCGCGCTCGCGCTCGTCCCAGTGGCGGTCCCTGTAGTCATTACGCTCCTCGCTCTCGCGCATGGCCTTGCACTGGCGAAAACCGTCCTCCCAGCCTTCGGCGTACGCATGGTCTTTTAAATAGCGTGGGACGTCCTTGCGAAACTCTCCGGTGATCACCCCGGCTGCCTGGCGCCCGCTGTTGCAGCCATCGTCAAAACCGTCGGCGAAGGGCGGTGGATAACCTTTGGCCAGCAATTGATCGTGGGTTGATTGGCACCCTGACAGCGCCATCACCACGCCCAGCATTACCGCGAACCGCCACATCTCATACTCCAACGCCATTGAACGGCTGATAGAGCAAGTCTAGGAGGCGATTCGTTGAGGAGATGTGAAAGGGGGGTGAGAAATCTGTTGGGAGGCTATGTCACTGGGTTGGCCGCCAGGGCAACATGCTCAGGGATAAACGCAAACCCAATGTGGGAGCGGGCTTGCTCGCGAAGGCGGTATATCAGTCAATATAGGTGCCGACTGACACACCGCCTTCGCGAGCAAGCCCGCTCCCACATTTAGATCTGTGTTGGGCTTTGGAGGCGGGTCAGTAGTGATACCACTTCACTTCCAGCATTACCTCGTTCACCGGCGTCGCCAAGTGGCTGAACTCTCGCTGCGCGCTCAGGCGTACGCCGAGGTTGCGCGATACTTCCCACTGTTGATTGAGGCTGATACTGCGCCGTACTTCGCCATTGGTGAAGAAATCGCCCTTGGCTTCCAGGCTCAGGTTACCCAGTGGGTTTCTCCACAGCAGGCCGGTGTTGAAACCGGCCGCGGGGGAGATGAATTCGCTGAAGTCATTGTTATGTTCCACGCGTACGGTACCGAGGGCGAAGCCAAGCATGTCGTCGCGTAGTTGCCAGGTGCCGCCGGCGCCGCCGTTGACGTGGCTGACCAGGGTTTCGTCGTTGTGTTTGCCCGATACCCGTTCCAGGCCGCCGGTGACTTGCCAGGACAACGGTTGCAGCAAGTCATTGCGTGGTGTCAGTGAACGGATGGTCGCCAGGTCCAGTTGTTGCAACTGCCAGTTATTGCCCTCGTACTGGCGCAGTTTCATCTGCAGGATTTCGATCTGTGCCCCCAGGGGGAACCCTTCGGCGTTGTCGTTGAGGTCGTGGTAAGCCATGCGCAGGCCGTATTCGCCGAAGGCCTTGTCGCCCCGGGTGCCGATGCCGGCCTGCCAGGTGCGTGATTCGTGGCCGTTCTCGGGCAGGCCCGGGCGTTCGATCTGCAGGTCAGGCGCGGGGTTCTGGTTGATTGCCCGCAGCAATTCGAAACTGCGCTGGGAGCGTTCGGCGTCGCGCTCCAGGCCATTGGCGCGGTAGCGGCCAAGGCGGTAGGCCGCGTCGATGATCAGGGCCTGGCGATCTTTGCCGATGGCTTTGAATGCCGGGTCTTGCAGTTGTTTCTGGTCATCGCTGATCTTCAATACCCATTGCTGCTCGTCGCTGTCCAGCGGCTTGGCGCGCTCCAGCAACTCGCGTTCGCGGGACGGGCGATAATCGATTTTCTCCACCAGGCCTGCGTCTTTCACCGCTTTTACGGTGTCGGTGGGAATGGCGGTGAGCGGGAACTGTTCGGTCAGGCGCAGGCCCGGGCGGGCCACTTGCAGCAGTTCCAGCAGGCGGTACGAGCAGTTTTCATCGAAGAAGAAATAGTCGAACTGGATCTGCTTGAGCTCCCACACGTGCTCGACCATGCGCTCGGTCTCGACCTGGGTCAGGTTCAGGCGGTATTCCCACAGGTCGCGGTTTTCCAGGCTACGGTATTCGGAGAGTTTTTCCTGGTAGGGCACCAGGGCGAACAGGCCAGGATAACCGCCCATCAGGCCTTTCCAGGCATAGAGGAGGCTGTTGTCCGAGCCTTCGATATAGGCGCCGAAGTTGATCGCGTAGCTGAGCAGCGCGGTCTTGTTGCTCTGTACGTCAGCCTGGTCGATACGCAGCAAGGTGTGGCCGAACATCGAGGACGGGCTGTTGAGGTAGGCTGCCGGGAAGATCATCACCGCACTGTGGGGCGCGACGTCCTTGAACCATTGCTTGAACTCGACACAGTCCACGGCCGGCAGGTCAGTCAGTTGCAACTGGTCCTTGAGCCAGCGGGTACGGGCCGGGTACACGCATTGGGTGTGTTTTTCACCGAGGCTGGCCGGGGCATACAGCGCCTCTACGGTGGCCTTGAGTTCGGCGTCAGGGTGGTGCGCGCCGTCTTTGGCGAGAAAGAATTTCTGGTCGCTGACATAGCTGCGCCAGCCGCTGATCTTGCCGGCTTCGTAGTGCCCCAGCGAGAGCCAGAACGGATCATTGGCCAGTTGCTGCAAACGTTGATCATCAAGGTGCGGCGCCGCAGATAGCGGGGCGCAGGCGAAGAGTGCCAGGTAGGCAAGGCGTTTGAGCATAGGGGCAACTTAAGTCGGAATAAATAAAGACCCAAAGCGGGCAGGTCCAAAAAATAAAACCCGCGCCGGGTAGGGCGCGGGCAGGTCGAGCTTAAGCCTGGGTGGCGTATTTCGCCAGGCGGGCATCGCCCTTGAGGATGGCGAGGGTGTTGGTGTGCACGTCTTCGGCGGTCACGTCAGCCTTGCTGAAGATCTGCTGGAAGTGTTCGTGGGTCACTGCTGCGAAGTGATCACGATCCTCTGGAGCAACGCCCAGGACCACGGCATAGGTGGTCAGCGCTTCGCCATTGCCTTTGGCCATGTCTTCGGACAGCTCGTTCATCATGCCATTCATGGCAATCCACGATTTGCCGCCGTAAGTCAGCGCGCTGTTGGTGCTGCAACCGTTGGTGCCCGAGGTCATGCCGAAGGTGGCGTTACCGGAGGTGCCGTTGGTGGTGGAAGCCAGGAAGTGAGCGGGAGTACCGCGCTGGCCTTCGAACAGCATGTTGCCCCAACCGCAGTTCGGGCCACCTGGTGCTTCAGCCATTGCATTGAGGGAGACGACGGTGAAGAGAGTACCGAGAAGGATCCGTTTCATAGCTTTGTTCTCTTTGTGTGCAAACCAATGGACAAGGGTTCAGGCGCCTCATGGCGCCCTAGGGGCCAGTTATTAGTCCAACCCGCGCAGTTTGGAGTTTAGGCATGTTCCAAGGGTTCCGTGGGTTTTTGTAAAACAATCAATGCAGACTGGTTTTTTTACGGGCGGCATCCCGTGTCTATGCTTTACCTCAGTCGTGCCTTGCCAGCCGGCTACGCACGGCGCCAGAATGCCGCCATTGCCCCGCCTGATGTAAGGAAGCCCGATGCCTGATCCTGTTGCTGCCAGCTTGCGTCTAGCGCCCGAAGCGCTGACTCGTCCTTTCTCCGCTGAACAGTTCAGCTTCTCGACCACCAATGATCTGGAGCCCTTTCGCGGTGTGCTTGGCCAGGAACGCGCGGTTGAAGCATTGCAGTTCGGTGTGGCGATGCCACGCCCCGGTTACAACGTGTTTGTCATGGGCGAGCCCGGTACCGGTCGCTTTTCGTTCGTCAAACGCTACCTCAAGGCTGAAGGCAAGCGCCTGCAGACCCCGGCAGACTGGGTTTACGTCAATAACTTCGACGAACCCCGCGAGCCCCGCGCCCTGGAATTGCCTGCGGGCGGTGCGGCCCCGTTCATCGCCGATATCAGTGGTTTGGTCGACAATTTGGTCGCCACGTTCCCGGCGGTATTCGAGCACCCGACGTATCAACAGCGCAAAAGTGCCATCGACCGTGCCTTCAACCAGCGCTACGACCGTGCCCTGGACGTGATCGAGCGCCTGGCCTTGGAAAAGGACGTGGCGCTGTACCGTGACAGCAGCAACATCGCCTTTACCCCGATGCTCGATGGCAAGGCCCTGGATGAGGCCGAGTTTTCGCAACTGCCGGAAGTCGACCGCGAGCGTTTCCACACCGATATTTCCGAGCTCGAAGAGCGCCTCAACGAAGAACTCGCCAGCTTGCCGCAGTGGAAGCGCGAGTCCAACAACCAGATGCGCCAGTTCAACGAAGAGACCATCACCCTGGCCTTGCAGCCGTTGCTGGCACCGTTGTCCGAGAAGTACGCCGAGAACGCCGGTGTCTGCGGTTACCTGCAGGCGATGCAGGTCTATCTGCTCAAGACCGTGGTCGAGTTGCTGGTGGACGACGCGAAAACCGACGCCCAGGCGCGCAAGCTGCTCGAAGAGCAGTACTGCCCGAGCCTGGTGGTGGGCCATCCGCTCAATGGTGGCGCGCCGGTGGTGTTCGAACCACACCCGACTTACGACAACCTGTTCGGCCGGATCGAATACAGCACCGACCAGGGCGCGCTCTACACCACCTATCGGCAACTGCGCCCCGGTGCGTTGCATCGCGCCAACGGCGGTTTCCTGATCCTGGAAGCCGAGAAAATGCTCAGCGAGCCGTTTGTCTGGGACGCCCTCAAGCGGGCCCTGCAATCGCGCAAGCTGAAGATGGAATCGCCACTGGGCGAACTGGGCCGCCTGGCCACCGTGACCCTCAATCCGCAAGTGATCCCGTTGCAGGTCAAGGTCATCATCATCGGCGCCCGTTCGTTGTACTACACCTTGCAAGACCTGGATCCGGACTTCCAGGAGATGTTCCGGGTGCTGGTGGATTTCGATGAAGACATCCCGATGGTCGATGAAAGCCTGGAGCAGTTCGCCCAGTTGCTGAAAACCCGGACCTCGGAAGAAGGCATGGCGCCGCTGACATCGGATGCGGTGGCGCGGCTGGCAACCTACAGCGCACGGCTGGCGGAGCATCAGGGGCGTTTGTCGGCGCGTATCGGGGATCTGTTCCAACTGGTCAGCGAGGCGGACTTCATTCGTCACCTGGCGGGCGACGAGCGTACCGACGCCGGGCATATCGAGCGTGCGTTGAAGGCCAAGGCCACGCGTACCGGGCGAGTATCGGCGCGGATTCTTGACGACATGCTCGCCGGGGTCATCCTGATCGACACCGCCGGCGCAGCCGTGGGCAAGTGCAACGGGCTGACGGTGCTGGAGGTCGGTGATTCGGCGTTTGGTGTACCTGCGCGGATTTCCGCCACGGTGTACCCGGGTGGCAGCGGCATCGTCGATATCGAGCGTGAGGTCAACCTAGGGCAGCCGATCCACTCCAAGGGCGTGATGATCCTCACCGGTTACCTGGGTAGCCGTTATGCCCAGGAATTCCCCCTGGCGATCTCCGCGAGCATCGCCCTGGAGCAGTCCTACGGTTATGTCGACGGCGACAGCGCCTCGTTGGGCGAGGCTTGCACGTTGATTTCGGCGCTGTCGAAGACGCCGCTCAAGCAGTGCTTTGCCATCACCGGCTCGATCAACCAGTTTGGCGAAGTGCAGGCAGTGGGCGGGGTCAACGAGAAGATCGAAGGCTTCTTCCGTCTGTGCGAAGCTCGTGGCTTGACCGGCGAGCAGGGCGCGATCATTCCCCAGGCCAACGTCGCGACGTTGATGCTCGATGAGAAGGTCTTGCAGGCGGTGCGGGCAGGGCAGTTCCATGTGTATGCCGTGCGCCAGGCCGACGAGGCGCTGAGCCTGCTGGTGGGCGAGCCGGCCGGTGAGCCGGATGCCGAAGGGCAATTCCCCGAGGGCAGCGTCAACGCCCGTGTGGTTGAGCGTCTGCGAGCCATTGCCGAGATGATCAGCGAAGAAGACCTCAAGGAAGCGGAAAAGGAACTGGCGCAGCAGGCGTTGGCTGAGGCCAAGCCCACCTGATGCGTTCACTCATGTAGGCGCGAGCTTGCTCGCGAAGATCGACAACGATAACGCGTGTCTTCTGGATTAACGCGTTGTGCTTGAGACCTTCGCGAGCAAGCTCGCTCCTACAGAAAGCGTGTCATGATTTTGACTGGATTTTTCGGGGCCAACCGCCGTTGGTCCCTACAACCTTGGTTTGTACCGGTTTTCTTCTATTCTCAGCTCAAGGGACATCTACAGGAGTCATGGGATAGAGACAGCCTTGTATCTGGAGGCTGAACACCGGATCTACCGAGGGTCGCCGCCATGCCGCGCAGCCTTTGCCTCACCCGCCAGTGCCTGGGCCTGGTCACCCGAATTGAATGTTCCATTCGCCCTCTAGCGGGGGATACCGGGATGTGGACTTTGTTGTTTGCCGCTGGAATGACGGGCGAACAGCCCTCGACCATCAAGTCCCAAGGGCCCTTCCATGGGCCGTTCGTCGCGGAAAATATTCTTGAGTCCATCGTGCAAAGCCTGACCCTGCACGGCTACGAGCTGGCCGATGACCCGCAGATCTGGTGCATTCACCTGCAAGCCCACCTGCGACAGCTTAATGGTGGGCGGCCCCAGGCCCTGCACCTGTAGACCTGCGGGCTATTTGGTCTCGGGCTTGTCCAGCTTGATTTCAAAGCCGTACTGCACCGTGTTCAATGCCGTACGCTGGTAGGTTTCAAACTCGGTCGGCTGGCCATAAAAGTAATGCACATCAAACAGTGCGGTGCCGTATTCCTGGGCGCGATGGCTGACGCCGAGGATTTCCTTCAAGTAGTTGCCACTGGCGTCCTTGGCAAAGAACCGCCAGCTATCGGATGGGAAAAGCGCCTGGTCGACAATCAGCGCGTTGTCCTGGACCGACAGGCCCTTGGGCAATTGTGCAGTGCTGACGGTGCTTTTTTCGATGCTGGCCAGGAACAGCGGGATTGATCCCACGGCAAACCCTGGGTTTTCCGGGAATAAATTCAGGTCGTAGGTGATCGTGCCGCGCCATGGGTCGACTTCAAAGGCCTCGGTGGGCAACTCGATGGGCTCGCCGCGCTTGCCTTCATCGTTTGCCGTAAAGAACGTCAGTGGTGCATCGCTGCTGGTGCGGGTCGAGCCGATCAGGTCGTCATTGAACGTGAAAGGATGGTCAAAGGCGATGTGGGCGGCGCTGGCGTCCTCCACTGACTGGCTGATGCTGATGCTGCTTTTCAACTGGTCTTCGGAGAGGCTGGCGCTTTGGAGCCAGTCTGCGGCCTGGTCGTCATACACCGTGACCGGCATGGGCAGGGCCTGCACGGTTTTTTCCAGGCTGTTTTTGTCGAAGCGCCGTATCGGCAGCTCAAGGTCCTTGCGGGTGACGGTCGCTTCGGAAAAGTCCAGCACGTTGACCTGCAGGTTATCGATCTGCCCATTGAAGTAGACCTTGGCGTAGTGGCTGGCCTGCTTTTGTTCAAAGGCTTTCTGCTCGTCTCCCAGCTGCTTCTCAAAGTCGTCGGACCAGGTTTTCTGCTTGCGCATCTGCGAAAGTTGCTGCTCGTAGAACGCCACCTGGGCGGCGCTTTCGTTGATTGAGCCGGAGCGGGAAAGAAACTGCCCCGTAGTGTCCCGGGCCTGGACCAGCAGTGGGTTGGGCGATTCATCCGCCACTTGCGGCGCCAGGGGCGCGGTGTTGGTCAGTTCGATCTCGGCGTAGTTGTTTTCCAGGGCCAGGAGGGTCAGGGTGATGTTTTCCTCGCTGCGTTTCTGGCCCACGTCTTTGCGAGTCAGGTCGAAGGTCAGGACTTTACGCGGTGCGATGACCTCGACCTGGCCCTTGAGCGTGACGGGTTGGGGTTGGCTCTTGTTGTCCGTCTCGATGCCTTCGATGAACGGATAGGTGACGGTCAGGTCGTCCGGGTTGGTCAGGTTGGAACTGCTGGGGCTCAACTGGATACCGGGGTCGGTTTCCGACCATTCCGGCTGGAACGGGATGATCTTGTTGTTGCTCAAGGTTACCGATTGCCATTCCAGGCCGTGGGGGAAAGGGAATTGGTCCGGCATATTGAAACTGAACGGGAACACCGGTTGCAGGTCGGTCAGGTAGTCCGAGTGCGAGTTCTTGCGCAGGACGAATAGCCCGTTGATGTAGGTATCCACCAGTGCTTGTGGCGTCGGGTAGTGCGCAAGCGCGCCCAGGGTGTTTTCACCGTACTCGGTCTCGACAGGCTTGGTGTCGAGCTTGATGCGCGCACGCTCCAGCAACAGCAACGAGCCGCCCAGTTCGGCTACGGCTTCCTTGAGGCGGGGATCCTGGATCGTGTCCAGGGATTGCTCGAACTGGGCGGTTTTTTCTTCGAGACTGGCTTGCTTGTGCTCGTCGCTGGGGGAGCAGCCGCCGGCCGCCAGCAACGCCACACACAGGCCAAGACTGGCCAAGGGAGATCGCACATCCATTATTTGAGATTCCTGTCCGGCAGCATCGAGCCACGTTGATGAGGCCGACACTAGCAGAAAAATTGTCTTACAGAAGCGCTACAGGTCAGTTTTCCGGGTGGTTATGGCGCAATGTGCGTGGCTGATATACTCGCCGCCATTTCTAGCCAAGCTGTGTGAGATTCCATGGAACGCTTTATCGAAAATGCAATGTACGCCTCCCGCTGGCTACTGGCGCCGATCTATTTCGGCTTGTCCCTCGGGCTGCTGGCGTTGGCGCTGAAATTCTTCCAGGAAGTGATCCACCTGCTGCCCAACGTCTTTGCGATGGCCGAGTCGGAGCTGATCCTGGTGCTGCTGTCGTTGATCGACATGGCCCTGGTGGGGGGGCTGCTGGTGATGGTGATGATTTCCGGCTACGAGAACTTCGTCTCGCAACTGGATATTGATGACAACAAGGAAAAGCTCAACTGGCTGGGCACCATGGACTCTTCGTCGCTGAAGATGAAAGTGGCGGCGTCCATCGTGGCGATTTCCTCGATCCACCTGCTGCGCATCTTCATGGATGCCAAGAACGTCGATCCCCAGCACCTGATGTGGTACGTGATCATTCACATGACCTTCGTGATCTCGGCGTTTGCCATGGGTTACCTGGATAAAGTCACCAAGCATTGATCCGTGCCTGGTGCCTTCGGGCCTGGGATTTTGGGCTCATCAAGCGTAGGGCGAGTGTGCTAGTCTGCTCGCCCTTTTAGTTTGGATGACACGCAGAAACTGCGCTTTTGCAGGCCTTTGCGGTTGTCCTACAGCGGAGCCTTTCCATGTCCGAAGTCAATCTGTCCACCGACGAAACCCGCGTCAGCTACGGCATTGGCCGCCAGCTGGGCGACCAACTGCGCGACAACCCGCCACCGGGCGTGAACCTGGACGCGATCCTGACCGGCCTGACCGACGCGTTCGGCGGCAAGCCAAGCCGTGTTGACCAGGAACAAATGGCTGCCAGCTTCAAAGTGATCCGCGACATCATGCAAGCCGAAGCAGCAGCCAAGGCTGAAGCAGCAGCTGGCGCTGGCCTGGCGTTCCTGGCTGAAAACGCCAAGCGTGATGGCATCACCACTCTGGCTTCCGGCCTGCAGTTTGAAGTGCTGACAGCCGGTGACGGCGCCAAGCCGACCCGTGAAGACCAGGTGCGTACCCACTACCATGGCACCCTGATCGACGGCACTGTGTTCGACAGCTCCTACGAGCGTGGCCAGCCGGCAGAATTCCCGGTCGGCGGCGTGATCGCTGGCTGGACCGAAGCCCTGCAACTGATGAATGCCGGCAGCAAATGGCGCCTGTACGTGCCGAGCGAACTGGCCTACGGCGCACAAGGCGTTGGCAGCATTCCGCCGCACAGCGTTCTGGTTTTTGACGTCGAGCTGCTCGACGTTCTGTAAGACCTTCTGCTGAATTACCTGTAGGAGCGAGCTTGCTCGCGAAGGGCGTCAACGATAACGCGTAGTTCCTGGATTAACGCGGTGCCTTTGATACCTTCGCGAGCAAGCTCGCTCCTACAGTGTTTTGCAGGGTGGCTCATGGGTGAAATTTGCCATGCAGCTCCGTCACCGGGCGCAATGCTCGGGCATAGCAGAACAGAAACAGGTTCCTTACCACCTCTTTCAACACCCCAGGCTCACTGGAGCTCAGGCCGTTGACGTCCAGGTCGCCCTGGTCCTGTAGTTCACTCAGCGCTTCTTCTTCCAGCACGGCACACACTTCCCCGGTTTCCCGATGAAGGATCCGCAGGTAAGGGTGCGGACGGTCCAGCCAGGCATCAATCAAATAAGTCATGGGTCGCATCTCCTTGAAAAGGTTTCAATGAGAATAATTCTTATTCAAGGAATAGCAAGTCCCTATTGGTAATTTCCTGGTTTTTCTGTGTGGGCATTGTGCAGGGTCAAAAGGGCTGGCCTTTTGCTATTGGGGAGGGCGATGCGGGGAGGGTGAGGCACCATCCCGCGCGAGGCACGGGATGGAGGCAGGCCGGTCAGACCTTGCGGACGAACTCAGACTTGAGTTTCATCGGGCCGATACCGTCGATCTTGCAGTCGATATCGTGGTCGCCATCGCACAGGCGGATGTTCTTGACCTTGGTACCGACCTTGACCACCAGCGAGGTGCCCTTGACCTTGAGGTCCTTGATCACGGTGATGGTGTCGCCGTCTTGCAGGACGTTACCGACGGAGTCTTTCTTCACGGTTTCATCGCTGGCTGCCTCGGCTTCACCACCGACGGACCACTCATGGGCGCATTCCGGGCAGATCAGCTGGGCGCCGTCTTCGTAGGTGTATTCGGAATTGCATTTTGGGCAGGGTGGCAACGTGCTCACTAAGGCTCCTTGAAAGTCAGGATGGCTAAAAGTCGCACATTATATAGGGTTTTAGCGCAAAGGGATCAACGCTGTAGGAGCGAGCTTGCTCGCGAAGCACTCAAGAACACCGCGTAAAGCCAGAATCAGCGCGTTATCGTTGACGTTTTTCGCGAGCAAGCTCGCTCCTACAGTTGGCGCAATCAGTGAGTACGGGCTACCGCAAACTCACTCAGCTCCACCAGGGCATCCCGGTATTCGCTGGCTGGAAGGGCTTCCAGGCATTTGATGGCGCGAGCGACGTAGTCGCGGGCCAGTTGTGCGGTGTAGTCGAGCGAGCCAGAGGCCTCCACGGCTGCGCGGATGCTTTCCAGGTCTTCGATGCCACCTTTCTGGATCGCCTTGCGCACTAGGGCTGCCTGTTCCGGCGTGCCTTCGCGCATGGTGTAGATCAGCGGCAGGGTCGGCTTGCCTTCGGCCAGGTCGTCACCGACGTTCTTGCCCAGGGTTTCGGCGTCGCCGCGATAATCGAGCAGGTCATCCACCAGTTGGAAGGCCACGCCCAGGTGATCGCCAAAGGTGCGCAAGGCTTCGGCCTGCTCGGCGGTCGCCTCGCACAGAGCGGCTGCGCTGTGGGTCGAGGCTTCGAAGAGCATTGCGGTCTTGCCGCGAATCACTTCCATGTAGGTTTCTTCGGTGGTGCTCGCGTCCCGCACCTTGGACAGCTGCAGCACTTCGCCTTCAGCGATGATGCGCGTGGCCTGGGACAGGATCTTCATCACGGGCATCGAGCCCAGCTCGACCATCATTTCGAACGAGCGCGAATACAGGAAGTCGCCCACCAGCACGCTGGGTGCGTTGCCCCACATGGCGTTGGCGGTCTCGCGACCACGGCGCATACCGGACATGTCGACCACGTCGTCGTGCAGCAGGGTGGCGGTGTGCAGGAACTCGATAGTGGCGGCCAGCAGGCGCAGGTCATCGCCTTCACGACCCAGGGCCTTGCCACACAGCAACACTAATAAAGGACGCAGGCGTTTGCCGCCGGCCGAAGTAATATAGTCGCCAATTTTGGAGACCAGCGGCACTTTAGAAGTCAGCTGCTTCTTGATGATGCCGTCGACGGCGCTAAAATCGTCCGCCACCGCGCGGTAGAAAGCTTGGGGTTGCATCAGCGACAGTCGCTCCAGAAGGGTTGCGCGGCATGCTAGGACCCGCGCCTTCGGGTGTCAAGGCGCGTCCAGTCACCGTGAAAGCTACTGCGCTCGGTAATCCTGCGTCAAAAACAGGCTCGGAATGCTCATTTACAACCAGTAAACTCCGCTTCCTCGCCTGTTTTTTCCTTGTCTTCCCTTCGCTCGCTACGCTTTCACGGCGACTGGCGGCTACTTGCAAGCCTTCCACAGCTTGCGTACAATCGCGCACCCTGAACTTCCTGGGCAGCACCTGCCTTACGCAATTGCATTCGGGACGTCCATCCCATGCAGCCATGCCAGCCAATACCTCTTCTTATAAAGCGCTGGGTGAGCAGGATTATCGGAGAAATACCATGTCGTACGCAGTAATTGTTACTGGTGGCAAGCAATACAAGGTCGCCCCAGGTGAATACCTGAAGATCGAAAAACTGGAAATCGCTACCGGCGAATCCGTTACTTTTGATCGCGTTCTGTTGGTCGCCAATGGCGATGACGTGAACATCGGCGCTCCAGTTGTTGCTGGCGCTACCGTTGTGGCTGAAGTGATCTCCCAAGGTCGTCACGATAAAGTCCGCATCATCAAGTTCCGTCGTCGTAAGCACCACATGAAGCGTATGGGCCACCGCCAGTGGTACACCGAGATCAAAATCACCGGTATTCAGGCTTAATTTCAGCCTAATTCCTCACTAGGAGAATTGACTCATGGCACACAAAAAAGCTGGTGGTAGTACCCGTAACGGTCGCGACTCAGAAGCCAAACGCCTTGGCGTTAAGATGTATGGCGGCCAGAAAATCATTCCGGGCAACATCATCGTGCGTCAGCGCGGCACCCAATTCCACGCCGGTTACGGTGTAGGCATGGGTAAAGATCACACCCTCTTCGCGAAAATCGAAGGCGTGATCAAGTTTGAAGTAAAAGGCGCGTTCAACCGCCGTTACGTGAGCGTTGTCTCGGCTTAATTGCGAGCTCGCTGGAAAAGCCCTGTCTTGCGACGGGGCTTTTTCGTTTGTGGGGTGAGTCTCTTGCAAAGCTGTTTGTGGTGGGCGAAGGCGGCGGGATTTGCAGTCGTCGATTGAGGTCGCTGCGCTCATTTTTGCAAGAGTCTTATGTCTTGGTTTCTTAAGCTCGTCCGTGCGGCGAGAGGCGTTTTGTTATGAAGTTCGTTGATGAAGTTTCTATCCGAGTAAAAGCAGGCGACGGCGGTAACGGTTGCATGAGTTTCCGTCGCGAAAAGTTCATTGAAAACGGTGGCCCGAACGGCGGCGACGGTGGTGATGGCGGTTCCATCTATATGATGGCCGACGAAAACCTCAATACCCTGGTGGACTACCGTTACACCCGGCACTTCGATGCCGAGCGTGGCTCCAACGGCGGCAGCACCGACTGCACCGGTAAAAAAGGTGAGGACATGGTGCTGCGCGTACCGGTCGGCACCACGATCATCGACTCCGCGACCCAGGAAGTGATCGGCGACCTGACCAAGGCCGGCCAGAAGCTGATGGTTGTGCAGGGTGGCTGGCACGGTCTGGGTAACACCCGATTCAAGTCCAGTACCAACCGTGCGCCGCGCCAGACTACGCCGGGCAAACCGGGTGAGCAGCGTGACCTGAAGCTGGAAATGAAAGTGCTGGCGGACGTTGGCCTGCTGGGCCTGCCAAACGCCGGCAAAAGTACCTTCATTCGCTCGGTGTCTGCGGCCAAGCCGAAAGTGGCTGATTATCCGTTCACCACCCTGGTGCCGAACCTGGGTGTGGTCAGTGTCGACCGCTGGAAGAGTTTCGTGGTCGCGGATATTCCGGGCCTGATCGAAGGTGCTTCCGATGGCGCTGGCCTGGGGATTCGCTTCCTCAAGCACTTGTCCCGTACCCGTCTGTTGCTGCACCTCGTCGATATGGCGCCGCTGGATGAAACCAGTGCCCCGGACGCTGCCGAAGTGATCGTCAACGAGCTGGCCAAGTTCAGCCCGTCCCTGGCTGAGCGTGATCGTTGGCTGGTGCTGAACAAGTGCGACCAGATCCTCGAAGAGGAGCACGAAGAGCGGGTCAAGGAAATCGTTGACCGCCTGCAGTGGGAAGGTCCGGTCTACGTGATCTCGGCCATTGCCAAAGAAGGCACGGAGCGTCTGACCCGTGACATCATGCGCTACCTGGAAGATCGTGCAGATCGCCTGGCTGCCGACCCGGTCTACAAGGCCGAACTGGCGGATCTTGACCAGCGCATCGAAGACGAGGCACGCGCGCAATTGCAGGCGCTGGATGACCAGCGTGCCCTGCGTCGCAGTGGCGTCAAGTCGGTCCATGACATCGGTGACGATGATTGGGACGAGGAAGACGTGGATGATGAAGATGGTCCGGAAATCATTTACGTGCGTGACTGATCCGTTGCGATAAACTTAAGCGCCGCTCAATCGAGCGGCGTTTTAGTATCTGGAAATCGGTAGTCACGAATAACGTTATGGGCGGCGCTGGGTCGCGCGGCCCTCAATCTAAGGTTGAAGATGATGCGGAGCAAAGTGACGGGTGCGCAACGCTGGGTCGTGAAGATCGGTAGTGCGTTGCTGACGGCGGATGGCAAGGGGCTGGATCGTGCGGCCATGAGCGTCTGGGTTGAGCAGATGGTGGCCTTGCATGAGGCAGGTGTCGAGTTGGTGCTGGTGTCGTCCGGGGCGGTTGCCGCCGGGATGAGCCGCCTCGGCTGGACCGCGCGACCCAGCGCGATGCATGAATTGCAGGCTGCAGCGGCGATTGGCCAGATGGGGTTGGTGCAGGCTTGGGAATCCAGCTTCGCCGAGCATGGTCGCCATACTGCGCAGATTCTGCTGACCCATGATGACCTGTCTGACCGCAAGCGCTACCTCAACGCCCGCAGCACCTTGCGTGCCCTGGTCGAGCTCAAGGTGATCCCGGTGATCAATGAGAACGACACTGTGGTGACCGACGAAATCCGTTTTGGCGACAACGACACCCTGGCCGCGCTGGTGGCCAACCTGGTGGAAGCGGACCTGCTGGTGATTCTCACGGATCGCGATGGCATGTTCGATGCCGATCCGCGCAACAACCCAGATGCCCAGCTGATTTACGAGGCGCGGGCCGATGATCCGGCGCTCGATGCGGTGGCGGGCAGTGTCGGCGGTGCGCTGGGGCGTGGTGGCATGCAGACCAAGCTGCGCGCGGCGCGCCTGGCGGCCCGTTCCGGTGCGCATACGATCATTGTCGGTGGGCGCATTGAGCGCGTGCTGGATCGCCTCAAGGCGGGCGAGCGCATCGGTACGCTGCTGTCGCCTGAGCGCGGCATGTTGGCGGCGCGCAAACAGTGGCTGGCTGGCCATTTGCAGACGCGCGGCACCTTGGTGCTGGATGCGGGGGCTGTTTCGGCGTTGTCCCAGGGCAACAAGAGCTTACTGCCGGTGGGGGTCAAGCTGGTCCAGGGCAGTTTCCGTCGGGGTGAAATGGTGGTGTGCGTGGCGCCGGATGGGCGTGAGATTGCCCGTGGCCTGGCCAACTACAGCGCCCTGGAGGCGCAGAAAATCATTGGGCAGTCGTCTGAGTCGATTGTCGGTCTGTTGGGATACATGGCTGAGCCAGAACTGGTTCACCGCGATAACCTGATTCTGGTCTAAAGGGAGCATATCGATGCGTGTAATGAAGGGGTTGCTCGGCCTGCTGATGGCGGTGCCGTTGCTGGCTTCGGCTGAAGAGATTGGTCAGGTGTCGACCGTGTTCAAGTTTGTCGGCCCGAATGATCGGATCGTGGTCGAAGCCTTTGATGATCCCAAGGTGGATGGCGTGACCTGCTACCTGTCCCGGGCCAAGACGGGCGGGGTGAAAGGTGGCCTGGGTCTGGCCGAAGACCGCGCCGAGGCATCGATTGCCTGTCGCCAGGTGGGGCCAATCCGCTTCAAGGGTGAGCTCAAGGATGGCGACGAAGTGTTCAAGGAGCGCACATCGCTGGTGTTCAAGACCATGCAAGTGGTGCGTTTCCTCGACAAGAAGCGCAATACCCTGGTGTACCTGGTCTACAGCGACCGCCTGATCGAAGGCAGCCCGCAGAATGCGGTGACGGCAATTCCGATCCTGCCGTGGCCTGGCGCGCAGTAAGCCTGGTGGTGCGGTGTTGCTTTATGTGGGAGCTGGCAAGCCAGCTCCCATATTTTTTGGGGCGTGGCATAAATCGTAGGCAATAAAAAACCGACCCTGGGGTCGGTTTTTTAACAAGCTTATCGCTTAGGCTGCAACAGCAAGGTTCAGAGCCTTGATGTGGCCATTCAGACGACCTTTATGGCGAGCAGCTTTGTTCTTGTGGATGATGCCTTTATCGGCCATGCGGTCGATAACTGGCACGGCCAGAACGTAAGCAGCTTGAGCTTTAGCAGCGTCTTTTGCGTCGATGGCCTTAACTACATTCTTGATGTAGGTACGAACCATGGAACGCAGGCTGGCGTTGTGGCTGCGACGCTTCTCAGCCTGTTTTGCACGTTTTTTGGCGGAAGGTGTGTTGGCCACCGTCGAGCTCCTCGAAAGACTTTTTAGGAAATAGCAAACAAAATAGGCCGCGAATCATGCCGATGAGTTGAAGTCTTGTCAAGGGCGGCTGATGCGAACTGCTGAGTGGTCGATCTGAAGAGGCGGGTGATTTATTTCCGGCGCTTGACCTGTAAACTCGCGAGCTTTGGCTCTGTGCTGTTGCAGGCGCGTAGTATCGCATAAGTAGGCGCTTTGTTCGCCTGCTCTTTATCTATAGGCAAAAACTCTTTCAATGAATCTGCTCAAGTCGTTGGCCGCTGTCAGCTCTATCACGATGATTTCCCGGGTTCTGGGGTTTGTGCGTGACACCCTCATCGCGCGTATTTTTGGTGCGAGCATGGCCACGGATGCCTTCTTTATCGCGTTCAAGCTGCCCAACCTGCTACGGCGGATCTTCGCCGAGGGTGCGTTTTCCCAGGCATTTGTGCCGATTCTGGCGGAGTACAAGACCCAGCAAGGCGAAGAGGCCACCCGCACATTCATTGCCTATGTCTCGGGTCTTTTGACGCTGGTGCTGATGTTGGTGACCATCGCCGGGATGCTCGCCGCGCCCTGGATTATCTGGGCCACGGCACCCGGGTTTGCCAACACCCCGGAAAAGTTCGCCCTGACCAGTGATCTGCTGCGGGTGACCTTTCCTTATATATTGCTGATTTCCCTGTCGTCCCTGGCCGGCGCGATCCTCAATACCTGGAACCGTTTCTCGGTGCCGGCGTTTGTGCCGACCCTGCTTAACGTCAGCATGATCATCTTTGCCCTGTTCCTCACGCCGTATTTCGATCCGCCGGTCATGGCGCTCGGCTGGGCAGTGCTGGCCGGTGGCCTGGCGCAACTGTTGTACCAACTGCCGCACCTGAAAAAGATCGGTATGCTCGTGTTGCCGCGCCTCAATCTCAAGGATACCGGCGTGTGGCGCGTGATGAAAAACATGCTGCCGGCGATTCTCGGGGTGTCGGTCAGCCAGATCTCCCTGATCATCAACACCGCGTTTGCTTCGCTGCTGGTCTCTGGCTCCGTGTCGTGGATGTATTACGCCGACCGCCTGATGGAATTGCCCTCCGGCGTGCTGGGCGTGGCGTTGGGCACCATTTTGCTGCCGACCCTGGCGCGTACCTATGCCAGCAAGGATCGCCATGAATACTCGCGCATTCTCGACTGGGGCCTGCGCCTGTGCTTTGTGTTGGTGCTGCCATGCGCCCTGGCCCTGGGGATCCTGGCCGAGCCGCTGACCGTTTCGTTGTTCCAGTACGGCCAGTTCAGCGCCTTCGACGCCTTGATGACCCAACGTGCGCTGATCGCTTATTCGGTGGGCCTGCTGGGGATTATTGTGATCAAGGTGTTGGCGCCGGGTTTTTACGCCCAGCAAAACATCCGGACTCCAGTGAAAATCGCGATTTTCACCCTGGTGGTCACCCAACTGTTCAACCTGATATTTATCGGGCCGCTGGCTCACGCGGGCCTGGCCTTGGCGATCAGCGCCGGCGCCTGCATCAACGCCGGCCTGCTGTTTTATCAACTGCGCAAACAAAAAATGTACCAGCCGCAACCGGGCTGGGGCGTGTTTGCCCTCAAGTTGCTGTTGGCCGTGGCCGTGATGTCGGCGGTATTGCTGGGGCTGATGCACTGGATGCCCGCGTGGGACGAAGGGCAGATGCTGGAGCGATTCCTGCGCCTGGGCCTGCTGGTCGTGGCCGGGGTGATCGCCTACTTTGGCATGTTATTGCTGCTGGGCTTCCGTCTGCGGGATTTCAATCGCAAGGCGCTGAATTGATCGCAATCAACAATAAGCTGGCTGTTTTTTCGATTCGAATCACTTGGCCTGTGCTGTTGCCTGTCGTCCGGGGCCGGGTGTGGTTATAATCGACCACTTTATGAGCAAGAAGCGCGTTATGCAGCTGGTTCGAGGTCTCCACAACCTGCGCCCCGAGCATCGGGGCTGCGTCGCCACTATTGGCAACTTTGACGGTGTTCACCGTGGCCACCAGGCTATCCTGGCGCGGCTGCGCGAGCGTGCAGTCGAGTTGGGCGTGCCCAGCTGCGTGGTGATTTTCGAGCCGCAGCCCCGTGAGTTCTTCACTCCCGAGACGGCCCCGGCCCGTTTGGCCCGCCTGCGGGACAAACTGCAGTTGCTGGCCGAAGAAGGCGTGGACCGGGTTCTGTGCCTGGCCTTCAACCAGCGTTTGCGCAGTCTCAGCGCCACCGAGTTCGTCGACCGTATCCTTGTCGATGGCTTGGGTGTGCAGCATTTGGAGGTCGGTGACGACTTCCGCTTCGGTTGCGACCGGGTAGGGGATTTCGATTTCCTGCAACAAGCCGGCGTAACCCAGGGTTTTACCGTCGAAGCCGCGCAAACCGTTGAACTGGACGGTCTGCGCGTGAGCAGCACCCAGGTGCGAAATGCCCTGGCTGCTGCCGACTTCGCTTTGGCCGAGCGTTTGCTCGGTCGCCCGTTCCGGATTGCCGGGCGGGTCTTGCACGGCCAGAAGCTGGCGCGCCAACTGGGCACGCCAACCGCCAACGTGCAACTCAAGCGCCGTCGCGTGCCACTGACCGGGGTCTACCTGGTGAGTGTCGAGATCGACGGCCAGCCGTGGCCCGGAGTCGCCAATATAGGTGTCAGGCCTACGGTTGCAGGTGATGGCAAGGCCCACCTGGAAGTTCACCTTTTGGATTTTGCCGGGGATTTGTATGACCGGCGTTTGACGGTGGTTTTCCACCAAAAGCTGCGTGAAGAGCAGCGATTCGCCTCCCTTGAGGCGTTGAAAACGGCGATCAATGCGGATGTCGCCGCCGCCCGTGCACTAGCCGCACCTAGCGCCCATCGCTAATGAAGAGCCTTAAATGACCGACTATAAAGCCACGCTAAACCTTCCGGACACCGCCTTCCCAATGAAGGCCGGCCTGCCACAGCGCGAACCGCAGATCCTGCAGCGCTGGGACAGTATTGGCCTGTACGGAAAGTTGCGCGAGATTGGCAAGGATCGTCCGAAATTCGTCCTGCACGACGGCCCTCCTTATGCCAACGGCACGATTCACATCGGTCATGCGCTGAACAAGATTCTCAAGGACATGATCATCCGCTCGAAAACCCTTTCGGGCTTCGACGCGCCTTATGTCCCGGGTTGGGACTGCCACGGCCTGCCGATCGAACACAAGGTCGAAGTGACCCACGGCAAGAACCTGGGTGCCGACAAGACCCGCGAGCTGTGCCGTGCCTACGCCACCGAGCAGATCGAAGGGCAGAAGTCCGAATTCATCCGCCTGGGTGTGTTGGGCGACTGGGACAACCCGTACAAGACCATGAATTTCAAGAACGAGGCCGGTGAAATCCGTGCCTTGGCCGAAATCGTCAAGGGCGGCTTCGTGTTCAAGGGCCTCAAGCCCGTGAACTGGTGCTTTGACTGCGGCTCGGCCCTGGCCGAAGCGGAAGTCGAGTACGAAGACAAGAAGTCCTCGACCATCGACGTCGCGTTCCCGATCGCCGACGACGCCAAGCTGGCCCAGGCGTTCGGCCTGGCGAGCCTGGCCAAGCCAGCTGCCATCGTGATCTGGACCACCACCCCGTGGACCATTCCGGCCAACCAGGCGCTGAACGTGCACCCGGAATTCACCTACGCCCTGGTGGACGTTGGTGATCGCCTGCTGGTGCTGGCCGAGGAAATGGTCGAGGCCTGTCTGGCCCGTTACGAGCTGCAGGGTTCGGTGATCGCTACCGCCACCGGCTCCGCGCTGGAACTGATCAACTTCCGTCACCCGTTCTATGACCGCCTGTCGCCGGTGTACCTGGCCGACTATGTCGAGCTGGGTTCGGGTACCGGTGTGGTTCACTCCGCGCCGGCCTACGGTGTGGACGACTTCGTGACCTGCAAAGCCTATGGCATGGTCAACGATGACATCCTCAACCCGGTGCAGAGCAATGGCGTGTACGCGCCTTCGCTGGAGTTCTTCGGCGGCCAGTTCATCTTCAAGGCCAACCAGCCGATCATCGACAAATTGACGGAAGTCGGTGCGCTGCTGCACACCGAAGCCATCAAGCACAGCTACATGCACTGCTGGCGCCACAAGACCCCGCTGATCTACCGCGCCACCGCGCAGTGGTTCATCGGCATGGACAAAGAGCCGGTTGCCGGCGAAACCCTGCGCAAGCGTGCGATCAAGGCCATCGAAGACACCCAGTTCGTCCCGGCCTGGGGCCAGGCGCGCCTGCACTCGATGATCGCCAACCGTCCGGACTGGTGCATCTCCCGCCAGCGCAACTGGGGCGTGCCGATCCCGTTCTTCCTGAACAAGGAAAGCGGCGAACTGCACCCACGTACCGTCGAGTTGATGGAAGTGGTGGCCCAGCGTGTTGAACAGGAAGGCATCGAAGCCTGGTTCAAGCTGGATGCCGCTGAGCTGCTGGGCGACGAAGCGCCGCTGTACGACAAGATCAGCGACACCCTCGATGTGTGGTTCGACTCCGGTACCACCCACTGGCACGTACTGCGCGGCTCGCACCCGATGGGTCACGAGACCGGCCCGCGTGCCGACCTGTACCTGGAAGGTTCGGACCAGCACCGTGGCTGGTTCCACTCGTCCCTGCTGACCGGCTGCGCCATCGACGATCACGCCCCGTACCGCGAACTGCTGACCCACGGCTTCACCGTCGACGAGAACGGCCGCAAGATGTCCAAGTCCCTGGGCAACGTGATCGCGCCGCAGAAGGTCAATGACACCCTGGGCGCCGATATCATGCGCCTGTGGGTGGCTTCGACCGACTACTCGGGCGAGATGGCCGTTTCGGAGCAGATCCTGCAGCGTAGCGCCGATGCCTACCGTCGTATCCGCAATACCGCGCGCTTCATGCTGTCGAACCTGACCGGCTTCAACCCGGCCACCGACATCCTGCCGGCCGAGGAAATGCTCGCCCTGGACCGTTGGGCCGTGGACCGTACCCTGTTGCTGCAGCGCGAGTTGCAGGAACACTACGGCGAATACCGTTTCTGGAACGTCTACTCGAAGATCCACAACTTCTGCGTGCAGGAGTTGGGTGGCTTCTACCTCGACATCATCAAGGATCGCCAGTACACCACCGGCGCCGACAGCAAGGCACGCCGTTCGGCGCAGACCGCGCTGTACCACATCACCGAAGCGCTGGTGCGCTGGATCGCCCCGATCCTGGCCTTCACCGCCGACGAACTATGGGAATACCTGCCGGGCGAGCGGAACGAGTCCGTGATGCTCAATACCTGGTACGAAGGCCTGACCGAATTGCCGGCTGACTTCGAACTAGGCCGTGAGTACTGGGAAGGCGTGATGGCCGTCAAGGTCGCGGTGAACAAGGAGCTGGAAGTCCAGCGTGCGGCCAAGGCCGTGGGTGGCAACCTGCAAGCCGAAGTCACCCTGTTTGCCGAGGAAGGCCTGAGCGCCGACCTGGGCAAGTTGAGCAACGAACTGCGCTTCGTGCTGATTACCTCCACAGCCAGCCTGGCGCCATTCGCCCAGGCCCCGGCTGATGCGGTCGCTACCGAAGTACCGGGCCTCAAACTCAAGGTGGTCAAGTCGGCCTTCGCCAAGTGCGCCCGTTGCTGGCACTGCCGTGAAGACGTCGGCGTGAACCCTGAGCATCCGGAAATCTGCGGTCGTTGCGTCGACAACATTTCGGGCGCTGGTGAGGTTCGCCACTATGCCTAACGCCAGCCGTTTCGGACGTCTGGGCTGGCTCGTCCTGAGCTTGCTGGTCCTGGTCATCGACCAGGTCAGCAAAGCTCACTTCGAGGGCACCCTGGAAATGTTCCAGCAGATCGTGGTGATTCCTGACTACTTCAGCTGGACCCTGGCCTACAACACCGGCGCTGCATTCAGCTTCCTGGCTGACAGCGGTGGTTGGCAGCGTTGGCTGTTCGCCCTGATCGCGGTGGTGGTCAGTGCGGTGCTGGTGGTCTGGCTCAAGCGCCTGGGCCGCAATGACACCTGGCTGGCTATCGCCCTGGCGTTGGTGCTGGGCGGTGCCTTGGGCAACCTGTACGACCGCATCGCCCTGGGCCATGTGATCGACTTCATTCTGGTGCATTGGCAGAACCGCTATTATTTCCCTGCGTTCAACTTTGCCGATAGCGCCATCTGTGTTGGCGCTGTCATGCTGGCGCTGGATATGTTCAAGGGCAACAAACCCGGAGAGACCGTAAATGACTGAACAAGTATTGGCCGAACAACGCATTGGCCAGAACACGGAAGTCACCTTGCATTTTGCATTGCGCCTGGAGAACGGCGACACGGTCGACAGCACGTTCGACAAGGCCCCGGCGACCTTCAAGGTCGGCGACGGTAACCTGTTGCCGGGCTTCGAGGCTGCGTTGTTCGGTTTCAAGGCCGGCGACAAGCGCACCCTGCAGATCCTCCCGGAAAACGCCTTTGGCCAGCCCAACCCGCAAAACGTACAGATCATCCCGCGTTCGCAGTTCCAGGATATGGAACTGTCGGAAGGCTTGCTGGTGATCTTCAATGATGCGGCGAATACCGAGCTGCCCGGCGTGGTAAAAACCTTCGATGACACTCAAGTGACCATCGATTTCAACCACCCGCTGGCCGGCAAGACCTTGACCTTTGATGTTGAAATCTTCGACGTTAAAGCGCTCTAACTGACGATTCCGGCCTACTGTAGGAGCGAGCTTGCTCGCGAAGGTCTTCACCGATAATGCTGACATCCTGAATGATCGCGGTGTCTGTGAAATTTTCGCGAGCAAGCTCGCTCCTACATGGCAAGACACGAGGCACAGCATGCAAATCAAACTCGCCAACCCCCGTGGCTTCTGCGCTGGTGTGGACCGGGCGATCGAAATCGTCAATCGCGCCCTGGAAGTCTTCGGGCCGCCGATCTATGTGCGTCATGAAGTGGTCCACAACAAGTTCGTGGTCGAAGACCTGCGAGCTCGCGGCGCGATTTTTGTCGAAGAGCTGGATCAGGTACCAGATGACGTTATCGTCATTTTCAGCGCCCATGGTGTTTCCCAGGCTGTACGCACAGAAGCAGCAGGCCGGGGCCTGAAAGTGTTCGACGCGACTTGCCCGCTGGTGACCAAGGTGCATAT
This sequence comes from Pseudomonas sp. 25 R 14, assembly GCF_900004755.1. Classification (NCBI taxonomy): domain Bacteria; kingdom Pseudomonadati; phylum Pseudomonadota; class Gammaproteobacteria; order Pseudomonadales; family Pseudomonadaceae; genus Pseudomonas; species Pseudomonas sp. 25 R 14. The sequence continues at coordinate 432,782 of NZ_CVTS01000065.1, read as the reverse complement.
CGAGGTGGCGCGCTACAGCCGCGACGGCCGTGAGTGCATCCTGATCGGCCACGCCGGCCACCCGGAAGTCGAAGGCACCATGGGCCAGTACGACGCCAGCAATGGCGGCGCGATCTACTTGGTGGAAGACGAAAAAGACGTCGCCGAGTTGCAAGTGCATAACCCTGAAAAGTTGGCATTCGTGACCCAGACCACCTTGTCTATGGATGACACCAGCCGTGTCATCGACGCCCTGCGTACCCGTTTCCCCGCCATTGGTGGGCCACGCAAGGACGACATCTGCTACGCCACGCAAAACCGCCAGGATGCCGTCAAGCAACTGGCCGACGAATGTGACGTGGTGCTGGTTGTGGGGAGCCCCAACAGCTCCAACTCCAATCGTCTGCGTGAACTGGCTGAACGCATGGCCACCCCGGCGTACCTGATCGATGGTGCCGAAGACTTGCAGCGCAGCTGGTTCGACGGTATCGAGCGTATCGGTATCACGGCAGGCGCCTCGGCGCCGGAAGTCCTGGTGCGGGGCGTGATCCAGCAGTTGCAGGCGTGGGGCGCCACAGGTGCCGACGAGTTGGCAGGGCGTGAAGAAAACATCACTTTTTCCATGCCCAAGGAGCTGCGGGTTCGTTCGCTGCTCTGAGCCCCAGTTCATCGTACCCCCGGCACAAGGCCTGCTCGGTCTTGTCGCTGCGCAGGCTGATACGACCGGTGGGCGCCAGCACCACCTGATGCAGGCTCAACGGCTGGTCCGTTGAGCACACATGCACAGTGCCGGCGCGAAACCCTCCCGCAGCCAGCAGGGGTTCGCCCAACCCGCTGAAGCGAATCTGCGTGCGCACCGGGGTATTGCCGATGATGGGGATCCGTCCATTGTCCTGGCGCTCCAGCAATACCGGGTTGTCGTCGTCCAGATGGCCGCGCCCATTCATGTCCACCACCACCTTCCAGCCTCGGCTCCAGTCATCATCCCGTGCATGGATGATCACCGTTCGATTGCGTGCAATGGCCTGGGTGCGGGCGTAGCGCAGGCCGGACGCCAGGGTCTGCGCCGTGCTCAGTCGTGTTTGTGAGTCCAGCAGGCTCTTGAAACTGGGTACTGCCAGTTGTGCCAGGATGCCGCTGAAGATCAATCCGAACAGCAACTCGATCAATGTGAAACCGCGTTGTTTCATACCTCGTCCCTCCATGGACAGTTCATTGGGCTGTGGCTGTACTAGTTATAGCGGTGGTCTACGTCCGTGCAGTGATGGCCTTCCTGTCCAAAGTATTTCCCTTTATTCCTAGGGGCGGCGCGGCTGCGAGTGTGGCGCTAGTCTTGGGCAACACACGGCTATTTCGGCCGTTTCGATGACCCTCGACAAGGATGACGATGGCTATGCGCGCTTGCCCGGCAACGTCTTGTGCCCCCTCTGGTGCCACCCGGCAGGTCGGCATGAGCCTGATCGAAGTGCTGGTCTCGCTGCTGATTCTCGGCGTTGGCCTGCTTGGGGTCGGGCTGATCCAGTTGAATGTGCTCAAGTACACCGACAGCTCCAGGATGATCAGCCAGGCGAGTTTCATTGCCTATGACATGCTCGACCGGATCCGCGCCAATGCCGGTGCCGACTACGCCTGGGAGAGCGGCGATGTTGCGCTCACCACCACCGTGGCCGCGAGTGTCCGGGATCTGGATTTGCACGACTTCGAGGCCAATATCAGTCACTTTGCCGGCGATACCGCCAAAGGATCGATTGCGATCAATCAGCGTGAAGTCACCATCAGTATCAGTTGGGATGATTCGCGCGCAGCCAATGCTGGTAATACCCGTGAAACATTCACCCTGACCAGTCGTGTCGCGGTTGACCCGAGGCCTGCGCGATGAGGCGCTCCAGTACGGGGTTTGGGCTGGTCGAAGTATTGCTGGCGGCGAGCTTGGGGCTGATCGTGGTCCTGGCGGCCGTCCAGATAACATTGGCGGCGCAAAGCACCGCTGCCAGCCAGCACGCGTCGGCGTTATTGCAGGATGAGGGTCGATTTGTCCTGGGCAAGATGATCCAGGAGATTCGTCTGGCGGGGATGTTCGGTTGCCTGTCCCTGCCTTTGATTGCTCAGGCGCCTGCTGATTTTTCCAGGCCGGTCAGCGTGGTGGTCAATGGTGCCTCAACCAGCTTGACACTGGTTACCAGCGATGTCGGTAGCCCGGGCAGTCGGCCAGACTGGACGGTGCTCAGCAATTGTGTCGACAGCGCCAAGGCCTATTCGGGGCTGCCATCCAAGCCAGGGGCCGGGCAGATCGCTTTTCCCGTACGCAAACTGACCTACAGCTTTGAGTCGGGGCAACTGAAACTAAGCACTCCGGCATCCCCCGCCAAGGCAGTGCTGGTGGATAACGTGGGGGCGTTCGAGTTGAGCTTCGGGGTGGCTAGCCAGCCTGGCTCCAGTGTCGTGACCCGGTATGACAGCGATCCCGATGATGACTCGCTGATCCGCAGTGTGCGTGTGGTGTTGACGCTCCGCGATCCGGCAGGCCGCGTGCGGGACCAGGTCTATAGCGCTGTCGCTGCCGTGCGTAATCGTCTTGAATAGCGCGCTCCGGATATCGGCCCCCAGACAGCGTGGCATGGTGCTGTTGATCAGCCTGGTGTTGCTGCTGTTGTTGATGGTTCTCGGGCTGTCATCGATGCAGGGCGCAACGTCGCAGGAACAGCTCGCTGGCAGCCTCCGGCATCGCAACCAATCGTTTCAGGCTGCCGAAAGCGGACTCAGGCGCGGTGAGTCGGCTGTGCAGGCGCAAGGATTCGGTTTGCCGCCCTGTCAGTCACTTGTCACCTGCGCACCGCCGAAAGAGGCGTATGTCATCAGCCGGCCGGGCGTCGATCCGGTCTCGGCCGTTACCTGGGTCGGCATGAAGGCGGGTATTTATGGCATTCAAAACCTGGGCGTCGGTATCGGATTGGCGCATTTGCCGCCCGACACCCCGGCGACTTTGTATCGGGTCACGGCAGTGGGAATCAGCGGCCAGTCGCGCAGCGTTCTGGAGAGCGTCTATGCACGGGTAGCCTCGGCTGATGACGCCGGTGAGCGATTTCGACGAATTCTATGGCGACAACTTCAGTAGGTGGACATCGCGATGAGCGGCAACTGCAAAGGATTCACCTTGATCGAATTACTGATCGCACTGGCGGTTATTGCCACATTGGCCGCGGTGATTTATCCGGGGTACACCGCCCATGTGAAAAAAGCCTATCGCACGGAAATTGTCGGGCTGCTCACGGAGCAAGCCCAGCATCTGGAGCGCTATTACGTGAGAAATGGCACTTTTATTGATGCAAGCGGCGTCAGCACCGGCAATGATCGCTATAGAATCACGGTGATTCTGAATCCCCAGGATTTCACGCTAACCGCGACGCCCTTTGCCGTCGCGATGCTGGGTGATCCTTGTGGTGAGTTCAGTTTGACCAGCACTGGCGCACGGGCTAATCCCGGCGCTGTGCCCGGCACGACGCGTCAGGAATGCTGGGGGCGCTGAGGCTGGTGGGCACTCCTTTCTTTTTATGGGCTGAATGGAACAATGACCAAGCAACAGCAAGTCGTGGTTGTGGGTGGTGGTGTTATCGGGCTGTTGACGGCGTTCAACCTGGCAACTCAAGGGCGGGCGGTGGTCGTTCTGGACCGTTCGTCGTTTGGGCAGGAGTCCTCCTGGGCCGGTGGCGGGATTGTTTCGCCGTTATATCCATGGCGCTACAGCCCGGCAGTCACGGCGCTGGCGCACTGGTCCCAGGATTTCTACCCACAGTTGGCCCAGCGTCTGTTTGCGGCCACGGGTGTGGACCCTGAGGTTCATACCACGGGCCTGTATTGGCTGGATCTGGACGATGAAGCCGATGCCCTGGCCTGGGCCGTTCAGGAAGGCCGGCCATTGAGCAAGGTGGATGTTTCGGCCGCCCGTGACGCGGTGCCGGTGCTGGGTGCTGGGTTTGCACAGGCTATCTATATGGCGGACGTGGCCAACGTGCGCAATCCGCGCCTGGTCAAATCCCTCAAGGCTGCGTTGTTGGCGTTGCCCGGCGTAACCCTGCATGAGCATTGCGCGGTACAGGGCTTTATCCAGGAGGGCGGCAGCATCGTCGGGGTCAATACGGCGCAGGGTGAGGTGCGGGGCGACGAGGTCGTTCTCGCGGCCGGTGCCTGGAGTGGCGAGTTGCTTGGCAGCCTGGGTCTGACGTTGCCGGTGGAGCCGGTCAAGGGCCAGATGATTTTGTACAAGTGTGCTGCGGACTTTCTGTCCTGCATGGTTCTGGCGAAGGGGCGCTATGCGATCCCGCGTCGGGATGGGCATATCCTGGTTGGCAGTACGCTGGAGCATGAGGGTTTCGACAAGGCGCCGACCGAGCCGGCCCTGGAAAGCCTCAAGGCCTCGGCGGTGGAATTGATTCCAGCGCTGGCGGATGCCGAAGTGGTGGGGCATTGGGCCGGTTTACGGCCTGGGTCGCCAGAGGGCATCCCGTACATTGGCAAGGTGCCAGGGTTTGAAGGTCTGTGGCTCAACTGTGGGCACTACCGCAACGGGCTGGTATTGGCGCCTGCGTCTTGTCAGTTGTTTGCTGACTTGCTGTTGGGGCACGAGCCGGTGATTGACCCCGCCCCCTATGCACCCGCTGGTCGGATATAAGCTTGGGTGCCTGCAGGTCCAGGGTTTTCAGCGTTCGATAGATTTCGGTCCCTGCTCCAGGTGCGCCTGGGTGCAGTACCACTCCTGCTGCTGGTTCAACGCCCGGTCCTGAGGTAAATGTACGCCACAGTGGGCACAGCGAACCATGGGCGCAGCGCCTTGTTCGCGGGGCTGTTGCTGCGTTGAAGCGGGGCGCTTGAACTTGCGCCAGAACCATACCGCAGCAGCAATCAGGGCAATCCAGAACAGTAAACGAACCATGGCAGGCAGCTTCTCGACAGGGAATCCGGCAGTTTAGCCAAGGATGTTAACGGCGCACAGGGTAATAAAGTCGCGCCATGAAAAAAGGAGCCCCGAGGGACTCCTTCTTGTGTGGCCAGACTGGTATCAGTCAAAGACACCGAACGTCATGTAGCTGAACCACGAGCGGTCCTGGTTGTTGCCCAGGGCTTCGGGGGCTTCTTCCTCGATCACGTCGCCGTTCTCGTCATGCGGCTTGAGGTCCGACGGAATGGAGTCCTTGGCGTCCTGGTACTGCTTGAGAATGTCCTGGTTGGCTCGGGTTTCGCCCGGCGGCAACGGCGGACGGGACTCGATCAGACCCAGGGTGTACTTGCTCAACCACGAGCGGTTGTCCGCTTCGGCAACCTGCGGCACAAACTGGCCGTCTTTCAGGCTAGGGTGGTCCGGGTAGTTGAGTTTCAAGGTCTGCAGGCTGGTGTCTGCCAGGGTATCCAGATGCAGGCGCATGTAGGCTTCGGTCATCACAGCCAGGCCATCACCCACCGAAGGGGTTTCCTGGAAGTTTTCCACTACATAGCGACCACGGTTGGCGGCAGCGACATAAGCCTGGCGCGTCAGGTAGTAGTGGGCTACGTGGATCTCGTAGGAAGCCAGCAGGTTGCGCAGGTAGATCATGCGCTGCTTGGCGTCCGGCGCGTAGCGGCTGTTAGGGAAGCGGCTGGTCAGTTGGGCGAACTCGTTATACGAGTCGCGCGCGGCACCTGGGTCACGCTTGGTCATGTCCAGCGGCAGGAAGCGCGCCAGCAGGCCGACATCCTGGTCAAACGAGGTCAGGCCCTTGAGGTAGTAGGCGTAGTCCACGTTCGGGTGCTGCGGGTGCAGGCGGATAAAACGCTCGGCGGCGGACTTGGCAGCTTCCGGCTCGGCGTTCTTGTAGTTCGCATAGATCAGTTCGAGCTGGGCCTGGTCGGCATAGCGGCCAAACGGATAACGCGACTCCAGGGCCTTGAGCTTGGCCGTGGCGCTTGTGTAGCTATTATTGTCCAGGTCGGCCTGAGCCTGCTGGTACAGCTCGACTTCACTGAGGTTTTCGTCGACGACGTCCTTTGTTGACGAGCAAGCAGCAGTCATGGCGAGGATGGCGATCAGCAGCAGGTGTTTCACTTGCATGGCGGCTTGCGTCCCTATGACGGCCGCTGTCTTGGGCGGGGCCGTCCTGTTATGATGAGCGCCCCGATGAAAGCCTCGGGGCAAAAGACGCCGTATTTAACCACAAGCGCGCAGCCGAAACCAAAGGCTGTGCCACGCCTAGTCTGAGCATGTCCGATAAAATTGAACTTCGCGCAGAGGTGCCGTCCGAATTGGGCGGCCAACGCCTCGATCAAGTCGCCGCACAACTATTCGCTGAGCACTCGCGCTCGCGCCTTTCCGCCTGGATCAAAGACGGCCGCCTGACTGTGGATGGAGCGGTTATCCGCCCGCGAGACATAGTCCATGGCGGTTCGATTCTGGAGCTGACTGCCGAGCAGGAAGCCCAGGGAGAATGGATCGCCCAGGACATCGAGCTGGATATCGTCTATGAAGACGACGACATCCTGGTGATCAACAAACCCGCAGGCCTGGTGGTTCACCCGGCAGCCGGGCACGCTGATGGCACCTTGCTCAATGCCTTGTTGCACCATGTGCCGGACATCATCAATGTCCCGCGCTGCGGCATTGTCCACCGCCTGGACAAGGACACCACCGGTCTGATGGTGGTGGCCAAGACCATCCAGGCGCAGACGCAGTTGGTCACACAATTGCAGAGCCGCAGCGTCAGCCGCATCTATGAGTGCATCGTGATTGGTGTAGTCGTGGCGGGTGGCAAGATCAATGCGCCTATCGGTCGCCATGGCCAGCAGCGCCAGCGCATGGCGGTGATGGAGGGCGGCAAGCAGGCCGTCAGCCACTACCGCGTGCTGGAGCGGTTCCGCTCTCATACCCATGTGCGGGTCAAGCTGGAAACCGGCCGTACCCACCAGATCCGGGTGCATATGGCGCATATCAATTTCCCGTTGGTCGGCGATCCGGCCTACGGTGGTCGCTTCCGTATTCCGCCGGCGGCCAGTGTGACCATGGTCGAATCGTTGAAATCGTTCCCGCGCCAGGCGCTGCATGCACGCTTCCTGGAACTGGACCATCCGACGAGCGGTGAGCGGATGAGCTGGGAATCGCCACTGCCTGACGATTTTGTCTGGTTGTTGTCGCTGCTCAAGCAAGACCGCGAGGCCTTTGTCGGATGAGTGACTGGCTGATTCCTGACTGGCCTGCGCCGGCCGGGGTGAAAGCCTGCGTCACTACCCGCGCGGGCGGCGTCAGTCTGGCGCCGTTCGACAGCCTGAATCTTGGCGATCATGTCGAGGACAGCCCTGGGGCTGTGCTTGAGAATCGCCGTCGTCTCACTGCCGCGTTCGATATCCAGCCGGCCTGGCTACGCCAGGTTCATGGCGTCGTCGTGGTCGAGGCCGATCCTGGGCAGATTGCCGAGGCAGACGGCAGTTGGACCGATACGCCCGGCATCGCCTGCACCGCGATGACCGCCGATTGTCTGCCGGCCTTGTTTTGCAACAAGGCCGGGACCCGGGTCGCCGCGGCCCATGCCGGTTGGCGTGGACTGGCCGCGGGTGTGCTGGAAGCTGCTGCGCAAAGCCTGGAAACAGCGCCTGCCGAGGTAATGGTCTGGTTAGGTCCGGCGATTGGCCCAAAGGCCTTTGAAGTCGGCCCTGAAGTACGTGAAGCCTTCATGCAGCAACTTGCGCAAACGGCCGAAGCCTTTGTGCCGAGCCACAACCCTGGCAAGTTCCTGGCCGACATCTACCAACTGGCGCGCCTGCGCCTGGCTGCACGCGGTATCACGGCGGTCTACGGCGGGGGCTTGTGTACGGTGACCGACCCACGCTTCTTTTCTTACCGGCGCAACCCGCGCACCGGTCGATTCGCCTCCCTTATCTGGCTCGAACGCTAGACTCCCCTGATCCATATCAAGCATCGCCGGCTTGAATCTTCCAGAATCCACCCCATCTATAAGGGTATCTGGCAGGTTTCTTCATTCAGGATGCGTTAATCGCGAGCAAGCTCGCTCGCACATAGCTCCGGCCTGCTCAAAAGGAAGGTGACTAATGCGTATTGATCGTTTAACCAGCAAATTACAATTGGCGTTATCGGATTCTCAATCCCTGGCGGTTGGCCTCGACCATCCGGCCATCGAGCCTGCGCACTTGATGCAGGCGCTCCTTGAGCAGCAGGGTGGTTCGATCAAGCCCCTGCTGATGCAGGTGGGCTTTGACGTCAACAGCCTGCGCAAGGAATTGAGCAAAGAGCTCGATCAACTGCCAAAAATCCAGAACCCTACTGGCGACGTGAATATGTCCCAGGATTTGGCGCGCCTGCTCAATCAGGCCGACCGCCTGGCCCAGCAGAAGGGTGACCAGTTCATCTCCAGCGAGCTGGTGCTACTCGCCGCCATGGACGACAACAGCAAGCTCGGCAAGTTGTTGCTGGGCCAGGGCGTGAGCAAAAAGGCCCTGGAAAATGCCATCAACAACCTGCGCGGCGGCGAGGCGGTGAATGACCCCAATCACGAGGAGTCGCGCCAGGCCCTGGACAAATACACCGTCGACCTGACCAAGCGCGCCGAAGACGGCAAGCTGGACCCGGTGATCGGGCGTGATGATGAAATTCGTCGCACCATCCAGGTCTTGCAGCGCCGCACCAAGAACAACCCGGTGCTGATCGGTGAGCCTGGCGTGGGTAAAACCGCCATTGCCGAAGGTCTGGCCCAGCGCATCATTAATGGTGAAGTGCCTGACGGCCTCAAGGGCAAGCGCTTGCTGTCCCTGGACATGGGCGCGTTGATCGCCGGTGCCAAGTTCCGTGGCGAGTTCGAAGAGCGCCTCAAATCCCTGCTTAACGAACTGTCGAAGCAGGAAGGGCAGATCATTCTGTTTATCGACGAACTGCACACCATGGTCGGCGCCGGTAAAGGCGAAGGTTCGATGGACGCGGGCAACATGCTCAAGCCAGCACTGGCTCGGGGCGAGTTGCATTGCGTCGGTGCGACCACGCTCAACGAATACCGCCAGTACATTGAAAAGGACGCGGCCCTTGAGCGTCGTTTCCAGAAAGTACTGGTGGAAGAACCGAGCGAAGAAGACACCATCGCGATCCTGCGTGGCCTGAAAGAGCGTTATGAGGTCCACCACCGGGTAGCCATCACTGACGGCGCGATCATTGCGGCGGCCAAGTTGAGCCATCGCTACATCACTGACCGTCAGTTGCCGGACAAGGCTATCGACCTGATCGACGAAGCGGCTAGCCGTATCCGCATGGAAATCGACTCCAAGCCTGAAGTGCTCGATCGTTTGGAGCGGCGCCTGATTCAGCTGAAAGTCGAATCCCAGGCGCTGAAGAAAGAAGACGATGACGCGGCGAAGAAACGCCTGGAAAAACTCCAGGAAGAAATTGTCCGTCTGGAGCGTGAGTATTCGGACCTGGAAGAAATCTGGACCTCGGAAAAAGCCGAAGTACAGGGTTCTGCGCAGATCCAGCAAAAGATCGAGCAATCGCGCCAGGAGCTGGAAGCTGCACGCCGTAAAGGCGACCTGAACCGCATGGCTGAGTTGCAGTACGGGGTGATCCCGGATCTGGAACGCAGCCTGCAAATGGTCGACCAGCACGGTCACAGTGAAAACCAGCTGCTGCGCAGCAAGGTGACCGAGGAAGAAATTGCCGAGGTGGTCTCCAAGTGGACTGGCATTCCGGTGTCGAAGATGCTGGAAGGCGAGCGTGACAAGCTGTTGCGCATGGAAAGCCTGTTGCACCAGCGCGTCATCGGCCAGGAAGAGGCGGTGGTGGCAGTGTCCAACGCGGTACGGCGTTCGCGCGCCGGGTTGTCCGACCCGAACCGCCCGAGTGGCTCGTTCATGTTCCTCGGCCCGACCGGTGTAGGTAAGACCGAGCTGTGCAAGGCCCTGGCCGAGTTCCTCTTTGATACCGAAGAGGCGATGGTACGTATCGACATGTCCGAGTTCATGGAGAAACATTCCGTGGCGCGCTTGATCGGGGCACCACCAGGCTATGTGGGTTACGAGGAAGGTGGCTACCTGACTGAAGCGGTACGGCGTAAGCCTTACTCGGTGATCCTCCTGGATGAGGTCGAGAAGGCTCACCCGGATGTGTTCAACGTATTGCTGCAAGTGCTGGAAGATGGCCGGCTGACGGACAGTCACGGGCGTACCGTGGATTTCCGTAATACGGTGATCGTGATGACCTCCAACCTGGGCTCGGTACAGATCCAGGAACTGGTAGGGGATCGCGAAGCCCAGCGCGCAGCGGTGATGGATGCACTGACGAGCCACTTCCGCCCGGAATTTATCAACCGGGTCGATGAAGTGGTGATCTTCGAGCCCCTGGCACGGGATCAGATTGCAGGCATCACCGAGATCCAGCTGGGCCGCCTGCGCAGTCGTCTGGCAGAGCGCGAGCTGATGCTGGAGCTGAGCAGCGAGGCCTTGGACAAGTTGATCGCCGTGGGTTACGACCCAGTGTATGGCGCACGGCCATTAAAGCGTGCGATCCAGCGCTGGATCGAGAACCCGTTGGCCCAACTGATCCTGTCGGGCAGCTTTGTGCCGGGGACCAGCGTCAAGGCCACCGTGGAAAACGACGAAATCGTCTTCCACTAAGCGCCGATTGGGTGGTTATAAGCAAAGGCCCCGCATTGCGGGGCCTTTTTTTTCGATAGGGCGTTGAACTGTAAGGCAAAGGCTTGTAAAGTGCGCCCCGCAGCAACGTCAGCCCACGGGTTTCTTCTCCCCAAGAAGAAATCAGAAAGAAGCGCAAATCATTGTCTTAAAAGCAATTTAAAGGGTTGACAGGGGTTTTTAAGATTGTAGAATAGCGCGCCTCAGACACGCTAACGTAGCGATACGGACAGCGTCGAAGAGAAGGTTACATCGCAGTAAAAGTTGTAATTTGAAATATGTAGTTCCGTGATAGCTCAGTCGGTAGAGCAAATGACTGTTAATCATTGGGTCCCAGGTTCGAGTCCTGGTCACGGAGCCAATTTCAAGCCGGGGTATAGCGCAGTCCGGTAGCGCGCCTGCTTTGGGAGCAGGATGTCAGGAGTTCGAATCCCCTTACCCCGACCATTTTTGGGTCGTTAGCTCAGTTGGTAGAGCAGTTGGCTTTTAACCAATTGGTCGTAGGTTCGAATCCCACACGACCCACCATTTTTGAGACCAGTTAACACTGGAATCGAATCTTAAGATCAGAGGCCAAAAGCCCTGATCGAAGAAGGCGACTTGAAAAGGTCGCCTTTTTTTTACCGGGGTATAGCGCAGTCCGGTAGCGCGCCTGCTTTGGGAGCAGGATGTCAGGAGTTCGAATCCCCTTACCCCGACCATATTAAAAATCCTCGTATCGAAAGATACGGGGATTTTTTTTGCCTGTGAAAAACCTGAAAATACCGCCGATCCAATGTGGGAGGGGCTTGCTCCCGATGACGGTGTGTCTGAACCACCGCTATCGGGAGCAAGCCCCCCGCATTGACCTAGTCGTGCTGTTAGTGAAGCTTGAGACGCGGTTCGGTGCCCCGGCCGATCTTGCTGCCCAGCATCAACATCATCGTGCGGAAGAACCCGTACAGCGCCATCTGGTGCATGCGGTACAGCGACACATAGAACATCCGCGCCAGCCAGCCTTCGAGCATCACGCTGCCGGTCAGGTTACCCATCAAGTTACCCACAGCCGAAAAACGCGAGAGCGAGATCAGTGAGCCGTAGTCGGTGTACTTGTAGCTGGGCAGTGTCTTGCCTTCGATGCGCAATTTCAGCGATTTGGCCAGCAGCGACGCTTGTTGGTGCGCCGCTTGTGCCCGTGGTGGAACGTTGCGATCCGTGCCCGGTTGCGGGCAGGCCGCGCAGTCGCCAAAGGCGAAGATGTTCTCGTCACGTGTGGTCTGCAGCGTTGGCAGGACCTGCAATTGGTTGATGCGGTTGGTCTCCAGGCCATCGATGTCCTTGAGGAAGCCTGGCGCACGAATCCCGGCGGCCCACACCTTGAGGCTGGCGGGAATCACCTGGCCATTGCTGGTAATCAGGCTGTCGGCGGTGACTTCGCTCACGGCGGAGTTGGTCATGACCGTCACCCCGAGTTTTTCCAGGGTTTTATGCACAGGCCCGCTGATCCGCTCTGGCAGGGCCGGCAATACCCGTGGCCCGGCTTCGATCAGGGTGATGTGCATGTTTTCCGGCTTGATCCGGTCCAGGCCGTAGGCCGCCAGTTCATGGGCGGCGTTGTGCAGCTCGGCCGCCAGTTCGACGCCGGTAGCGCCAGCACCAACGATCGCCACGCTGATTTGCTCGACCACATCGGTTTGCCCAGCATGGGCGCGCAGATAGTGATTGAGCAGTTGCTGGTGGAAACGTTCGGCCTGCTTGCGGGTATCAAGGAACAGGCAGTGCTGTGCCGCGCCTTCGGTGCCGAAATCATTGGTGGTACTGCCAACGGCGATGACCAGGGTGTCATAGCTCAGCACGCGTGCGGGCACCAGTTCCCGGCCTTCTTCATCAAGGGTCGCGGCCAGCTGGATTTTCTTCTGATCCCGATCGAGCCCGCTCATGCGCCCCAGCTGGAACTCGAAGTGGTTCCATTTGGCCTGGGCAACATAATTGAGTTCGTCTTCAGAGGAGTTCAGCGAGCCGGCGGCAACCTCGTGCAGCAGGGGTTTCCAGATATGGGTGAGGTTGGTGTCCACCAGCGTGATGCTGGCGGTACCGCGCTTGCCCAGAGTCTTACCCAGGCGGGTAGCCAACTCCAGGCCGCCGGCGCCGCCGCCGACGATAATAATACGATGGGTCATGGGGATATCTCGCAAGGCTAAAAGAAATCGGTGCGGTTACCCGAGCGAGCGCCAGGCAGCTCATAGCGTCAGGTAACTCAAAAGGCGGCTCAGCAGGCCCAGGCCAATCACCACAATCAGTACCACCCCAAGGAGCAGCCACGGCCGGAAAGGCTTGCGCTCAACCTGGTGCTGGGACAGTTGCAGGTACTCTTCGACATGTTGCTGGTCGTCAGGGTTCAGGCGGCTGGTCATAAAGGCCTCGTCAGGTAGACGTTGCTAAAGGGCACCACGTTACAGGCTGATACCCACATCGAACACTATGCTGCGCCCCAGGTTGTTGCGCAAGAAATCCGGTGCGTCCGGGTGGGCGAACAACACGCGCGCAAAGGTCGGGCCGACCAATGACAGCGAGCGCCAGCCCTGGCGCAGGTATTCGGTGGGCGGCGGGAAATGGCTGTTGAGGTCCAGCACTTCGCGCTTGAGGCTGGCGAAGGCGATGATATCCAGCTCGCCCAGGTCCATGCCGCGTTCTTTGTAGTTATGGGCTTTCTTGCGCAGGGTCGGCGCCAGGCGCAGCAGGAATTCATGGGCGGGAATACGCCTGGGCTTGGCTTCACGCCGCACCAACTGACTCAGGGAAAAAGCACTGCGCCGACGCAGTAGTTCGTCGCGCCATTCGTCATTCAGGCGCCGGCCTTCGTCGAGGACAAAAAACACTTCGAAACTGGCGTCGCGAAACAGCACATCCGGCGGTTCTTGACCGGCGGCATGAAACTCTTCGGCGCGGTAGGGCACATTCAGGCCTTGCAGCAGGCGCTGGCAGACCCAACGCTCACGCTCCCATTTGCGGGCATTGGACAGGAACGCGTTGGCTTGTTCGGCCGCTATGGTGAGCAGGCGCAAATAATCTGAGTCATCCATGGTTGCAGCTTAGCGTTCAAATGATGAGCGCAGGAAGTCCCGTGTGAAAAGGCTCGGTGTAGACTGGCGGTTCGGTTGACGGTTTTCTACAAGGAGTTCGCGGTGAAGTTTCTGGTTGTGGTGTTACTGAGTCTTTTGCCTCTGTGGGCCCAGGCCGTTGAGCTTGGGGAGCCGTTGCAGCCGTGATCAGCGCCGCTGTGTTGGCGCCACTGACCCTGTGGCTGGGCTGGCTGTTGTATGCGCCCGTGATCCTATGGGCGATCCTGCGCTCGCCCTGGGTCGAGCTGTTTGCCGACCGACGGCGCCAGCATCTGTTGTTTGGCACCGTGTTCGCGCTGTTCATGCTGTGGTTGGTGCGTCGTGACTTCGATACCGGCGTGTCCTACCACTTTATCGGCATGACCGCTGTGACCCTGCTGCTCGACTGGCCGCTGGCAATTGTCGGCGGGCTGGCGGCGCAACTGGGTCTGGTGCTGCTCGGACGCCAGGACTTGGCGGCGCTCGGGATCAACGGCGCGTTGCTGGTCCTCTTGCCGGTATTGGTAACCGAGACATGCGCGTTGCTGGTGGAGCGGGCGCAGCCGCGCAATCCCTTCGTCTATATCTTCTGTTCGGGTTTTTTTGCCGCTGCATTGTCGGCGTTGCTGTGCCTGTTGGCCGGCCTGGGCCTGCTGTGGCTGGACGGCCGCTTCGCCATGCCTGAGTGGATCGAGGATTTTATCGGTTACCTGTGGCTGATCATCTTTCCCGAAGCATTTATCAACGGCGTAGTGATCAGTGCTCTGGTGGTGTTTTGCCCGGAATGGCTTGAGACATTCAACCGTACGCGCTACCTCTCGGCGCCCTGGAAGGACGACAATTCGCAGCCTTGATCCAAATCAAAGGCGAGACGCGCAAGTGGTCGCATGCTCTGCGAAACTTTCTGGAGCACGATCATGAGTGTGTACGAGTGGGCGCGGCAAGAGGTACGCAGGAGTCAGGAAGCGGCACTGGAAATTGGCTTTGACCCTGGTTTGAGCCTGCGTGCCCTGCTGAGTGCCGTGGTGCAGCAGAGCAAGGGCGTGCGCAGTTTTGAAGACCTGGCCGACGAGTTGCAATACCTTGCAGAAAACCTCGACGACCAGCAGGAGTACGCTTTTATGCGGCCTTAGTGGGCGCGCGGTGGCAGATCTTCCGAGAACAGTTCGTCTTCGGCATCCGGGCTGACTGGAATTTTGTGTTCTTCTGCGGCCCAGGCGCCCAGGTCGATCAATTTGCAGCGATCCGAGCAGAATGGCCGGTTGAGGTTGGTCGCTTTCCATTCCACGGGGGCACCGCAGGTTGGGCATTCGACGGTCAAGGGTTGGCTCATGTTCGGCCTCCACGCAAAGTAAGGTAAAAGTGGTGCAGTCGCTCGACCTCAGCCTGCAGCCAGGCCAGGTCCTGGTCATTGACCAGTACATCGTCGGCATGGCGCAGGCGATCTTCCCGTGAGGCCTGGGCCTTGAGAATTGCCTGCACCTGTTCTTCGCTGATGCCATCGCGCAGCAGGGTACGCTGAATCTGTGTTGATTGCGGCACATCGATCACCAGGATGCGCTGGGTCATGGTGTGCTGGCCCGACTCGATCAACAGCGGCGATACCAGGATCGCATAGGGCGAGCGAGCACGGGCCAGATGGCTGCGGATCTCGTCGGCAATCAACGGGTGCAGCAGGGCCTCCAGCCACAGGCGTTCTTGCGGCGCCTCGAAAATGCGCTTGCGCAAGGCGGCGCGATCCAACTGGCCATCAGGCAGCAGGATCGCGTCGCCGAAGTGCTCGGCAATCTTGGCCAGTGCCGGCCGGCCGGGCTCCACCACCCAGCGCGAGGCGTGGTCGGCGTCGATAAGGTCTACGCCAAGGTCGATAAAGTGCTGGGCCGCAGCGCTTTTGCCACTGCCGATGCCGCCCGTCAGGCCAAGAATCCAGGGTGTTGCGACAGAAGTGGTCATCTGAAACCGACAGACTGCAAATAGAAGTCGGTTATTTGACCACCCCAGAGCAATGCAATCCAGCCGGCAATCGCCAGATAGGGACCAAAAGGCAGGGGCACCGATGTCTGCGCGTTACGCATGCGCAACAGAATCACCCCCGATATCGCGCCCACCAGCGATGCCAGCAACAGCGTCAGCGGCAGGATCTGCCAGCCGCCCCAGGCGCCGAGCATGGCCAGTAGTTTGAAATCGCCATAGCCCATGCCGTCCTTGCCGGTGCATAGCTTGAATAGCCAGAACACTGCCCACAGGCTCAGATAGCCAGCAACTGCGCCCAGTAATGCGTCGGGCAGGCTGACGTACAGTTCGAAGTAATTGAGGATCAGCCCCAGCCACAACAGTGGCAACACCAGCGCATCCGGCAGTAGTTGGTGATCGGCATCAATCAGGCTCATGGCCAGCAAGCCCCAGCTCAAAAACAGGACTCCTGCGGCCGGCCAGCCGAAGCCGTAGTGCCAGGCGATAAATGCCGAGAGCAGCCCGCAGGCCAGCTCGGTCAGCGGGTAGCGCGGGCTGATGGAGCCGTGGCACCGCGCACAACGCCCTCTGAGCAGCAGATAGCTGAATACCGGGATATTTTCCCACGGGCGAATCGGCGCCGAGCAATGCGGGCAGCAGGAGTTGGGATGCAACAGGTTGTAGGTCGGGCCGCGGGGCTCCGGAGGCAGGCCAAGTATTTCATGGGCCTGGGCGCGCCAGTCCCGTTCGAGCATTTTTGGCAGGCGCCAGACCAGTACGTTGAGGAAGCTGCCGACGATCAGCCCCAGCACCAGCGAACACCAGACAAACAGCCAGGGGTGGAGGATCAGGAGTTGGTCCAGGGTCATGTTCAAAACGCCGTGCCGAGCTGGAAGATCGGCAGGTACATGGCGATTACCAGCGCCCCGACAATACTGCCGAGAACCACCATGATCAGCGGCTCCATCAGGCTGGTCAGGTTGTCCACCAGGTTGTCGACGTCCGTCTCATAATGATCGGCGACCTTCTCCAGCATGCTGTCCAGTGCGCCCGACTCTTCGCCGATGGCTGTCATCTGTATCGCCATGCCAGGGAACAGGCCGCTGGCGGTCATGGTTCGATTCAATTGCATTCCTATTGCCACGTCCTGGCGCATACGCATGATTGCTCGTTTGAACCGCTCGTTGCCGGTGGCTGCGGCCACTGAATCCAACGCCTGTGCCAGCGGTACGCCGGCGGCAAAGGTGGTGGCGAGTGTACGGGCGTAACGGGCGACCGCAGTTTTTTTCAGCAGTGTGCCTGCCAGCGGCACTTTCAACAAACCAGCGTCCAGCCAGAGGCGAAAACCAAGGTGTCGACGGTAGCTGTGGCGTAACCCCCAGGCAGTCGTGCTCATGGCCAGCAACAGCATCCACCACGCGCCTTGCATGAATTCTGATAGCACGATAACCAGCAGTGTAAAGCGCGGCAGAGGCGTGTCGCTGCCGGCGAACAGGCTCTCGAACTGGGGCACGACGTGGATCAGCAGGATGCTGCTGACCAGCATAGCCACAAGCAGGACCGCCAGCGGGTAGGTCATGGCTTTTTTGATCCGGGTCTTGAGGCGCTGGCTCTTTTCCAGGTGGGTGGCGACCCGTTCCAGCAGGGTTTCCAGGGTGCCGGCCTGTTCGCCTGCCGCAATCAGGCTGCAATACAGGGGGCTGAAACACTGCGGGTGTTTCAATAACGCATCGCTCAAGCTGTTGCCGGCGGCAACCTCTTGCTTCAATCCTTGGGTCAGCGTGCGCATGGCCCGGCTGTCGAGGCCTTCGCCAATCATATCGAAGGCTTGCAGCAGGGGGATTCCCGCTTTCAGCAGGGTCGCCAGTTGGCGAGTGAACAGGGCAATATCGGCAGGCGTGATGGGGTTGCGCAGGCCCGAAAGAAGGCTGGAGCGGAGTTGCACCCGAACCGGGTTGATACCTTGCCGGCGCAATTGGGCCTTGATCACAGCCGGGCTATGGCCACGGGTTTCACCGGACACCTTGCGGCCATTGCGCAGTGTGCCTTCCCAGGCGAAGGTGGCGGTGGAGTTCACGGTGACATCATTCATTGGGAGCGACAGCTCATCGACAGGTGACGATTTACAGCTTAGTCAGGCCTGTGTGTCCGTCAGGCGATTGGGCAGGGGAAAAATGTCAGATTGTGCGTCTTGTGAGCGCCTGGCCCGACGCGGATGAGTACACTGGCGCGGTTGTTGAGGGCAGGGCGCAGGATGTGCCTTGCGATGGGGTTTTATTCTGGAGAGTGAGTGTGATGCGTCAGAACGGCTTTACTTTGATCGAGTTGTTGATCGTCGTGGCGATCATCGGCATCTTGGCCACGATTGGCCTGCCCATGTATACCAAGCACCAGGCCAAGGCCAAGTTCACGGCGGGGTTGGCGGAAATCTCGGCGTTGAAGGCAGGTTTTGAGGACACCTTCAATCAGGGCACCACGCCCACGCTGGCGCTGATCGGCGGTACCAGCCCGACCGCGAACTGCGTGATCAGCGTTGCGGGTGATGTGGCCTCGGGAGCGGGCTCGATTGCCTGTGAAATCCTTGATGCCCCTGCACCCGTCCAGGGCAAGATCATTACCCTGGTACGCAGTGCCACTGACGGTTGGAAGTGCACCACCACTGCTCAAGAGCAGTACGCTGCAAAGGGTTGCACGGCTGGCAACTGAGGCCGGGCAGCGAAAATCAGTGACCGGAGCCTGTTGGATATGACGGGCTCCCAGGCACGCCACAGGGAAGTAAAGGTTGCCCATGACGTTATCCGTGCAACAGCGAGGAAGCGTGTTCTTGGTGGTGACACTGAGCCTTTTGCTGCTGGGCATCACCCTGTCCTTCAGTGGTCATGACTGGCAGCGTGTGATGCAGGTCGGCGTGGGTGTGTGTGCGCTGGTCTATGGGCTGTCGATTCCCGCCGGTCGCCTGGTCGACAAACCCACCGCTATCGGCCTGGTGCTGGTGTTCGGCCTCGGCCTGGTTTCTTCGTTGTTGGCCCACCAGCCCCTCTGGGCGTTGACCGAATGGGCGCTGATGATTATCTGCGGGGTGATTGTCGCGGCTTTTGCCCGGTTGCGGCGCAATGGCGACCAAACCCTGGATCAGGTGCTGATCCTGTTTGTGTTGCTGCTATGCCTGATCAAGACCCTTCAATATGGATATGCGGGCGTGCTGGCGTTTACCAGTGGCGAACCAATATTGGACACCGATCTCCTGCTTTCCGGGTTCTCCAACAAGCGCTTCTACGGCCAGTTCCAGACCTTTACCTTACCCTTGCTGGCGTTGCCGCTGCTGCTCGCGAGCACCTCACGGTTGGCGCGTGGGCTGGTGTTTACCCTGTTGTGTGCCTGGTGGTTGATTGCAATCAGTGGCGGTACCCGTGGCACCTGGCTGGGTATCGGAGTTGTCGCAGTCGTCCTGGCTTTTTTGGGGGCCGCAGGGCGTCGCTGGTTGGTCTGGCAACTGGCTGCGCTGTGTGGCGGGCTGTTTTTGTACTGGCTGTTGTTCTCGGTCCTGGCGCGTTATCTGGGGCTCGAAATCGCCAGTCTTTCCAATGATCGACTCACCACCAGCCTTTCAGGTCGAGAAGTGATCTGGTGGCAAGCCTGGGGCATGCTCAGTGAACGGCCGTGGCTAGGCTTCGGGCCGATGCACTTTGCCGATATCCCGAACCCGATTGCCGCCCATCCGCACCAGGCAATCTTGCAGTGGGCCAGTGAGTGGGGCGTGCCCTCGGCCTTGTGTGTGTCGTTGCTGGCACTGCGCGGCGGCTGGGCCACGTTGATGGTGATTCGCCGGCAAGGGCCTGCTGGATCATCGCAAGACCTGTTGCGCCTGTGTCTATTCGCCGCTTTGATGGGCGCGACGGTGCAGGCCATGGTCGATGGGGTGATTGTGATGCCTTATTCACAACTATGGCTGGCGCTGGTGGTGGGCTGGCTGTTGGCATTGCATCCGTGGCGCACATCCGTTGCCGAGCCGATGCCGCTGTTGCGTCGGGCCTGGCAGGTGTCGGCGGTGCTTTCGGTGGCGTTGCTGGTATTTGTCGTGTACCGCGACCTGCCAGGCGCCACTGAGCGCAGCCAACACTACATCGACGTTACCAAACGCCATCTGCAGCCACGGTTCTGGGTCCAGGGAGTCATTGCGCCGCATGTCCGGTAAGTTGCCGGGCGCCCAATGCAGTGCTAGCTTTAGCCCACCGCCCGTGTAGCTCAGTTGGTAGAGCAGCGCACTCGTAACGCGAAGGTCGCAGGTTCGACTCCTGTCTCGGGCAAAAAGGCACCACAGTTTTCAGATGATCCCAGAATGGTTCTGAAGGCCAGATGAACCGGTATTCGTGCCCGTTCTTTTGTATCTGCGCAACCTTGATGACCCAGATGCATCCCCATTCCTCGATCTAAGAGAACACCATGACCACGACAGCAATGACCCAGGAAGTGCGGCACGCAGAAGCCCTCAAGAAATACCTTGAGGAGTCGCCGCAGCTTAAGGAAGAGATCAAGGACCTGAGTGCTGATGACCAGCGCGACCAGATCCAGTGGGCATTCGAAGACGAGGCCGAGAGCCAGGGCTTCCAGCCTTGGGAACTGACCCTCAAGTACACGTCCACGCCGCAAGAGTTCGAGGCGGCACGCCTGGCCCTGCACAAGGAGGCGGCCGAAGTGTTGGGAGTCGAGTGGGAAGAGTACTGCGAGATGAACAATCTGGTGGTCTAGAAGCAGCGGCAAATTTCAAGCCTTAAGCTGCAAGTGGCGCCAGGCGCTCTTGCAGCTTAAAGTTTGTAGCCACTCAAATACTGAGTCGCATCGATAAATCCACCGCCTTCACATCCTTGGTCATCGCCCCGATGGAGATGTAGTCCACGCCGGTTTCGGCAATGGGCAACAAGGTGCTTTCATTGATCCCGCCGCTGGCTTCGAGCTTGGCCTTGCCGCCGTTCAAGCGTACGGCTTCGCGCATGTCGTCCAGGCTCAGCTCATCGAGCATGATGATATCGGCACCCGCCGCCAGGGCTTCGCGCAACTCTTGCAGGCTTTCCACTTCGACTTCCACCGGCTTGCCCGGGGCAATCTTGTGGGCGGCCGTAATGGCCTGGGCAATGCCACCACAGGCGGCGATATGGTTTTCCTTGATCAGGAACGCGTCATACAGGCCAATACGGTGATTGTGGCAACCGCCGCAAGTTACGGCGTACTTTTGCGCCAGGCGCAGGCCGGGCAGGGTCTTGCGGGTGTCCAGCAGTTTGACCTGGGTGCTGGCGACAAAGTCCGCCAGGTATTGCGCACGCGTGGCCACGCCGGACAACAACTGCAGGAAGTTCAGCGCACTGCGCTCACCGGTCAACAGCGAGCGGGCGGGGCCTTCGAGGTGGAACAGCGCCTGGTTGGGGCTCACGCGTTCACCGTCGCGCACCTGCCAATGCACGGCAACCCGCGGGTCCAACTGGCGGAACACGGCATCGACCCAGGCAGTGCCACTGATGACGGCAGCATCACGGGTGATGATCGTGGCCTTGGCCAGCCGTTCGGCGGGGATCAATTGCGCGGTGATATCGCCGCTGCCGACATCTTCCAGCAGTGCGCGGCGCACGTTGGCTTCGATTTCGGCGGTGAGGTCGGCGAGGCGTAGATTCGGCATAGCGGGCTCCACATACAAAGTGCCTCGATTATAGGGGCATGGCAGCGCCGAACCCAAGGTATGCCGCCATAACCTGCCTGATTACAAAGCGCCTACAGAGTTTGCTGGCGCTACAGGGGCTATTTGCAAGATAATCTCGCGCCTTGCAATTGGCGTCATAGCTTTGACGTCTCGGTGATCTACAGATAATCGCGGTAACTGCCGGTATTCCATCGGCGGTTGCAGTGATCGTTCACTCAACCGAACCCCGTCGTTCCAGGAGGCCAGCATGCACAATGACGCAAAGGTGGTGCCGATCAACAAGATCGCTGCACACGCGATGCCGTCGCCGCTTGCCCGCCTGCCCGTGATCGTGCTCCAGGTTCGTGACAAGGCCACGCAGCAACTCGACCGGGGTTTGCAGGAGTTGTTCGATAACGCCGACGACACCCTGTTCGAAATGGCCGACAAGGCCCGCAACAGCGCCGACCACAATATTTTCTTTGAGGCGATGCGCGACCTGCGCCTCAAGCGCAAGAACTTCGAACGTATGTTCATGGAGCAGCTCTTCGCGGCGTTCGCCAACCTGGGGCAGGCTGGGCAAGGCGAGTTGCTGTTACCGACGGTTTCCTACGACGAGACGCCTGGCGTGTGCGCCGACGACCTGGAAAAAGCCGTGGCCCTGGAGGCCATGCTCGACAAGGTCATGCACCGTGACGGCCTGGCGCTGGGGCAACTGAGCGCCCGCCTGGGTGTATTGTTGGGCAAGCGCCTGGATGATCGGGAAAACCCCCTTGGCCCGGCGATGCTCTGCGAGTACTTCCTGCGGGCCGGGCGCAGCCTGGGGGTGGAGATCCGGGTCAAGCTGATCATTTTGAAGCTGTTTGAAAAGTACGTACTCAGCGATGCCGACCTGCTGTACGGCGAAGCCAATCAGTTGCTGGCCGCCACGGGCGTGCTGCCTGAACTCAAGGCCGTGCCTTCACGGCGTCCTGGCGAGCGTGCCAGCAGGGCCCGCCCGCCCATCGAGGCCGCCCCGGCTGTCGACCCACAAGCCGACGAAGCCGAGCAACAAGTCTTCGCCGCCCTGCAAGAACTGCTACTGACAGTGCGTGGCAGCGTCGCCCCGACCCTGGAGGCCAGTGCCCAGGCCCAGCCTATCTCTACCCGCGACCTGCTGCGCCTGCTGTCCCATTTGCAACAATATGTACCGGAGCCTGCGGTCGAGGACGATTTTGACCTGCGCCGCCAATTGGAAGAACTGCTCACCCGGGTCAGCGTCAAGAGTGGAAAGTCGCGGGTAGTCGAAGATGCCGATGAGGATGTGATCAACCTGATCGCCATGTTGTTCGAGTTCATCCTCGACGACCGCACCCTGCCTGACTCCCTCAAGGCCTTGATTGCGCGCCTGCAGATTCCCATGTTGAAAGTGGCCGTGCTGGACAAGAGCTTTTTCAGCCGCGCCAACCACCCCGCACGACGCCTGCTCAATGAAATCGGGACCGCCGCCATGGGCTGGGGCAAGCGTGATGATTATCAGCGTGACAGCCTGTACCTGCGCATCGAGCAGGTGGTGCAGCGGTTGTTGAACGATTTTGTCGATGACCCGGCAATTTTCTCGGTACTCCTGCACGAGTTCACCGCGTTTACCCAGGACGAGCGCCGTCGCAGTGAGCTGCTCGAACAGCGTACCCGCGATGCCGAGGAAGGGCGCGCGCGCACCGAACAGGCCCGACAGCGGGTTGCGGATGCGCTCAATCAGCGCTTGCTGGGTAAGGTCTTGCCACATTTCGTGGTGCAGTTCCTGCAGCAGGCCTGGAGCCAGGTCTTGTTGCTTGAATGCCTAAAACATGGGCAACACTCGCCACAATGGCAGGCGCGGTTGCGGACCATGGATGAGCTGATCTGGAGTGTCGGCCTGAGTGAGGACACCGAGGCCGGCCGTCGCTTGCTGGAGCAATTACCCGCGTTGCTCAAGGCCCTGCGCGAGGGGTTGAGCGAGGCGGCGTTTGACTCTTTTGTTACCCGGGAGTTTTTTATCCAGTTGCAAGCCCTGCATACCCAGGCGTTCCAGGGGGCAACGCTTGCCAGCGTGACGCTGGTTGAAGTGCGCGAAGACTTGGGGGCAGTGGAGACGGTCAGCCTGGCAGAGGATGATCCCGATTTGCTCAAGGTCCTCCAATTGCGTATCGGCAGTTGGGTCGAGTTCCGCGAAGATGAAGACAATGCCCTGCGCTGTAAGCTGACGGCGATTATCGAGCCGGCCAACAGCTATATCTTTGTCAATCGCACAGGCCTCAAAGTGCTGGAAAAAACCTGCACCGAACTGGCCCTGGAGTTCAAGCGTGGCGGGGTGCGCACCCTGGATGATGCGCTGTTGTTCGACCGCGCACTGGCGTCGGTGATTGGCAATCTGCGGCAACTCAATCGCGCCAAGTGATCGCAACCGCCAGGCGGATCACGGCATACTGAGTGCTCCCAAGTCTTGCGCAAGGAACCTGTATGCAGTTGGACCCCACCAGCGGTTGGTGCCAGGGCGTTGCCCATTGCCCATCGCCCAACTTCAATGAGCGCCCGGGCGGCGAGATTTCCTTGTTGGTGGTGCACAACATCAGCTTGCCACCGGCCCAGTTCGCCACGGGCAAAGTGCAGGAGTTTTTCCAGAATCGCCTGGATGTCACGGAACATCCCTACTTTGCAGGTATTGCTGACTTACGGGTTTCAGCGCACTTTCTGATTGAGCGTGATGGCGCGGTGACGCAATTTGTCTCCTGCCAGGACCGCGCCTGGCATGCCGGTGTTTCCTGTTTCGAGGGGCGTGAGACCTGCAATGATTTTTCCCTGGGGATCGAGCTTGAAGGGACCGACGACCAACCCTTTACCGATGCCCAGTACCAATCCTTGATCGAACTGAGTCGCCAATTGCTGGCCGCCTACCCGGGCATCACGCTCCAGCGCATTTGCGGTCATAGTGACATCGCCCCAGGACGCAAGACCGATCCTGGACCGGCTTTTGATTGGGCGCGTTTTCGCGGCGCCTTGCAGGAAGGAGGACATGCACAATGAGTTTTCTGGTGTTGGTGCTGGCGGTGTGGATCGAGAAGTTCTCGGCCTTGCGTCAGCGGGTACAGCGCGATGGCCGCTGGCTGCGCGAGCTGGCCCGGCTTGAGTCGAGCACGCGGCTGGGCAAGCAACCCTGGCTGATCCTGGCGCTGCTGGTACTGCTGCCGGTGGCGCTGCTGGGGCTGTTGCTGCTGGTCCTGGAACCGGTGGCCTATGGTTTGCTGGCACTGCCGGTGCACCTGCTGGTGGTGATCTACAGCCTGGGGCGCGGTGATCTGTTGGGCCAGCTCGGGCCGTTTCGTGATGCCTGGCGCCGGGGGGACCTGCAAGCGGCTGAGCATGTTGCCGAACGCGACCTGGCCATTGGCGCCGACAGTGGCGAGCAACTGCTGGAGCGGGTCCAGAGCCATTTGCTGTGGCAGGCCTACCAGAGTTTTTTCGCGGTGATTTTCTGGTATTTCCTCCTCGGCCCTGTGGTGGCCCTGGCCTACCGCTTGCTGGCGCTGGCCAGTGAGCGCAGTCAGAACCCATTGGTGGCCGAGCGCGCCGGGCAATTGCGCCATGCTTTCGACTGGTTACCGGTGCGGTTGCTGGCAGCGAGCTTTGCCTTGGTGGGCAATTTTGTCGCGGTCAGCCGGGTCATGCTGCATGAGCTGCTGAACTGGGATATCAGTGCGGCGCAGTTGGTGGAAAAGGTTGGCCTGGTGGCCGGGGAAATTCCGCCGCCGGTAGTGGGTGCAGATGGCATCAACAGCCTGGATCGCTTGTGGGAACTGCTGCTGCGCGCGGCGGTGTTGTGGTACGCCGGGTTTGCGATCTGGACTGTTTTACCCTGAGAAACGCCCTTTGTAGGAGCGAGCTTGCTCGCGAAGAACTTACAGGCGCCGCGTTCATTCAGTAAGTACGCCTTATCGTTGACGTTTTTCGCGAGCAAGCTCGCTCCTACAGAAGGCGATGACCGCTTAACTGACTGGCATTAGAGCAATTTCCCACAGGGAAGATGTGTTGGTATCAAGAAATCGGTCGGCCTATTAAGCGCCGCCGATCGCGTTAACCTTAAGTTACAAAACTCCCCGCCGATTTAAGCTATACAGACAGCGCGCCCAATAGTGGCTTTCTGCCGCTGCCCTGCGCCTTCAATAAAAATAAAAGAAAAGGGAGTTCATCTGTGAAGAGCTTGCTCTATCCCGCCATCGCGCTGATGAATCGCCTGAGCTTCGGCATGAAGTTCAGCCTGATCAGCGTGTTGTTTTTCCTGCCGATGCTGGTGACCAACTATTACCTGGTGCGCGACTCCTGGCGTGAGTTCCAGGGCACGCAGGTTGAGTTACAGAGCCTGGACCTTCTGGGCAGCAGCCTGATCCTGCGCCGCGACCTGGAAACCCTGAACAATCAGGTACAAATCAACGCCACCCTCGGCCAGGCGGGCAAGGCGGGCGATATCGAAAGTCAGATCAGCGCATTGGAACTGCGCGTCCTTGAACGCCTGCAAGGCTTCCAGGCGATGACGGCCGATCCCGAGCAAGTTGCGGTGTTTGAGGGTAAGCGCGACGAGATGATCGCGGCCTTCAAAGTCCAGCAAAGCGAATCTTCGTTGTTGAGCAAAAGTGCGCTGATTGGCAAGTTGCTCAACAAGGCGCAGATGTTCAGCCAGATCATTGCCAGCCAGTCGGGGTTGAGCCGTGATGTGCAGGGTGATGTGCGCCAACTCAGCGAACTGGTGACCAGCGTCACCCCGCAAGTCACCCAGACCTTGGGCGAGGGCCGGGCCATGGGTGCGTACTCCCTGGGCCAGGGCTTTCTCAACTCATCGTCCAGCACGCGTTTTGACGAACTGTTGCAACAGTTGGAAAAGCTCCAGGCTGAATACGGCTTGAAAGTGCAAGACGCCCTGAACTCCAGCAAGGCCGCCCATGACGCGTTGGATACCTTGGCCCAAGCCAGCCAGGCCAGCCTCAAGCAGGGCAGCGAACTGTTCGAGGAACAGGTGGTGATGGCCGAGACCCTGGAGGCGCCGTGGCAGGGTTTTTATGATCAAGTGACAGCCTTGATGGCCAAGACCTATCAACTGGACGATGCGACCCTGTCCTTCCTCGACCAGCAGCTGCAACAGCGCCTGGCCCAGAACCGTACGCATATGGTGGTGCTGGTTGCGGCGCTGGCGGCGGTGTTCCTGTTGATCTTCTATCTGTACGGCGGCTTCTACGCCTCGACCCGCACCACCCTGCGCCGCCTGGGCGCGATGATGGATAAGGTCGCCGCCGGGGACATGACGGTCAGCTTCAAGTCCCAGAGCCGCGATGAGTTGGGTGAGTTGGGTGAGGTGTTCAATGGCACCGTAGCGAAAATCCACGACCTGATTGAACGGGTAGGGCACACCGTCCAGGAAGTCGAGCATCAGGCCGGGCAAGTGGAGTCGGTATCGGCGCGCAGCAATCAGGCGGTGTCGGGCCAGCGCAGCCAGATCGAACAGGTGGCAACGGCCATGAACCAGATGTCGGCGACCGCCCACGAAGTCGCGCGCAGTGCGGCGGCGGCTGTCAGCAGTGCTCACAGCGTCAACGATGAAACCCTCAGCGGGCGTGGCCTGGTGCAATCCCAGCAGGGCAGCATCGCGCAACTGGCGTCCGAGATCGACCAATCAGTGCTGGTGATCAATCAACTGGCTATCGACAGTCAATCGATCAGCAGCGTGCTGGAAGTGATCAAAAGCATTGCCGAACAAACCAACCTGCTGGCCTTGAACGCGGCCATCGAGGCGGCGCGGGCGGGCGAGCAGGGACGTGGGTTTGCCGTGGTGGCCGATGAGGTGCGCACCCTGGCCCGGCGCACCCAGCACTCCACTGAAGAGATCGAGCAGATGATCGCCAAATTGCACCAGGGCGTGGGTGCGGCGGTGAAGGCCATGGGCAGCAGCCATAAAATGGCCAGCGGTACGGTCGGGCAGTCGGAAAAAGTCCAACTTGCCCTGGAAAATATCCTGGGCGCCGTGGGGATGATCGTCGATCAGAACCAGCAAATCGCCGCGGCGGTGGAGCAACAGACGGCGGTGGCCCATGACATCGACCAGAACATCGTCGAGATCAATCGGGCTGGCGAGCACGCGGCCCAAGGTGCGCATCAGACCGAAGAGGCCAGTCGGCAATTGTCTTTGCAGGTGATTGAACTGAAAAAGCTGATCGGTGCATTTCGCGTGTAAGACTTTGATGTAGGTTTTATCTGTTAGCTGTGTGGTGCATGTCCTGTTTTCCCGGGTGAGCTTTTTTCGCAACGAGATTGGGTGAGAATTTGTTTCACACCCCATCCAGCGCTTCCGGGAGGCAGGGCCATGACCGCGACAACCCCAGGCGTGAAAGGGCATTGCGCCCATTGCGATATCACCTTCGTACTCAAGCCCTGGCAGCTCAATGCCATTGCCCTCAACGAGCCTTTTGACTGTCCGTATTGCCACAAAGTCCTGCTGCTCAATTGTCCCAGGCAACTGCGCCAGTTGAAGTCCCTGGACAACCTGGCCTTGCTGCGCCCAAGCATGCTCGTGTTGACCTGCGTGGCCTTGTTGGTGGCCCTGGTGGTGGAGTGGGTCGGCTTGATCAGCAAGGTCGGGCAATTGAACGTATCGCTGGTGGCGATCCTGATTCACTTCCTCACCCTGCGCTACGCCCGCCACCGGCATCGCATGACCCTCACGCTACAGGCGGTCAACCCCATCATCGAGCGGCCAGTTGAACAGTTCGCAGGCGTTGCGGGTGCTCGCCTCGGCCAGCGCTGAAGGGCTGATCCCCATCCGTTCAGCCAGGGCGCTGCAGATTGCCGGCAAGTGCTCTGGGCTGTTGCGTTGACCGGGGTACATGGCGGGCGCCATGTCTGGCGAGTCGGTTTCCAGTACCACCGATTCCAACGGCAGTTGGGCGATGACCTTGTGCATGCGTAATGCCTGGGGCCAGGTCGGCGCGCCGCCCAGGCCGAGCTTGAACCCCAGCTTGATGTATTCACGGGCTTCTTCGCGGCTGCCGGCGAAAGCATGGATGATCCCACCCCGGGGCAGGCGGATGCGTTTTAGGGTAGAGATAACGGCTGCGTGGCTGCGTCGCACATGCAGCAGCGCCGGCAGTTGGAAGTCTGCAGCCAACTGCAACTGGGCTTCAAACAGGGTTTGCTGGCGCTCGCGGTCCAGGTGCTCAAGAAAGTAATCCAGGCCGATTTCACCCACGGCACAGAGCTGGCGGTGGCCCTTGAGGCGCGTCAGCCAGTCACCTAGTTCGATCAGGTCTGCGCAGCGATGTTCATCCAGATACACCGGGTGCAGGCCGAAGGCCACATGCAGGTCCGGGTCTTGTTGCGCCAGGTCCCACAACCGCTGCCAATTGCGCTGGTACACCCCCAGCACCACCATGCGCCGCACGCCGAGCTGGCGGCTATGCTTGAGCACCTCGTCGCGATCAGCGTCGAAATCCTCGAAGTCGAGGTGGGTGTGGCTGTCGATCAGCTCCACGCCTATGCCTCGTGAATCCGCTGCTTGAAGGTCCGGCCAATCGCATGCACGCCCGGCTGGTAGTGCTGCTCTTCAATCGCCGCCAGTGCCAGGCGCAGGGCCGTATCGGCGATCAGCGCGTGTTGCTGGGCCATGGCGTTGACCGGCAGCGGCAGGAAGTCCAGCAACTGGGTGTCACCGAAAGTGCCGAGGCGCAGCGGTCGGGACTTGAGCGGGAAGTCATGCAGCGCGTCAAACACCCCTTGCAGCAGGACGTAGGAAGTGGTCACCAACGCGTCGGGCAAATGCCCCAGGCGTTGCAGGAGTTCTTCCATCAACTGGCGGCCACAGTCGCGACTGAAGGCTTCTCCATGCTCGATCAGAATGTCACCCTTGAAGTCGTGCAGTGCTTGCTGGAAACCTGCTGCGCGCTCCTGGCTGATGCTCAATTCGGGGTGGGCGCCGATCAAGACGATCTGCCGGGGCAGCGGTTGCAGCAGGCTGCTGGTCAATTGCTGGCAGGCCTGGCGGTCATCGCTGACCACCGAGCAGAACTGCTCGGGCGCCATCACCCGGTCGATGGCGATCACCGGCAGGCCCTTGGCTTGCAGCTCGCGATAACAGTCATCGCTGGCGGGCAGGCAACTGGCAACGAACAATGCGTCGCAACGCCGCGCGCGGAACAGTTTCAGCAACTGGCGTTCGCTGTTGGCATCGTCGTCGGAACTGGCGATCAGCAACTGATAGCCACGGGCTCGTGCGCCTTGTTCCAACAGCTTGGCGATCCGTGCGTAACTGGGGTTTTCCAGGTCCGGCAGGATAAACCCCAAGGTGCGGGTATGCCGGCTGCGCAACCCGGCGGCCTGGGGGTTGGGGGTAAAGCCATGCTCCTCGACCACCGCGCGCACCCGTTCGACGGTGGCGCTGCTGATCCGTTGCTGTTCGGCCTTGCCATTGATGACGTAGCTGGCGGTGGTCACGGACACACCGGCTATGCGTGCAATATCACTGAGTTTCAAACCGGGATTTCCTTGTTTTTTAGAGCTTGCCCCGACATTTTGTCCAATCGTAACCGATTCCTGCACACGACCATTGTCGCAACTCAAGTGCCGAGTGGTGCTTCAAGGATGCAGAATTACTCAGTAATCTGCCATAAATTCTAGATTAAACGTTTCAGCAGGCGTATTTTTACGATGATCGCTGCTGAGTGCCTACTGCCAATTGACCACTCAGTCAGTTATTTTTGCACGGTTTAATCAAAACAATACCTAGTGCGCACACCGCACTAACTAGGAGAAAGGCATGCTTGAGCTCACCGTAGAGCAGATATCCATGGGCCAGGTGGCTGTGGATAAGTCTGCTGCCTTGCAACTACTCGCCGAAAAACTGGTGGCCGATGGCTTGGTTGCCGAAGGTTACCTGAGCGGCCTGCAAGCCCGTGAAGCGCAAGGCTCGACCTTCCTCGGCCAAGGTATTGCGATCCCCCATGGCACCCCCGAAACCCGCGATCAGGTGTTCGCCACCGGCGTGCGCCTGTTGCAGTTTCCCCAAGGTGTGGATTGGGGCGATGGCCAGATCGTCTACCTGGCGATTGGCATTGCCGCCAAATCCGACGAGCACCTGCGCCTGCTGCAACTGCTGACCCGTGCCCTTGGCGAAACCGACCTGGGCCAGGCGCTGTGCCGCGCCACCTCGGCCGAGGCCTTGCTCAAGCTGTTGCAAGGTGCGCCGCAGGAACTGGCGCTGGATGCCCAGATGATTGGCCTGGGCGTATCCGCCGACGATTTTGAAGAACTGGTGTGGCGCGGCGCTCGCCTGCTGCGCCAGGCCGACTGTGTGAGCAATGGCTTCGCCGCCGTGCTACAGCAAGTCGATGCCCTGCCCCTGGGCGATGGCCTGTGGTGGTTGCACAGCGAACAAACGGTCAAGCGTCCGGGCCTGGCCTTTGTCACCCCGGACAAACCCATGCGCTACCTGGGCCAACCGTTGAGCGGCCTGTTTTGCCTGGCCAGCCTCGGCGAAGCTCATCAGGCATTGCTTGAGCGCTTGTGCGCCTTGCTGATTGAAGGGCGCGGCCAGGAACTGGGGCGGGCCACCAGCAGCCGAGCGGTCCTCGAAGTGCTGGGTGGCGAACTGCCTGTCGACTGGCCCAGCGCGCGCATCGCCCTGGCCAACGCCCACGGCCTGCATGCGCGGCCGGCCAAGGTCCTGGCGCAACTGGCCAAGCAGTTCGACGGTGAAATCCGCGTGCGGATCGTGGACGGGCAGGGCGGCGCGGTGTCGGTCAAGAGCCTGAGCAAGTTGCTCAGCCTTGGCGCCCGACGCGGTCAGGTGCTGGAATTTGTCGCCGAACCCGGTAGTGCCGACGACGCATTACCCGCGCTATTGGCGGCGGTGCAAGCCGGCCTGGGCGAAGAGGTCGAGCCGCTGCCAGCCGTCAGTGCCCGGCTGGACGTGGTCGAGAGCGAGCCGCCACTGCGCGCGCCAGCTTCCGGCAGCCTGATCCAGGCCATCGCCGCCGCGCCTGGGATCGCCATCGGCCCGGCCCATATCCAAGTGTTGCAGCCGTTTGACTATCCACTGCGCGGCGAGTCGACCAGCGCCGAGCGCGAGCGTTTGTCCGCGGCATTGCGCGATGTGCGCGGCGATATCCAGGGTTTGATCGAACGTAGCAAATCCAAGGCGATCCGCGAGATTTTCATCACCCATCAGGAAATGCTCGACGACCCGGAACTGACCGACGAAGTCGACACCCGGCTCAAGCAAGGCGAAAGCGCGCAAGCGGCGTGGATGAGTGTGATCGAAGCCGCCGCCAGGCAACAGGAGTCCTTGCAGGACGCATTACTCGCCGAACGCGCTGCCGACCTGCGCGACATTGGCCGTCGGGTGCTGGCACAACTGTGTGGTGTGCAAACCCCACAAGAGCCGGACGAACCCTACATTCTGGTCATGGATGAAGTCGGCCCTTCGGACGTTGCCCGGCTGGATCCGGCGCGGGTCGCCGGGATCCTCACCGCACGCGGCGGCGCTACCGCCCACAGCGCTATCGTTGCCCGTGCCTTGGGGATCCCGGCGCTGGTCGGCGCGGGTCCCGCGGTGCTGCTGCTGGCCTCGGGCACGCCGCTGTTGCTCGACGGCCAACGCGGGCGCCTGCATGTGGATGCCGATGCTGCGACCTTGCAGCGCGCCACCCAAGAGCGTGATACCCGCGAACAGCGCCTGCAGGCTGCCGCCGCGCAACGCCATGAACCGGCCTTGACCCGCGACGGGCATGGGGTCGAAGTATTCGCCAATATCGGCGAAAGCGCAGGGGTGGCGGCCGCTGTCGAGCAGGGTGCCGAAGGCATTGGCCTGCTGCGTACCGAACTGATTTTCATGGCCCATTCGCAAGCGCCGGATGAAGCCACCCAGGAAGCCGAATACCGCCATGTGCTCGATGGCCTGGGCGGCCGGCCGCTGGTGGTGCGCACCCTGGATGTCGGCGGGGACAAACCGCTGCCTTACTGGCCGATTGCCAAGGAAGAAAACCCATTCCTCGGCGTGCGCGGCATTCGCCTGACCCTGCAACGCCCGCAGATCATGGAGGCGCAACTGCGCGCGCTGCTGCGCTCGGCGGACAGCCGGCCGTTGCGCATCATGTTCCCCATGGTCGGCAGCGTTGATGAATGGCGTGCGGCCCGCGACATGACCGAGCGCCTGCGCCTGGAAATCCCGGTGGCGGACTTGCAATTGGGCATCATGATCGAGGTGCCCTCCGCCGCGTTGCTGGCGCCGGTGCTGGCCAAGGAAGTGGACTTCTTCAGCATCGGTACCAACGACCTGACCCAGTACACCCTGGCTATCGACCGTGGCCACCCAACCTTGTCGGCCCAGGCTGACGGCCTGCACCCGGCGGTGCTGCAACTGATCGACATCACGGTGCGTGCGGCCCATGCCCATGGCAAATGGGTCGGTGTGTGCGGCGAGTTGGCGGCGGATCCGCTGGCGGTGCCGGTGCTGGTGGGC
Source organism: Pseudomonas sp. 25 R 14 (assembly GCF_900004755.1). Taxonomy (NCBI): domain Bacteria; kingdom Pseudomonadati; phylum Pseudomonadota; class Gammaproteobacteria; order Pseudomonadales; family Pseudomonadaceae; genus Pseudomonas; species Pseudomonas sp. 25 R 14. The sequence goes on along the minus strand of NZ_CVTS01000065.1, from coordinate 399,928 downwards.
CTGGGTGTGGATGAGTTGAGTGTGTCGGCCCGCAGTATTCCTGAAGTGAAGGCGCGGGTGCGTGAATTCAGTCTGAGCGAGGCCCGGAGCCTGGCGCAACAAGCACTGGCGCTGGGTTCCCCGGCCCAAGTGCGTGCCCTTGTGGAGGCCGTGTAAATGGCGAAGATTCTGACCCTGACGCTGAACCCGGCGTTGGACCTGACGGTCCGTTTGGCGTGCCTGGAACCGGGCGCGGTCAACCGCAGCGAAACCCTGCTCACCCATGCCGCGGGCAAGGGCGTGAATGTGGCGCAGGTGTTGGCTGATTTGGGCCATAACGTGAGCGTGGGTGGATTTCTCGGCGCGCAAAACCCCCAGGCTTTCGAGGCCCTGATCGCCAGCCGAGGGTTTGGCGATGCATTTATTCGTGTGCCGGGCGAAACCCGCAGCAATATCAAGATTGCCGAGCAGGATGGCCGGGTCACCGACATCAACGCACCGGGGCCGCAGGTGAGTGAGCAGGCACAAGAACAATTGCTCAAGCTGATCGCGGTGATCGGTCCTGAGTTCGATGCAGTGGTGGTCGCCGGCAGTTTGCCGCGGGGCGTCAGCCCGCAGTGGTTTCAGGGTTTGCTGGAGACGCTCAAGGACCTTGGTTTGAAAGTCGCCCTGGACACCAGTGGCCAAGCGTTGCGCGCTGGCTTGAAGGCCGCGCCGTGGTTGATCAAGCCCAACACTGAAGAACTCGCCGATGCGCTCGACTGCCCCACGCAGACCGTCGCCCAACAAGCCCTGGCGGCTGAGCGTTTGCACGCCCAAGGCGTGGAGCATGTGGTGGTGTCCCACGGGGCCGACGGCGTGAACTGGTTCAGCCGGAGCGCAGCGTTGCACGCCACACCACCCAAGGTCAGCGTCGCCAGTACCGTGGGCGCCGGCGACTCCTTGCTGGCGGGCATGCTGCACGGCCTGCTCAGCGGCGAAGCGCCCGAGCAGACCCTGCGCCGCGCCACCGCGATAGCCGCCATGGCGGTCACGCAGATCGGTTTCGGCATCAGCGACGACGCGCAACTGGCGCGCCTTGAAAGCGGCGTCGCTGTGCGCCCGCTGACAGAACAATAAGAGGGTTTGTGATGAAGTTAGCCATTGTTACCGCCTGCCCCAACGGCATGGTCACCAGTGTGCTGTGCGCCCGTTTGCTGGACGCCGCCGCGCAGCGCCAGGGCTGGAGCACCAGTGTCGAAGTGGTGGATGTAAACCACCCCGAACGCGCACTGTCCCAGGCCACTCTCGACGCGGCCGAATGGGTGTTGCTGGTCGCCAGCACGCCGGTGGACATGCAGCGCTTTGTCGGCAAACGCGTGTACCAGAGCACCCCGGCCCAGGCGTTGCAGGACGTTGAAGCGGTGCTGCAACGGGGCGCGCAAGAGGCCCAGTTGTACGTTGCCAGCGCTGCAGTGCCGACGGCAAAAAACGCACCGCGCATCGTTGCTATCACGGCCTGTCCAACGGGCGTGGCCCACACCTTTATGGCCGCCGAAGCGTTGCAGCAGGCCGCCAAGGCCAAGGGTTTTGACTTGCAGGTGGAAACCCAGGGCTCGGTGGGCGCGCGTACGCCTTTGAGCGAACAAGCCATTCGCGACGCCGACGTGGTGCTGCTGGCGGCCGATATCGAAGTCGCCACCGAGCGCTTTGCCGGCAAGAAAATCTATCGTTGTGGCACCGGCATTGCGCTCAAGCAGTCTGCCGCGATCCTCGATAAAGCCCTGGCCGAGGCCCGGCAGGAAAGCGCCGCCAGTGGCGCGACAGCCAAGCCGGAGAAAACCGGGGTCTACAAACACCTGCTGACCGGGGTGTCGTTCATGTTGCCGATGGTGGTGGCGGGCGGGCTGCTAATCGCCCTGTCGTTTGTCTTCGGCATCCACGCTTTCGAAGAGCCAGGCACTCTGGCGGCGGCCCTGAAGACCGTCGGCGACCATGCCTTCACCCTGATGGTGCCGCTACTTGCGGGTTACATCGCCTACTCGATTGCCGACCGTCCGGGGCTCGCGCCGGGGATGATCGGCGGTCTGTTGGCCAGTACCCTGGGCGCAGGTTTTATTGGTGGGATCTTCGCCGGTTTCCTCGCCGGCTACAGCGTCAAGCTGATCACCCGTGCGGTGCCGTTGCCGCAGAGCCTGGAGTCGCTCAAGCCGATCCTGATCATCCCGTTGCTGGCGAGCCTGGTCACTGGCCTGGCGATGATCTACCTGATCGGCCCGCCCGTGGCGCAGATGCTGGTGGGCCTGACGGATTTTCTCAGCACCATGGGCACCACCAATGCGGTGCTGTTGGGCATCCTGTTGGGCGGGATGATGTGCGCCGACCTTGGCGGGCCGATCAACAAGGCGGCCTACGCCTTTTCTGTTGGCCTGCTGGCCTCCCAGAGCGGCGCGCCGATGGCCGCCACCATGGCGGCAGGCATGGTGCCGCCGATTGGCATGGCCATCGCCACGTTCCTGGCCCGGCGCAAGTTTGCCCAGACCGAGCGCGAAGCCGGCAAGGCCGCGCTGATCCTGGGCATGTGCTTTATCTCCGAAGGCGCCATCCCGTTTGCGGCCAAGGACCCGCTGCGCGTGATCCCGGCCAGCATCGCCGGTGGCGCATTGACCGGCGCCTTGTCGATGTACTTCGGCTGCAAGTTGATGGCGCCTCACGGCGGGCTGTTTGTGATGCTGATCCCGAACACGATCAATCATGCGCTGCTGTATCTGTTGGCGATCGTCGCGGGTAGCCTACTCACCGGGTTGGTGTATGCCGTGATCAAGCGTCCGGAGGCGGCAGAACTGGCACTCGCCTGACCCTGTAGGCGCGGCATGTCATCTGCGCTTCATCCGCCCATGCTTTAGTTTCCCTTTTGATGCTTGGAGGGAAGCCCATGAGCCACTTTAACCTCGGCCGTCGCCGTGTGATCCAGGGTGTCGGCGCCGGCCTGTTGCTGCCGGGGCTGGCACCGGCAGTGATAGCTTCGGTCAAGGACCGGCCGCTGTTGACCGATGGCGTGCAGTCCGGCGACTTGCTGGGTGACCGCGCAATGATCTGGAGCCGCTGCGACCGACCGGCGCGCATGGTGGTCGAGTGGGACACCCGCAGTGTATTCAGCAACCCACGCAGGTTCGTCTCGCCCTTGGCCGACAGCCGCAGCGATTTCACCGCCCGCGTCGAGTTGACCGGTTTGCCAGCCGACCAGGCGATCTTCTATCGCGTACAGTTCGAGGACGCCCAGACGGGCGTCGCCAGCGAGCCCTGGTTCGGTCACCTGCGCAGCGTGCCGCAACAACGGCGCGATATCCGCTTTGTGTGGAGCGGCGATACCGTCGGCCAAGGCTTCGGGATCAACCCGGATATTGGCGGGATGCGCATCTACGAAGCCATGCGCCTGCGCCTGCCGGATTTTTTTATCCACAGTGGCGATACCATCTACGCTGACGGCCCGGTGCCGGCCCAAGTGACCACCGAAGGCGGGCGCATCTGGCGCAATCTCACCACCGAGGCCAAGAGCAAAGTGGCCGAAACCCTGGATGAATACCGTGGCAACTATCGCTACAACCTGATGGATGAGAACGTGCGTCGCTTCAATGCGCAGGTGCCGCAGATCTGGCAATGGGACGATCACGAAGTGGTCAACAACTGGTCGCCCGGCAAGCAACTGGACGAGCGTTACCAGACCAAGGACATCACCGCCCTGGTGGGCCGTGCACGCCAGGCCTGGCTGGAATACGCACCGATGCGTTTGCAGAGTGCCGACCAGGGCGGACGTATCTACCGCAAGCTCAGCTACGGGCCGTTGCTGGATGTGTTCGTGCTGGATATGCGCAGCTATCGCGGGGCCAACGATGACAACCTGGGCGGGGCAAAACCGTTTCTTGGGCGAGCGCAACTGGACTGGCTCAAGGGTGAACTCAAGGCGTCGAAGGCGCAGTGGAAGGTGATCGCCGCCGACATGCCCATCGGCCTTGGCGTGCCCGACGGTGAGGTCAGCCCCGGTGTGCCACGCTGGGAAGCGGTGGCCAACGGCGACCCGGGCCCGGCCCAGGGACGCGAGTTGGAAATTGCCGAACTGCTGGGCTTTTTACGTGCGCAACAGGTGCGCAACTATGTGTGGCTGACTGCCGATGTGCATTACTGCGCGGCGCATCACTACCACCCGGATCGGGCGGCGTTCCAGGATTTCGAGCCGTTCTGGGAGTTCGTCGCGGGGCCGTTGAATGCGGGGAGCTTTGGGCCCAACCCGCTGGATAAAACCTTCGGCCCGCAGGTGGTGTTTGAAAAGGCCCCGCCGGCGCAAAACACTTCGCCGTTTGCCGGGTTTCAGTTTTTTGGGGAGGTGCAGATCGATGGGCAGACGACAGAGTTGACGGTCACGTTGCGCGACCTGGATGGCGTCTCGGTATTCGAACAAAAACTCCAACCGAGCTGATAAAACCTGTGGGAGCGGGCTTGCTCGCTCCCACAGGTTGATGGGTGTAGGTCAGTAGACATCCCGGCGATAGCGGCCCTGTTCGATCAGCCGTTCTACGGCCTCACTTCCCAGGATATCAACCAAGGCCTGATCGACCCCAGTCGCCATGCCCTGCAAACTCCCGCAGACATAAATCACCGCGCCATCGGCCAGCCATTTGCGCAGCACATCGGCGGATTCGCGCAGGCGATCCTGGACGTAGATCTTCTCTGCCTGATCCCGCGAAAACGCCAGGTCCAGCAACGCCAGGTCGCCACTGGCCAGCCAGCCTTGCAGCTCGTCCTGGCAGTGGTAGTCATGGGCGATGTTGCGTTCGCCAAACAACAACCAGTTACGCTGTTGGCCGTCGGTAATCCTGGCTTTGAGCAAGCTGCGCAAACCAGCCAGGCCGGTGCCGTTGCCCAGCAAAATCATCGGCACCGGGTCAGTTGGCAGGTGGAAGCCGCTGTTACGCCGTACGCGCAGGCTGATCGCCGAGCCCAGTGGTGCGTGCTCGGTCAGCCAGCCCGATGCCAGGCCCAGGCTGCCGTCGGTATGACGCTCCTGGCGCACGATCAACTGCAGCACACCATCGCTGGCAATCGAGGCGATGGAGTATTCGCGCATGGCCAACGGCACCAGTGCATCCACCAGGGAACGCGCATGCAGGCCGACCAGATGTACGCGATTGTCCGGCAGCTGACGGCCGGCAAGCACCTGCTCCAGGGGGTGCGCCAAGCCATCGATCAGTACTTCGTCGGTGCCGACAATGCCCAGGCCATCGAGGAAATGTTCGACGGCCCACGGGCAATTGCGCGGCATGACTTCCACCAGGTCGCCGGCCAGCCAGTCACGCGGGGCGGGCGGGTTGAGCCCCAGCAGGTAGACACCCGAGCCGCTGCTGTCCGGGTTGAGCAGGGTGCGCTGGCTCAAGGTCCAGTTTTCGTAACTGGCGCTGGCCCAGGCGGCTGCCGGTGCGTGGCCGGTGATCTGGCCCAGTTGTTGTTGCCAGTGCCGCAAGGCGTCCTCGTCGCCGCTGTCGACTTCAACCGGGGCAAACAAGGCGTTGCCGCCCTGGTTGGTCAGCCAGAAGTGCAGGCGCCGGGCAAAGCCGCAGAAGTGTTCATATTGACGATCGCCCAGGGCCAGCACCGAGTAGTTCAGGCCCTTGAGACTGAGGTCGCTGCCCAGCACGCTGCGTTCGAAGCCGCGCGCGCTGTCGGGTGCTTCGCCATCGCCGAAGGTGCTGACTACAAACAGTGCATGGTCTGATTGGCGCAAATCATCTTCGTTGACGCTACCCAGGGATTGCACCTTCACCGGCAACCCGGCGGCCTGCAATTGGCCGGCGGTCTGCCAGGCCAGTTGTTCGGCAAAGCCGCTCTGGCTGGCGAAACCGATCAGCCACGCGGGTGCATCACTGCGGTTGCTGCCCAGGCTTTTGCGGGCATCGCGCACCTGGCGCTTTTTGCGGCGGCGGTCGAGGTACAGCAGCCAGCCGGTAATAAAGAACAACGGCATGCACAGCGAAGTGACGGTGAGGATGATCCGCCCCACCAGGCCGAAATAACTGCCGACATGCAGCGCGTAGATGCTGGTCAGCAATTGCGCCTTGAGGCTTTTGTCGCCATAGCGCTCAACGCTTTTGACTACGCCGGTGGCCGGGTCCAGGTTGATCTGGTTCAGCGCACGGTCATGGGGAGAGCTCTGCAACAGGTAGTAGACCGTGGCCGGTTGCCCAGCCACGGGCGGCATACGAATGTTGTAGGCGCTCAAGTCCGGGCCGGCGGTGCTGTAGATGCTGCTCCAGATGGCGTCGTAGTTGGCGACGGGGGCTGGCCCCGCAGGCGCTGGGCCACGGTTGCGCACCCGCTCGTTTTGCGGGGCATCGGACAATAACCGGGTCAGGCCCTTGCTGTACCACTCATAGGACCAGTACAGGCCGGTGAGCGCGGCCAACAGATAAAACAGCAAGCACCAGGTGCCGAACACCGAGTGCAGGTCCCAGTTGAAACTGCGGCCTTTCTTGCGCCAGTCCAGGGTCAGCCAGGCACGCCAGCTCGCCACCTGGCGCGGCCAGCGCAGGTACAGGCCGGAGAGGCAGAAAAAAATCAGGATCAGCGTACAGGCACCGGTGATTTGCCGGCCGGTGTCACCGATGGCCAGGAAGCGGTGCAGTTGCAGCATCAGGCCGAAAAAATCCTGGCCGACGGCATCGCCCAGGTAGTCACCGGTGTACGGGTCGAAGTAGCGCATCTGGCCCCGGCGCTCGCCCGGTGGCGGGGTGAAGAAGACCCGTGCGGCGTTGCCGCTTTCGCTTTCCACCCACAGCATGGACACGGCCTTGCCTTCGGTGGCTTCGAGCTTGCGCACCAGTTCCGCCGGTGGGAGCACGCCGGCCGGTTGCTTTTGCACGGTCAGCACCGTCGGGTTGAGTGCCCGCAGGATCTCATCCTGGAACGAGTACGCAGCCCCGGTGATCCCCATCAAGGCCAACACCAGCCCGGCGGTAATGCCGAAAAACCAGTGCAACTGAAATAGGGTTTTCTTCAACACGTCGGACGGCCTCGCTGAGCTGGATATGAATTTTACGGCGCGCATTATGCCGTGAGTTGTCGAGAAAGATTCTTTTTTACATACGAAAGCCCCGGGCATCCGATGCACGGGGCTTTTGCATGAAACGTCCAGCCGCTTAGAAGTGGAAGCTGGTGGTCAACAGCGCCGTACGACCGGCTGCCTGGTTGGCGAAGTGCGCGCCGTAGGCCTTGTCGTAGTAGGTTTTGTCGGTCAGGTTCTGCACGTTCAACTGCAGGTCGACGTTCTTGGTCAGCTTGTAACTGGCCATGGCGTCGTAGCGGGTGTAGGACGGCACGTAGACGGTGTTGCCCGCGTCGCCGTAGACGTCGTCGACATAGAACGCGCCGCCGCCGACAGTCAGCTTCGAGGTGATGTCATACGTTGTCCACAGGCTGAAGGCGTTCTTCGGCGTGTTGGGCATTTCGTTGCCTTTGTTGGAACCGGCAGTGACGACGCCCTGACGGTTGCCGTTTTTGCCCGGGTCTACCAGCTCGCTTTTCAGGTAGCTGTAGCCGGCGAACACTTGCCACTGCTCGGTGAGCTTGCCGCTGGCCGACAACTCCAGGCCATCGACGCGGGACTCGCCAGCGTTCTCATAGGTGTTGGAGTTCACCAGGATGCGCGCGTTTTTCTTCTCGGTACGGAACACCGCAGCGGTCAGGGACAGGCGGTCGTGGAACAGGTCCCACTTGGTGCCTAGCTCGTAGTTGACGGTTTCTTCTGGTTTCAGGTCGCTGGTGTTGATGCCGGTTGGGATTGCGTTGGAGTCGACGCCTTCACCCACCAGGCCGCCAGCAGGCGAGGCCGACGTGGCATAGGAGGTGTAGATGCTACCGTTTTCCATTGGCTTCCAGACCAGGCCGGCCTGCCAGTTGAAGAACTGGCTGTCGTCCTTGAGCTTGGTGCGGCCGGTGGCTGCGTTGCTATTGGCCTCGGTGTCGAAGGTGTCGTAGCGCAGGCCGACGTTTAGCAGCCATTGCGGGTCGAGTTCGATGGTGTCGAATACATAGGCGGCGCGGCTGGTGGCCTTGGTGTTGGTACCCAGGTAGTTGCGGGCGACGCTGCCGGTCCAGGCATCGTCCGGGTTCGGGTTGCTCAACGAGGTGCATTGGCCGCCCTTGCCGCCACCGGCCACGGTGCAAACCGGGTTGCTATTGGGGCTGACGGTATAACCGCTGACGCGGGTTTCTTCTCCGGTAAATTCCAGGCCGGTGGAGTAGCTGTGCTTGAAGCCCAGGGCCTGGAAATTGCCAAACAGATCGGTCTGGTTGGTGGTGGTCGTGGTGGTGGACACGCGGCTGTTGGCCCGACGCCACACGGTACCGAACTGGTTGACGTTGTGCTGGCTGTCATCCGGCTGAGTGAGCACGTAGTCCTGGCCGGTGCTGCCGTGGCGCAGGGTGTTCTTGATCGTCATGTTGTCGTTCAGGTCGTGCTCGATGGAGAACGTACTGATGTCGGCGCGGGTCTTGCGGAAGTCACGATCCTTGAGGCCGTAGAAGTTGCTGCTGTCGCCGCCGTCGGTGGGTTTGTCATGCACGTGGGCAGCGTTTGCAGCGCTGCTGCTGTAGCTGTAGGGAATCCCCGAATCCGGCAGGTCGTTGCTTTCCATGTGGTAGTAGCTGAGGTTGACGCGGGTCGGGGTGCCCAGGCCAAAGGTCAGCGACGGTGCCACGCCCCAGCGGTCGTAATTGACCGCGTCGCGACCGGCCACGTTCTGTTCGTGGCTCATCAGGTTCAGGCGGAATGCGGCGGTGTCGAGGAACTGGCGGTTGACGTCGAGGGCATAGCGGCGGGTCTGGTCCGAACCGTAGGTAAAGCCGCCGTTGAGGAAGTCCCGCGCTTGTGGGGTCTTGCTCACCAGGTTGAGGCTGCCACCGGCCGAGCCACGGCCACCGAACGAAGAGTTCGGGCCCTTGCTGACTTCAATGGACTCGATATCGAAAATTTCCCGGCTCTGGCCACCGGTGTCGCGCACGCCGTCCAGGTAGGTGTCGCCCTGGGCATCGAAACCGCGGATAAATGGACGGTCGCCCTGGGGGTTGCCGCCTTCACCGGCACCAAAGGTAATGCCTGGCACTGTGCGTAAGGCGTCTTGCAGCGAGGTCGCGGCGGTGTCCTTGAGTACCTGCGCCGGCACCACGGTGACGGAGCGCGGGGTGTCGACCAGTGGTGCAGTGTATTTCTGCGAAGAGGCTTTTTCGGTCTGGTACGACGTTGCGTCCTGTTCCTGGCCGGTGATGCTGGTGGCACCGAGGGAAATGCTGTTGCGCTCGCCTTTTTGTTCGGTCTCTTCGGCCGCTTGAGCCATATGGGCTACGGAGCTGGCGCTGATGGCCACGCCAATGGCCGAAGCCAGCAGGCGCGGTGAACTGATCGGTGCTTTTGTAATTGTGCGCGACATGAAATTCCTTACCCCAAGGATGTGAAGGTCGCGAAATATATTGTAATCAATTATGTATAGCAATTGAGATGCGTTGCTATTTGCACTGCATTTACAAAATTTACACTTGGGAAATTACGGTTTTTATTGGCTCATGCGTCTGCTCGTCCGATCAGGGTTTTACACAGTCAATAAGAATCAATACCATTGACGTCCCTCTGCTCTCAGGTAACGCCTCATGCTGCTGCATATTCCCGGCCTGTTCTCTCGCGAAGAGGTCCTGCGCATTCGTGAAGCCCTGGAACAGGCGGACTGGGCTGACGGCAAGATCACCGCCGGGCATCAGTCGGCCAAGGCCAAGCACAATCTGCAATTGCCCGAAGGCCATCCACTGGCCAAGGAAATCGGCGCAGCCATGCTCGATCGCCTGTGGCAAAACCCGCAATTCATGTCGGCAGCACTGCCGCACAAAGTTTTCCCGCCGCTGCTCAATTGCTACACCGCCGGTGGCAGCTTCGACTTTCATATCGACAACGCCGTGCGCCAGCCCAAGGGCAGCCCGGAGCGGGTGCGCACCGATCTGTCCTCCACGCTGTTTTTCAGCGATCCGGACGAGTACGACGGCGGTGAACTGGAGATCCAGGACACCTTCGGCCTGCAGCGGGTCAAGTTGCCAGCCGGTGACATGGTGCTGTATCCAGGCTCCAGCCTGCACAAAGTCAACGCCGTGACCCGTGGCACACGCTATGCCTCGTTTTTCTGGACCCAGAGCCTGGTGCGTGAAGACAGCCAGCGCACCTTGCTGTTTGAAATGGACGGTGCGATCCAGCAATTGACCCGTGACGTACCGGATCACCCGGCGCTGATCCAGCTCACCGGCACTTATCACAACCTGTTGCGTCGCTGGGTCGAGGTCTGAGCATGGTTTTTCACCTGCGCCGCGAAGAAACCCTCGACGGTGAACAACTGCGGGCCATGCTCGAAGAGTCCCCGGCCCGTGCGGCTCAGGCGATCCTGATGGCGGCGAAGGAGGGCGTGCTCGACGCCCAGGCGCTGCTGGGGCAAATCCTTTTGGACGGGCGTGGTATCGCGCGCGATGAGGCGCTGGCGTTGCGCTTGTTCCGGATCGCTGCACGGGGCGGCCACCGGATGGCACGCAATATGGTGGGGCGCTGCCTGGAGCATGGCTGGGGTTGCCCCGCCGATGCGGTGGCCGCCGCCGGGGAATACCGCCTGGCCGCAGAAGCCGGGTTGGATTGGGGCTTGTACAACTACGCCAACCTGCTGGCCACTGGGCGCGGCGTGACGTTAGACCAACAGCAGGCATTGGCCTGTTATCGCCAGGCTGCCGAACTGGGGCATGCCAAGTCGATGAACCTGCTGGGGCGTTACCTGGAGCAAGGGCAGTTCTGCGCCCAGGACGTGTCCGCAGCGCTTGATTGGTATCGCCGCTCGGCGGAGGGTGGGGACTTTCGCGGGCAGTTTAGTTATGCGGCGGTGCTGGCAGATCAAGGCCAGGTCGAGGTTGCGCTGGAGTGGTTGCGCAAGGCGCTGGAGGGCGGGAACCTGAAGTTTTTGCGGCTGGCAACCAAGGTGCTAGCGCAAGTGGAACACCCACAGATTCGAGCGTTGTCTGAGGCCTATCGTTTGCGAGCCCTTGAGTTGGTTTGCGAGTAAAGCGTCACGGGTGCTTGTGATGCGTCTTAAGGGAATGGGGTTGTAAAGACTACAGATGGAGCCGATGGTTCTGATGTTTCATGCAGATGCAGCTTATAAGTTCCTGGGTAGATGCGTGGCAAAGTTGTGCCTCTTTTCCACAAATCGTGGGGACGGTGCTTTCTAGAAAAACACGGTTTCTACTGAGCCTCAGGAGTTTTCATTATGCTAATCAATCAGGCACCTGATCGTACGGGATATGAGGAAGTTCAACGGATTCTTGAAAACGATAAGCGTGGAGTTACAAAAAAGTCTGCAGATGATGAGCCGTCACTGACCAGCGCGCAGGTTGCAGACCGGCTTAACCGAAGCGATAAGCGCTGGGTTGATAGCAATCATAATGGCAGGATTGAGCTCACCTATGAGTTTTCCACAGCCGAGCCAAACGAGTTCGAAAAACTTAAGAGTGACACAGCTGCAGCCAAGCTCGAAAAAATCGTACCGATGAGTCTCAGGCAGAAGGAATATGTCAGGGCGGCGCAACAAGAGTATGCCGATGTTGCCAATGTAACGTTCACCGAAAAAACGGGGGGCGGTGGTGAGGGGCATCTGACCCACAGAGGGTATAGCGCTGGCGACCAAGCCACCTCTGTTCGCGGGTTTGCTTACTATCCGGACCCGAAGGATCCAGTGCACCAAGGAAGTCTCTGGATGCGCAATCTGGACCAGACGAGCAAATTCGGGAACTGGGCCGATGATGATAAAAGCACACATGGGGACAATTATTGGCGTTCTACCCTGATTCATGAACTGGGACATAGCCTTGGTCTGGAGCATTCGGGGAGTGATGAGAATGAAAAAACGCAAATTCCAGATTATGCGGAAAATTGGGATAATTACACGGTAATGAGCTACAACACGCCATTGCTGAGTGATGCCGAAGATACTGTGATGCCAGTCAGTCTGATGATGGATGATATGCAGGCAGTTCAATCAAAATATGGTGCCAATTACTCCACACGCAAAGGCGATACAACCTACGGTTTCAACTCCAATACTGACCGTGATCACTACAGCCTGAAAACTGCCGAAGATAAACCGTTGTTCGCCGTGTGGGATGGCGACGGCTGGGATACCCTCGATTTCTCTGGGTTCAGTCAAGCGCAGACGATAAACCTCAACGCGGGTTCTTTTTCTTCGGTCGGTGGATTGAGGAATAACGTCGGAATTGCCAATGGTGTGACGATCGAAGAAGCCAGGGGCGGCAAAGGCAAGAACACGCTGATTGGCAATGATGCCTTCAATGTTCTTCGAGGCGGCCCCGATAGCGATATCCTGTATGGCGGCAGTGGTGGAGCGCAGATGTGGGGGGGGAAGGGCGGGAATACCTTTGTTTTTGATACTACGTCCAGTGGTAAGCCGAACTGGGTAATGGATTTTACCAGCGGCAAGGACAAACTCGACTTTTCAGGATTGCGCCAGCAATTAGGCCCGCTGAAATTTTGCTCCAAGTTGCCTCTTGATCACAGTAAACCGCAAGACCCGCTTAATCCGACGTATATTTCCAAGCCTGGTGATGTGCTCGTGAGCTACGACCGTGAGTTTCAGCGAACGCTTTTTAGGGTCGATACCAAGGGGGATGGCAGGATGGACATGTACATTGATGTCCAGGGGAAAGTTGCTCGCAAAGATATCGTCGTATAAAGATGTAAAAGCCCATGACATGTCATGGGCTTTTTATTTGCAATGCGCTTACACGTAGAAGGATTTCAGCGGTGGGAAGCCGTTGAATTCAACTGCGCTGTAGCTGGTGGTGTACGCACCGGTCGATAGCCAGTACAGGCGATCACCAATGGCCAGGTTCAGCGGCAGGCCATACTTGTAGTTTTCGTACATGATATCGGCGCTGTCGCAGGTAGGACCGGCGATGACCACTTCTTCCATCTCGCCTTTTTTCTCGGTCCAGATCGGGAACTTGATGGCTTCGTCCATGGTTTCGATCAGGCCGGAGAACTTGCCCACATCCGTGTACACCCAACGCTCGACGGCGGTGCGCGATTTACGTGCAACCAGCACCACTTCACTGACCAGGATCCCGGCGTTGGCGATCAACGAACGGCCTGGCTCCAGGATGATTTCCGGCAGTTCATCACCGAAGTCTTCCTTGAGGAAGCGGATGATTTCCTCGGCATAGGTTTCCAGGCTGTTGGTGCGGGTGATGTAGTTGGCCGGGAAGCCGCCGCCCATGTTGATCAGCTTGAGGTGGATGCCGTCTTCTTCTTTCAAACGCTCGAAAATCACCTTGACCTTGGCAATAGCCGCGTCCCACACGCTGATATCACGCTGCTGGGAACCGACGTGGAACGAGATGCCGTAGGGCACCAGGCCCAGGTCGCGCGCGAGGATCAGCAGGTCCATGGCCATGTCGGTCTGGCAGCCGAATTTGCGCGACAAAGGCCAGTCAGCCGTGGTCGAGCCTTCGGTGAGGATGCGCACATAGACTTTCGAACCCGGCGCGGCCTTGGCGATATTGCGCAGGTCGGCTTCGGAGTCAGTGGAGAACAGGCGCACACCCTTCTCGTAGAAGTAGCGGATGTCCTTGGACTTTTTGATGGTGTTGCCGTAGCTGATACGGTCGGCGCTGACACCACGGTCCATGACCTTGTCCAGCTCGTAGATCGAGGCGATGTCGAAGCTCGAACCCTTGTCTTTCAACAGGTCGATGATCTCGACGGCAGGGTTGGCCTTGACGGCGTAGTACACCTTGGCGAATTCGAAACCGGCGCGCAGGTCATCGTAGGCCTGGCTGATCATCGCGGTGTCGATCACCACGAACGGGGTTTCTTGCTTGTCGGCGAACGCCTTCATTTTGTCAAACGTGGCGCGCGCGAAATAGTCTTCGACGTTGATCGACATGCTGGGAACTCCTAAGGGCAAACTAAATTGATCAATGGGTGCAAATGAACGTCCTCCGTATCCCCACTTTGGTTCGCCTACTTCCCAAGGCATGTCGCCGAAAGCAAAAAGGCCATGGGATAAGCTTCCCTTGGCCTTGCTGTCTCGTCGTCAGTACTTGAGCCGGATGGATCGTTTCCAGCATGGACGTTCGGCGCGAACTTTAGGGCGTGAGGAGCTTGAGATCAACTAAAAATGTCGCGTTTGTGCACGCGTTCGTCGCGAGGCGCAGTGCAGCTACTTATGTAACCGACCGGTGTGACGGATTGATGTTCCCCAAAGAAGAGGAATCAGGCTATTTCCTGACACCCAGCAGAACTAAATGTGGGAGCGGGCTTGCTCGCGAAGGCGGTGGTTCAGCACCCTATTCAGTGGCTGACACGCCGTCTTCGCGAGCAAGCCCGCTCCCACAGTTTTGACCGAGTGGTGTCAGGTCAGGCCTGGGCGGTTTCTGCGGGCGACACAATACTGGTCTTGCCCCCACGGGACTTGCCGGAGCTCAGGTACTCGGCAATAGACTCCTGGGTCACTTCCCCCAAAAACACCCGCTCGGCATCCATCACCGGCAGCCACGAACGGTTGAACTCGTACATCCGTGACAGCAGGATGCGCAAGTGCTCGTCAAACGCCGCCGTGGCGTTGAATTCGCGCAGGTACTGGGCGCAGGTGCCGGTCTGACGATGCAGGTCGCGACGTCGCACATACCCCAGCGCCTTGTTCTCGGCGCAAGTGACCACCACATAGCGCCGGTCATGCTCGTCCATCAACTCCAGGGCATCGGCTACCGGGGTTTCCGGGCTGACCGACGGGGCGTTGTCCGCCGCGTCTTCGGCCTTGACCAGCAGCAGGCGCTTGAGGGTGCTGTCCTGGCCGACAAAGTTGCTGACAAATTCGTCGGCAGGATGGGCCAGCAGAGTGTCCGGGTGGTCGATCTGCAACAGCTTGCCGGCGCGGAAGATTGCGATCTTGTCGCCGAGCTTGATCGCCTCGTCGATGTCATGGCTGACCATGATCACGGTCTTGTTCAGCGCACGCTGCATCTCGAAGAACTCGTTCTGGATCATCTCGCGGTTGATCGGGTCGACCGCGCCGAACGGTTCGTCCATCAACAGCAGCGGCGCATCGGCCGCCAGGGCGCGGATCACGCCGATCCGTTGCTGCTGGCCGCCGGACAACTCGCGCGGGTAGCGGTGCAGATACTGCTTGGGTTCGAGCTTGATCATGCTCATCAATTCGCGGGCGCGGTCATGGCATTTCTGCTTGTCCCAGCCCAGCAGCTTGGGCACCACCACGATGTTTTCCTCGATGGTCATGTTGGGGAACAGGCCGATCTGCTGGATCACATAGCCGATGTTGCGGCGCAGGGTCACTTCATCGAGGTCGGTGGTGTCTTCGCCGTTGATCAGGATCTTGCCCGAGGTCGGGCGGATCAGGCGGTTGATCATCTTCAGCGTGGTGCTCTTGCCGCAACCCGATGGGCCGAGGAACACACAAATTTCGCCTTCGTTGACGGTCAGGCTCACATCGTTAACGGCAGTAATGGTCTTGCCGTTGCTTTGGAAGGTCTTGGACAGGTTTTGAAGTTCGATCATTTGAGCAATCCTTTTGGAGTCAGCGAGCGTTGCAGCCATTGCAGAAGCAGGTCGGCGAAGATGGCCAGGAGACTGACCAGCACGGCGCCAACGATCAGCATCGACATGTCGCTGCGGCTGATGGAAGCCAGAATAAGTACACCCAGGCCACCGGCGCCGATGGTGGCGGCAATGGTCATCACACCGATATTCATCACCACGGCAGTGCGCACGCCGGCGAGGATCACCGGCACCGCGATGGGCAACTCGACCATGCGCAGGCGCTGGCCGAAGGTCATGCCGATGCCTTTGGCGGCTTCGCGAATCCCAGGCTCCACGCCGGTCAGGGCCAGGTAGGTGTTACGCATGATCGGCAACAGCGAGTAGAGGAACACAGCGGTGATCGCCGGCATCGGCCCCAGGCCCTGGCCGAACTTGGAGTAGAACGGCAGCAGCAGGCCGAACAGGGCGATGGACGGCACGGTCAGCAACACCGTGGCACTGGCCTGCAACGGGCCAGCGAGGGTCGGGAAACGGGTCATCAGCACGCCCAGGGGCACGCCGACGACAATTGCGAGGATCACGGCGATACCGACCAGGGTGATGTGCTGCCAGGTCAGGTGCAGGACTTGGGCCCAATCAAGATGGGAAAAGGCGTTCAAAAATTCCATGTCTTCTCCTCTTTAGTTGAGTGGGTGCTGGCGCAGGAAATCAGCGGCAACTGCGGACGGGCTTTCATGGTCGACGTCGACCCGCGCGTTCAACTGGCGCATGGTTTCATCGTCGAACAGCGCCGCCAGTGGCTTGAGCTCGGCGGCCAGTTGCGGGTGGGCATCCAGATAAACCTGACGCACCACGGGCGCGGCGGTGTAGTCCGGGAAGTAATGCAGGTCATCTTCCAGCAGCTTCAACTTGAAGGCGTTGAGGCGCCCGTCAGTGGTGTACACCAACCCTGCAAACACCTGGCCGTTACGCAGCGCGGTGTAGACCAGGCCGGCGTCCATCTGGCGCGTGTTTTCGCGGGTCAGGTTCATCTCATACAGCTTGACCATGCCGGCCATGCCGTCGGAACGGTTGGCGAACTCGGTGTCCAGAGCCACCAGGCGGTGCTCCTTGGTGTCCTCTCGCATGGCGTTGTTCAGGTCGCTGATCGTATTGATCTGCGGGTGCTCGGCGGCCACTTTTTCTGGCAGTGCCAGGGCGTAGGTGTTGCTGAACTTCGATGGCGAGAGCCAGACCAGGCCTTTTTTCGCGTCGAGTTCTTTGACCCGTGCGTAGGACTGTTCGCTGTCGAGTTTTTCGTCCACATGGTTGTAGGCCACCAGGGACACGCCGGTGTATTCCCAGATCAGGTCCAGTTGCCCGCTTTCCTGGGCACTGCGCGCCAGGTTGCTGCCCAGGCCACCGGTCACGCGGGTGTCGTAACCCTTGGTGCGCAGATACTGGGAGGTGATTTCCGCGAGCAGGGTCTGCTCGGTGAACACTCGGGCGCCGATGCGGATCACCGGTTTTTCAGCGGCTTGCGCAATGCCTGCAAACAGCAGGACGCAGCCTAATATCAAGCTTATTTTTTTCATGTCGATTCCTTTACCCAGCCTTAAGACGCACGCACTCCGCGTTCCAGCCAGAGGCGGCTGGCCATGGTCACCAGGCCGTCAAGCAGCAAGGCCAGCAGCGCGGTACACGCGGCGCCGAGCAGTAATTGCGGCTGATTGTTCAGGGTGATGCCGGGGAAGATCAGGCTGCCCAGGCTGTTGGCACCAATCAGGAACGCCAGCGGTGCGGTGCCGACGTTGATCGCCAGGGCCACACGCACGCCACCGATGATGATCGGCACGGCGTTGGGCAGTTCGACGCGAAACAACACCTGGCGCGGGGTCATGCCGATGCCGACGGCCGCTTCCTTCAGGGAGCCCTGCACGTTTTTCAGGCCTTCATAGGTGTTGCGCACGATTGGCAGCAAGGAGGCGAGGAACAGGGCGAAGATCGCAGGGCCCATGCCGATGCCGAGGACGCCGAGGGCGATGGCCAGTACGGCCAGGGGAGGGACGGTGTTGCCGATGTTGAAGATCTGCATGAAACGTTCTGCGCGCCCGACCATATTCGGTCGGCTGAGCAGGATACCGGCGGGAATCCCTACAACGAGGGCGGCCAGCATGGAGACTAGAACGAGGATCAGGTGTGCTTGCAGGTAAAACAACAAATCGTCGCGGTACATCTCGATCGTGTTGATGCCGATCCAGTGGATCAGCAGGGCCAGGAGAGCGACGACAACCGCTCCTCCTATCAGCCCTTTGCCATAGCGAATAGCCACAGGCGGACTCCTTTATTTCAGTCGGCGAGCACATTCCCGTGTGGCATTGCCATTCCTGGCTGCCGGTCAATGTGGTCGCGAAAAGCAGCTCGCCAATGCCGGCAATACGGCGTTTGGTCGAACCATGAGCGCAGCCCCGTCAGGCTAACTTGCTGATATTTCAGCCTCTGTTACCAATGCGATAACAGGGGAGTGGACGTCTCCGCCTTTTAAAAGGTTCCATAATTGGCAGCATTTAGCCACCCCCAATCGGGTGAGCGGTGGTCTGGGTGCCTTGATTTACGCTATACTCGCCGCCCTTTTTTGACTCACCTGCCAGGCGATTTCCCATGACCCACCAGGCCGCCGAAGTCGCGAAACGCCGCACTTTCGCCATTATTTCCCACCCCGATGCCGGTAAAACCACCATCACCGAAAAGCTCCTGCTGATGGGCAAGGCGATCGCTGTGGCCGGCACGGTGAAATCCCGCAAGTCTGATCGCCATGCCACTTCCGACTGGATGGAGATGGAGAAGCAACGGGGTATTTCCATTACCACGTCGGTCATGCAGTTCCCTTACCGCGAACACATGATCAACCTGCTCGACACCCCGGGCCACGAAGACTTCTCCGAAGATACCTATCGCACCCTGACCGCAGTGGACTCGGCCTTGATGGTCCTCGACGGTGGTAAGGGCGTTGAGCCACGTACCATCGCGCTGATGGATGTCTGCCGCCTGCGTGACACGCCGATCGTCAGCTTTATCAACAAACTCGACCGTGATATCCGTGATCCGATCGAACTGCTCGATGAAATCGAAGCCGTCCTGAAAATCAAGGCTGCGCCGATTACCTGGCCGATTGGTTGCTACCGCGACTTCAAGGGCGTGTACCACCTGGCCGACGACTACATCATTGTCTACACCGCCGGCCACGGTCATGAACGCACCGACGTGAAAATCATCGAGAAACTCGATTCCGACGAAGCCCGCGCCCACCTGGGTGACGAGTACGACCGGTTTGTCGACCAACTTGAGCTGGTGCAGGGCGCCTGCCACGAATTCAACCAGCAGGAATTCCTCGACGGCCAGTTGACCCCGGTGTTCTTCGGTACGGCATTGGGCAACTTCGGTGTCGATCACGTGCTTGATGCGGTCGTGAACTGGGCGCCCAAGCCTCTGGCGCGGGTTGCCAACGAGCGCACGGTTGAGCCAGTCGAAGAAAAATTCACCGGTTTCGTGTTCAAGATCCAGGCGAACATGGACCCCAAGCACCGCGACCGTATCGCCTTTATGCGTATCTGCTCCGGCAAATACGAAAAGGGCATGAAGATGCGTCACGTGCGTACCGGCAAGGACGTGCGCATCGGCGACGCCCTGACGTTCTTCTCCTCCGAGCGTGAACAACTGGAAGAAGCGTTTGCCGGCGACATCATCGGCCTGCACAACCACGGCACCATCCAGATCGGCGACACCTTCACCGAAGGCGAGGCACTGGGCTTCACCGGTATCCCGCACTTCGCCCCGGAACTGTTCCGCCGCGTACGCCTGCGCGACCCGCTCAAGTCCAAGCAACTGCGCCAGGGTTTGCAGCAATTGGCCGAAGAGGGCGCGACCCAGGTGTTCTTCCCCGAGCGCAGCAACGACATCATCCTCGGCGCCGTCGGTGTGCTGCAGTTCGATGTGGTGGCCAGCCGCTTGAAAGAGGAATACAAGGTCGAGTGCTCCTACGAGCCAATCACCGTGTACTCCGCGCGCTGGATCGATTGCAGTGACAAGAAGAAACTGGAGGAGTTTTCCAACAAGGCGGTGGAAAACCTCGCCATCGACGGCGGCGGTCACCTGACCTACCTGGCCCCGACCCGGGTCAACCTGGCGCTGATGGAAGAGCGCTGGCCGGATGTGAAGTTCCGCGCGACGCGTGAGCATCATTAATTTAGTCATTTCATAGTACGAAACTAAAAAACCCTAAAGATTTTATCTTTAGGGTTTTTTATCGCCTTGAGAATAGCTGGAAAGTCAACTGTGAAGCTTGACAGTAGGTTTTATAGGGCGCGGCTGTTAAATAGACATGAAGACCAATGTAAAAGGTGTTTTGCTTTTTGGGCAAAAAACGAGGTCGTGAGGCCTACTATCAATGTTGACAGTAGACGCTCAACAGCATGTTTTTGGTTTGGAGCTTGAAAGCACAGGTCTTTCTATCAAATTACATAGCATGGAGAGTGAGTCATGGTCAGTCATGAAGAAAGTATGGTAGCGGATGCCATCGGGCACTTTGAATATCGTTTTGAAGACGGAGGGCTTGTAACCCCTCGTTATAAGTACGTATATCTTGAGACGGGGCAGTTTCCTGTCCTGCCGATTTTTCAAGGTCGGGATACAGATAACCCTATACATGAAACGGGCTTTATTTTTAGATTCGATACGTTTGATTTTTGGGGGGTCAATGTTCCTGTTAATCAGGGATATCGTGTGGAACATTTTCTGTCAGGGGGGGTGACTAGACTTACGTCCGGTTTTATTACCGGAATGATTAACCCTTCAGAAAAATCTGGATTTTTTACGTTTAATCTCGATGTGCCTATTGGGGATACGGTTAGACGTGTCGAAGGGTACTTCATATTGAAGCAGGCCGGTGCTGTATTGTAGGTGTTGAGAGGTTCTGGGTTGCCAACTGTTAATGTTAGCAGTTGGCGCTGAACTTTGTGCCTTCTACGTTAGAAGTGGGAGGCATGTGACTTTGATGGGTGAATGTGGAGATCGATATCATGTTAGATAGTCAAGGTGTCGGGCGAAAGATGGCGTGGTATGAAAGTGTTGTGCTTTCATGACGTGAATTGATGAAAGGGCGAAGCCACCATGCCGTCGCCCTTTTCATTGGAGGGTCGTAAAAATTACAGCGTATTCGATCCAACTCTCAGCTGTTTCAAGGAAAGCTCCGCCCCCACCCGCACCGCTTCAACCTGTGCAATCACCGCATCTTTTACAAGCGCTTCGCCAAAGTCGGTCAACTCCTGGTTTTTTATGTGCTCGACACTGAGGTAGAGCAAGTGCAGGGCAACATCCATGGCGCTTTGGAAAGAGATTAGCGTGTTGTTCTTGCCAAGCTCTTCCATGACCGCCTCCCAACGGCGATCCGATTCTTTCTGGAGGGTTTTGAATTCTTCAAAGGTGACGTCGCCATCTTTATAGATGGTGTTTAGTAAGTTTTCGAGTGAACGGGATATGTCGCGATACTTCATAAAGGTCTACCTGTTGATGAGGGTTTGGACGGCAGACTTTAATCGTGGATTTTCTGTGGGGCAATATTAATGGAGGAGATGTTACATGTTTCAGATTTTGCGAGGTAAGGTCGGGGGTTAACGAGTGTTGGTTGTAGTTATTTTCTTTATTAGTTGCCTTTTCTGGGCGGGGATTACAGATAAGTTCGAATCAAACTTGATCAACGATATTTCAACATCGTCGGAAAAAGCACCGCCCGGCAGGCCGGGCGGTGCAGGTGTTTTCGTTGAGGTGTAGCGTCAGAAGGAAGCAGTCACCGACGCAAAGTAAGCACGCCCCGGCTCGTTATAGGTCTGCGCGCCCGCGTCATCCGCATTGCCTTTGCGATACAGGCGCTTGTCCAGCAGGTTTTCGATACCCACGCGTACGCTCAGGTTCTTGGTGAACTCGTAGCCACTGCTCAGGCCCATCAGGCCGTACGGGTCGACATCCTGCTGCGCGCTGCTGTCGTAATTATTGGCACTGCGTGAATTGAGGGTCGGCGCTTCCTGTTTGCCGTAGTAGGTGCCGCTGACCTGGAACGACAGTTTGTCGGTGGCCTGCCAGTCCAGCGTGGTGTTGACCGTGTACTTGGGAATGATGCTCAGTGGCTCGCCAGTGTCCTTGTCCTTGGAGTCGATCATGTAGGTCAGGTTGGTGTTCCAGGCCAGGTCGTCGCGCAGGTCCATGAACAGGTTGCCCTCGATCCCCTGGACCAGTGCCGCGCCGCTGTTTTCCCACTGCAGTACACGGCGGCCGCCGTCCAGGCGGAAAGCGGCCTGGTTGCTGGCATTGATTTTGTTCTTGTAGTCATTACGGAAGTAGGTCGCGCTGGTGCGCCAGGTGCCTTTGTCGAAGGCCAGGCCAATTTCCTTGTTGACGCTGATTTCCGGTTTCAGGTTCGGGTTGCCGATCAGGTAGCAACCGCCCGAGTTGGCTTCGCTGGCGTTGCAACCATTGCCGCGGCTGTACAGCAGGTAGTTGGGATTGGATTGATACAGGTTCGGCGTCTTGTAGGCCCGGGCGATACCACCCTTGAGGCTCAGTTCATCGGTCAACTGGTGCGAGGCGTTAAGGCTCGGGCTCCAGTTGCCGCCGTACTCTTCATGATTGTCGTAGCGCAGGCCGGGGGTGATGATGGTCTTGCTGCCGACTTCGATGTTGTCCTCGGCGAACAACGCATAGCTCGACGCGGTGGTCTTGGTGCTGCTGCGGCTGACGCCTGGGATGCCTGGGACAGCACCGGTGCCTGGGTCGTAGCTTTGTGGGCGCAGCGAGCCTGGATCGTTCATCGATTCGTAGAGGTATTCGCTGCCCAGGGTCAGTACCTGCTCAGTGCCGAAGCTCAGGGGCAGGTTGACTTCGGCAGTCGCTCGGGTATTGCGCAGGCGCGACTCAAAAGCACCCGCAGTGGCAGAAGGTGCACCTTCGCCGGAGCCCGCCAGGCCTTCGTTGAGACGCGCGTTGCGGGTCAGGTCGTGGCTCAGCGACGCCAGGGTCGAACCCCAGTCAAACTCGCCGCGATGGGTGGCGGAGAAACTGCTGCGCTGGATCACGCTGGTTTCCTTGCCCACCAGGCTGTTAACGAAGGTGCCGCCGCCGTTGAGCATGGTGTCGCCGGCAAAGATATTGCCCTGGCGGCTGTAGCTGGCTTCCAGGTCCAGGGTTTGCTCGGGGGTGAACTGCCAGCTGAGCAAGCCGTTGACGTCCTTGTTGCGCACACCTTCGCGGCCGGCTACCAACGAGTCGGCGCTGGCCTGCTCGGCCTGGTTGATGTTGGAGTCATCGGCGTCGGTCTTGTTCAGGCCGCCGTAGACGCGGAACGCCAAGGTATCGCTCAACGGGCCGCTGAGGTTGAAGTTGGTGCGCTTGCTCATGCCTTCGGCATCGTCTTCGGGCAGCGACACGTAGGTGGTCAGCGAGCCGTGCAACTGGTCGGTCGGGCGCTTGGTGATGATGTTGATCACCCCGCCCATGGCGCCGGAGCCATAACGCGCGGCCGCCGGGCCACGGAGGATTTCGATGCGTTCGACTTCCTCGGCCGGTACCCAGTTGGTTTCGCCACGGGTATCACGGTCGCCGCTCCAGCCGTAGCGCACGGCGTTGCGCGAGGTCGACGGCTTGCCATCGATCAGGATCAGGGTATTTTCCGGGCCCATGCCGCGCAGGTCGATCTGGCGATTGTTGCCACGGCTGCCGCTGGAGCTGTTGCCGGTCAGGTTGACGCCTGGCTCACGGCGGATGATGTCCGACAGATCGTTGGTCGGTGGGCGCTTCTTGATGTCTTCGGCGGTGATGATCGACACGCCGGGGGCTTGTTTGAGCTCTTCGGCGGCGGTGCCCAGGATTCGTGTTTCGCTCAGTTCCAAGGCTTGGGAGGTGCCGTCGACGGGCAGGTCGGTCGTCTCTATCGGGACTTTGCCGTGTTCTTTCTCCTGGGTATCTGCCAGCAGTGTGGGAGACGAAAGGGCGGCGATAAGCGCCAGGGAAAAACGGCTGAGCCTGAATCGAGGGGACATGTGAGTAAAATCCTTTAAGGAAGGTGGTAACTGGGCGAGATGCACCAGAACTGCCTTCCAGCAGGATTCGGCGCTCTCTATGCGCCGGAATGCTATTCATTATCAAATGTAAGTAAATGTCATTTACAGCTTTTACACTTTGACCGGGCCTCGATGCGGCCCCAAAAAACAAAAAAGCCCCTCCTGCCAGACTGATGCGCAATCTGGCGGGAGAGGCTGTACAACTCGGTATCACCACGATCCCCTGTGGGAGCGGGCTTGCTCGCGAAGGCGGCGTATCAGTCACTGAATGGGGGGCTGACCCACCGCTTTCGCGAGCAAGCCCGCTCCCACACAAGCCCGTTCCCACAGGCTTTAGGCCACGAACTGCTCCGCGTGATGGCAAGCCACCTGGCGGTTGTCCAGTTCGCGCAACAGCGGCTCTTCACTGCTGCAGCGCTCGGTCGCGTACGGGCAGCGCTTGTGGAAGGCGCAGCCAGGTGGCGGGTTCAACGGGTTGGGCAGTTCGCCGACGATCTTGATTTTCGGTTTGTTCGGGTCCGGGTGAATGGTCGGGGTGGCCGACAACAGCGCCTGGGTGTACGGGTGCAGGGGGCGTGCGTAGATGTCTTCCTTGGGACCCACTTCCACCGGGCGGCCGAGATACATCACCATCACGTCATCCGCCACGTGCTGGACGACCGCCAGGTTGTGGGAGATGAACACATAGGCCGTGTTGTACTGCTGCTGCAAATCCATGAACAGGTTGAGCACCTGGGCCTGGATCGACACGTCCAGCGCCGAGGTCGGTTCGTCCGCCACCAGCACTTTGGGTTGCAGCATCATCGCCCGGGCCAGGGCGATCCGCTGGCGCTGGCCACCGGAGAACATATGCGGGTAGCGCTGGTAATGCTCAGGGCGCAGGCCCACTTGCTTCATCATCGCCTGGACTTTTTCCCGGCGCTCGGCGGCGGACAGGTTGGTGTTGATCAGCAGCGGCTCGCCCAGTTGATCACCGACTTTCTGCCGTGGGTTCAACGACGCGTAAGGGCTCTGGAACACCATCTGCACGTCTTTGCGCAGTTGCTTGCGCTGGGCCTTGTCGGCGCCGGCGACTTCCTGGCCGGCGATTTTCAAGGAGCCGGACGATGGCTCTTCAATCAGCGTCAGCGCGCGGGCCAGGGTGGATTTGCCGCAACCGGACTCACCCACGACAGCCAGGGTCTTGCCGGCTTCCAGTTCGAACGACACGCCATTGAGGGCGCGCACGGTGGCGTGGCCCTTGAACAGGCCACGGGACACTTCGTAGTGACGGGTCAGGTCGCGGGCGGTAAGAACGACGGCCATTACGCCACCTCCTGATTCAAGGGGTAGAAGCAGCGCACAAGGCTGTGGGCTTGCGGGTCCAGGCTCGGACGGGTCTGGCGGCAGCTGTCCTGCACGTAGGGGCAGCGTGGCGACAACAGGCAGCCTTGCGGGCGGTCATAACGGCCGGGGACGATGCCCGGCAAGGTTGCCAGGCGCTCGGCGCCCATGCTGTGTTCCGGGATCGCCGCCAGCAATGCCTCGCTGTAAGGATGCGCGGGTACGTCGAACAAGCCCGGCACCTGGCCGACTTCCACGGCTTGGCCGGCATACATCACGCACACGCGCTGGGCGGTTTCTGCTACCACCGCGAGGTCGTGGGTGATCAGTACCAGGCCCATGTTCTGTTCTTTCTGCAGGGCCAGCAGCAGCTCCATGATCTGCGCCTGGATGGTCACGTCCAACGCCGTGGTCGGCTCATCCGCGATCAGCAGCTTGGGCTCGCCGGCAATGGCCATGGCAATCGCTACACGCTGGCTCATGCCGCCCGACAACTGGTGCGGGTAGGCGTCCATGCGGCTGGCAGCGCCGGGGATTTCGACTTTTTCCAGCAACTCGATGGCACGCTTGCGCGCTTGCTTGCCGGACATTTTCAGGTGCAGGCGCAGCACTTCTTCAATCTGGAACCCCACGGTATAGCTGGGGTTCAGCGCGGTCATCGGGTCCTGGAAGACCATCGCCAGGTCTTTGCCGACGATCTGCCGGCGCTGGCGATTGCTCAGCTTGAGCATGTCCTTGCCGTCGAAGGTCAGCGAGTCGGCGCTGACGATGCCGGGATGCTCGATCAGGCCCATCAGCGCCATCATGGTCACGGATTTACCCGAGCCCGACTCGCCAACGATGGCCAGTACTTCGCCTTTGTCCACGGATAGGTCGAGCCCGTCGACCACTGGCACGGCAGTCTTGTCGCCGAAGCGCACATTGAGATTCTTGATTTCTAGCAGTGACATGGGAATCTCCTCACGCGGCATTCTTGAGTTTCGGATCCAGCGCATCGCGCAGTCCGTCGCCCATCAGGTTGATTGCCAGCACGCTGAGCAAAATGGTCAAGCCAGGCAGGCTCACGACCCACCAGGCACGTTCGATGTAGTCACGGGCCGAGGCCAGCATGGTGCCCCACTCGGGGGTTGGCGGTTGCACGCCAAGGCCGAGGAAACCCAGGGCCGCAGCATCGAGAATCGCCGAGGAAAAGCTCAAGGTCGCCTGCACGATCAGGGGGGCCATGCAGTTGGGCAGCACTGTGACGAACATCAGGCGTGGCAGACCGGCACCGGCCAGGCGCGCGGCCGTCACGTAGTCACGGTTGAGCTCGCCCATCACTGCTGCGCGGGTCAGGCGCACGTAGGATGGCAGCGACACGATCGCAATCGCGATCACGGTGTTGATCAGGCCAGGGCCGAGGATGGCGACAATCGCCACGGCCAGCAGCAGCGACGGCAGGGCCAGCATGATGTCCATCAGACGCATGATGGTCGGGCCGAGCAGGCGCGGGAAGAACCCGGCGAACAGGCCCAGCAGGATCCCCGGGATCAGCGACATCACCACCGACGACAAGCCGATCAGCAACGACAGGCGCGAGCCCTGGATCAGGCGCGACAGCAGGTCGCGGCCCAGTTCGTCGGTGCCCAGCAGGAACTGTATCTGCCCGCCTTCAAGCCACGACGGCGGGGTCAGCAGGAAGTCGCGGTATTGCTCGCTCGGGTTATGGGGGGCAACCCACGGGGCGAAGATCGCACAGAACACGATCAGCAACATGAACAGCAGGCCGGCAACCGCGCCCTTGTTCTTGGAGAAGGCTTGCCAGAATTCTTTGTACGGCGACGGGTACAGCAGGCTTTGATCGACTGCTGACACTTGAGTAGGTGTGGTCATGGTCATGATCTCAGCGCTGGTGACGGATGCGTGGGTTGGCGAAGCCGTAGAGGATATCCACCACGAAGTTCACCAGGATCACCAGGCAGGCGATCAGCAGGATGCCGTTTTGCACCACCGGGTAGTCCCGTGCGCCAATGGCTTCGATCAGCCATTTGCCGATGCCGGGCCAGGAGAAGATGGTTTCGGTCAGGACTGCACCGGCCAGCAACGTGCCGACTTGCAGGCCGACCACGGTCAGCACCGGAATCAGCGCATTACGCAGGCCGTGTACGAATACCACGCGCGCCGGCGACAGGCCTTTGGCCTTGGCGGTGCGGATGTAGTCTTCGCGCAGGACTTCGAGCATCGAGGAGCGGGTCATCCGCGCAATCACCGCCAGCGGGATGGTGCCGAGCACGATGGCTGGCAGGATCAGGTGGTGCAGGGCATCCCAGAACGCGTCCGGCTCGTCGGCCAGCAAGGTGTCGATCAGCATGAAGCCGGTGCGTGGCTCGATGTCGTAGAGCAGGTCGATACGCCCGGAAACCGGGGTCCAGCCCAGGCTCACGGAGAAGAACATGATCAGGATCAGGCCCCACCAGAAGATCGGCATCGAATATCCCGCCAGGGAGATGCCCATCACCCCATGGTCGAACAGGGATCCTCGCTTCAAGGCCGCGATCACCCCGGCCAATAGCCCGAGGATGCCGGCGAACAACAGGGCGGCCATGGACAGTTCCAGGGTCGCGGGGAACAGGGCGCTGAACTCGGTCCAAACGCTGGTGCGGGTCCGCAGGGATTCGCCGAGGTCGCCCTGGGCGAGCTTGCCGACGTAGTCCAGGTATTGCGCATACAAGGGTTTGTTCAAGCCAAGGCGTTCCATTGCCTGGGCGTGCATCTCGGGGTCAACCCGCCTCTCGCCCATCATGACTTCTACGGGGTCGCCAGGGATCATGCGAATCAACGCAAAAGTCAGCAACGTGATGCCGAAAAACGTTGGGATCAATAATCCCAATCGGCGGGCAATAAAACTAAACATCGTGGTATCTACCTCAATCAGCCGGTTAGGCAGGTCCGGCACCGTCAATGTCGACGGCGCCGGGCGTCTCTTATTACTTCACCTGGGTGGTGGCGAAGTTATTGTTGGTCAGGGGGCTTTGGGTATAACCCTCGACGTTTTTACGCATGGCGGTGAACATTTTCGGGTAGGCCATGGGGATCCACGGTTGGTCCTTGTCGAAAACGTCCAGCGCTTGTTCATAGAGTGCGGCGCGCTGTGTGGGTTCAGCGATGGCGCGGGCCTTGTCGATCAAGCCCTGAAACTCCTGGTTACACCAACGGGCGTAGTTTTCGCCGTTTTTCGCTGCATCGCAACTCAGGTTCGGCGTGAGGAAGTTGTCTGGATCGCCGTTATCCCCGGCCCAGCCGGCAGAGACCATGTCGTGCTCGCCAGCCTTGGCGCGCTTGAGCATTTCGCCCCACTCCATGACCCTGATATTGACCTTCAGGCCAATCTGCGCCAGATCCGCCTGCATACGCTGGGCGCCAAGCATCGGGTTGGGGTTGGTCGGGCCGCCGCCGTTGCGGGTGAACAGGGTGAACTCAGTGCCTTCTGGCACGCCGGCTTCCTTGAGCAAGGCGCGGGCCTTGTCCAGGTCGCGGGCCGGGTTTTTCAGTTTGTCGTTGAAGCCTAGCAGGGTCGGCGGGTACGGGCCGGTGGCGTCGACGGCATTGCCTTTGCCGTACAGGGATTCGTTATAGCCTTGTTTGTCGAACGCGATGTTGATCGCGTGGCGCACCCGCGCGTCGCTCATGTACTTGTGGGTGGTGTTCATGGCGGTGTAGGCGGTGGTCATCGCCGCCAGTTCCGCGACCTTCAGGTTTGGATCGGCCTTGATGCTCGGCAGGTCATCGGGCTTGGGGTACAGGGCGATCTGGCACTCATTGGCCTTGAGCTTTTGCAGGCGCACGTTGTTATCCACCGCGATCGCCAGGATCAGCGGGTCGGCGGGCGGCTTGCCACGGAAGTACTCCGGGTTGGCCTTGAAGCGCACCTGGGCGTCTTTCTGGTAGCGGGTGAAAATGAACGGGCCGGTGCCGATTGGCTTGCTGTTGAGCTCGCCGGTCTTGTTGGCGGCCAGCAGCTTGTTGGCGTATTCGGCGGAATGGATGGCGGTGAA
Organism: Pseudomonas sp. 25 R 14; assembly: GCF_900004755.1. Classification (NCBI taxonomy): domain Bacteria; kingdom Pseudomonadati; phylum Pseudomonadota; class Gammaproteobacteria; order Pseudomonadales; family Pseudomonadaceae; genus Pseudomonas; species Pseudomonas sp. 25 R 14. The sequence goes on along the minus strand of NZ_CVTS01000065.1, from coordinate 370,880 downwards.
CGGCATCGCGACATCGGCCAGGAACGGCGCTTCGGGGCGGGTCAGGGTGAAGACCACGGTGTGGTCATCGGTCTTCTCGACGCTTTTGAGCAGTTCCTTGAAACCCATGCTTTCGAAATAGGGGAAGCCGGTGGTGGACTTGTCGTGCCATGGGTGTTTCGGGTCCAGTTGACGCTGGAAGCTCCAGAGCACGTCGTCGGCATTCAGGTTACGCGTGGGCTTGAAGTAGTCGGTGGTATGGAACTTGACGTCATCGCGCAGGTGGAACGTATAGGTCAGGCCGTCTTCACTGATGTCCCAGGACTTGGCGAGCGCGGGCACGATTTGGGTCGTGCCAGGCTTGAAGTCCACCAGGCGGTTGAACATGGTTTCGGCGGCGGCGTCGGCGGTGACGGCCGTGGTGTACAGGACCGGGTCGAAGCCTTCCGGGCTGGCTTCGGTGCAGACCACCAGCGGCTTGGCTGAAATGCCGACGGCCACACTCAACAGCGCAGCAGCGATGGCTGCTTGTAACGGGAGCATTTTCATCTAGGAGTCCTCCACGATTGTTTCAACCAGACAAGCATGCACCGCGAACTCGTCCTGAGCCCGCGGTGCACCTGGCGCTAATTAAAGAATGTTGAATGGAATGGTGGTGACCAGGCGGAATTCCTTGATGCTGCCGTCAGACTGGAACTTGCTGCCACGGTGCTCGACGTAGGTTGCACGGATAGCCGTGGCCTTGAGCGGGCCGCTCTGGATCGCGTAGCCGGCGCCTACACCGTATTCCTGGTGTTTCTCGCCGTCTTGTTTCTGGATGCCGTCGTAGGCGAATTTGGCCCGGCCACCGTTACCGGTGTAGTGGGTGCCGTCGATGTCCCAGCCGCGTGCCGAGTAGGCGTTGAACTTCAGGCCTGGCACGCCGTATTCGGCCATGTTGATGGCGTAGGCGATCTGGAACGATTTCTCGTTCGGGCCGTTAAAGTCCGATGTCAGGGAGTTGGCCAGGTAGATGCCGTTGGTTTCGTGCAGGTAGTCGAAGTATTCGTTACCGTTCACATGCTGATAAGAGAAGGTCAGGCTGTGAGCCTGGTGAGCCAGGCCCAGGGACAGGGAGTAGGTATCGTTGTCGATTTCCCCCATTTCCTTTTTGCCTTCGTCAACGGTCTTGTAGTAGTTGAAACCGGTGGTCAGTGCCAGTTGCTGGCTATCACCCAATTCGTGGGTTGCGCCAAAGTAGTACTGGTTCCAGAAGTCCTTGACGTTGGCGGCGAAGAAGCTGGTCTTCAAGCTCTTGAGTGGCTGGTAGTTCACACCGGCGGTGTAGACCTTGTCGGTCTCGGCACCATTGCCGTACTCGGTACGGAATTTTGACAGGCTTTGCTCGCTACGCGGCGATACGCGGTCAAAAATACCGCCTTGGAACGACAGGTTGCTGAACTCCTGGCTGTCGATGCTCACGCCCTGGAAGCTCGAAGGCAGGGCACGGTTGCCGATGGTGTCGACGATTGCGCTGCTGAAGTTCTGGCGACCGGCGGTCAGGGTGGTGTTCGACACACGGAATTGCACGTTGGCCAGGCCCAGCTTGCTCCACTGATCTACGGCGTCGCCGCTGGAATCAGCCAGGGTACGGTTGGAGCCGCCCTTGATGTCACGCTTGCTGCGGTCCAGGACCAGAGCGTTGTACACCGCAACTTCGGTCTTGACGCCTACGGTACCTTCGGTGAAACCCGAGCTGGCGTTGAGGATGGTGCCCTGTACCCAGTTGGTACGGTTGCGGTCGGTCAGGGTTTTACCGTGCTTTTGGTATTCGAAGGTGCCACCACGGTACTTGCTTTCATGGGAGTACCAGTTACGCGTCTGGCCGCCCAGGCTGAAGTCTTCGACAAAGCCTTTGGCCTCGCTTTGGGCGCTGGTACCGGCCAGTGTGGTTGGAACGAAGTCCTGGCTCACTGATTCCGCGTAGGCGGTGGCGGTGATGCTGCTGATGGCCATGGCCAGTAGCACTTTGCTGCTCAATTTCATGGGTGGAGCTCCTTTGGTTCTCTTTTTTTAATACCGGTCTCATTAGGTGAACCGGTTATTGGGTGTGTAACTCTTCAAGCCTTTGCAAACGTTTGCTGTAGGGCATTTCGCGAATTACAGCTACACGTTTGCCGCAGAGCCAACTTCGCTCTGCGTATCCGGTTATTTTCTTATGGGGTGATACTGACGCCCGAGAACACGTTGCGGCCGAAGGGGCTCACTTTGAAACCTTCGACCTTGGTGCTTAACGGTTGGTTGACCGTCGAGTGGGCGACAGGCGTGATCGGCACCTGCTGCTTGAGCAGTTGCTGCGCCTGTTTGTACAGAACAGTCCGTTGTTCTCGGTCGGTGACGACCTTGGCTTGCTTGATCAGCTTGTCGTACGCCGGGTCACACCACATCGAGTAGTTGTTCCCGCCGATGGCGTCGCAGCTGTAGAGGGTACCCAGCCAGTTGTCCGGGTCACCGTTGTCGCCGGTCCAGCCAATCAGGCTGATGTCGTGTTCGCCGTTCTTGGTGCGCTTGATGTACTCGCCCCACTCATAGCTGACGATCTTGACCTTGAGGCCGATCTTGGCCCAGTCGTTTTGCAGCATTTCGGCCATCAGTTTGGCGTTGGGGTTGTACGGGCGCTGCACCGGCATGGCCCACAAGGTGATTTCGGTGCCTTCCTTGACGCCGGCGGCCTTGAGCAATTCCTTGGCTTTTTCCGGGTTGTAGGCGGCGTCCTTGATGGTGTCGTCGTAGGACCACTGGGTCGGTGGCATGGCGTTGACCGCCAGTTGGCCCGCGCCCTGGTACACGGCATTGAGGATGCTCTGCTTGTTCACCGCCATGTCCAGCGCCTGGCGCACTTCGAGCTGGTCGAAGGGTTTATGCCGCACGTTATAGGCAATGTAGCCGAGGTTGAAGCCAGGCTTGGTCAGCAGTTGCAGGTTCGGGTCGGCCTTGAGGGCGTCGACATCGGCGGGGCGTGGATGCAGGGTGACCTGGCATTCATTGGCCTTGAGCTTCTGTACCCGCACCGAAGCGTCGGTGTTGATGGCGAAAATCAGTTGGTCGAGCTTGACCTTGCTTGGGTCCCAATATTGCTTGTTGCCGGCAAAACGGATCTGCGAGTCCTTCTGGTAACGCTGGAACACGAACGGCCCGGTGCCGATTGGCTTCTGGTTGATATCGCTGGGTTTGCCGGCCTTGAGCAGTTGCTCGGCATATTCGGCCGAGAGGATCGCAGCGAAGCTCATGGCGATGTTCTGGATAAACGCGGCGTCGACCGTGTTCAGGGTCATCACCACGGTGTGCGGGTCGGTTTTCTCGACCTTGGCGATGTTCTTGTTCAGGCTCATCCCGTTGAAGTATGGGAACTCGGTGGGGTAGGCCTTGCGAAACGGGTGGTCGGGGTCAAGCATGCGGTTGAAGGTGAACAGCACGTCATCGGCGTTGAAATCCCGTGTCGGCTTGAACTCCTTGTTGCTGTGGAATTTCACCCCTTCGCGCAGATGGAAGGTGTAGGTCAGGCCATCGGGTGAAATATCCCACTTGGTAGCCAGCCCAGGTACGACGCTGGTTTCACCCTTTTCGAACTCGACCAGGCGGTTGTAGATCGGCTCGGCCGCATCGTTGTCGGTGGCGGTGGTGTATTGCGCGGTGTCGAACCCTGCCGGGCTGCCTTCGGAGCAGAACACCAGGCTTTTCTTCTCGGCCGCCTGGCCCATTGAAGCGACGGCCAACAGGCTGGTGCCCAATATTGCGGATAGAACGGTGGTATGGCGCATGACGGTCCCCAATCCATGTTTATCATTTTCGTCAGTGAACAATCGCCACGCCTTACCTGGCATGGAGAAAGCACTGCTCTCATCCACAGCAAATACCGTATCGGAACTGCGTGTTTGCCTACCTCGACGTTAGGGAACGAGGGTGGGGCAGTAAATGCGCAGAACCGGACAGACCTTGTAGGTATTGGACGGAACATCGGCAGTTAGCTGCTGTAGGACGGCAGCCTCTGTTTATGTAGTCCGATTCCTAGGATCTTGGCGGATGCAATAACGGCGACGTTATGAAACGTCGCCGCCAGAGATCACTACTTGCTGACGCTCACCCCGTAGAAGGAATTCAAGCCAAATGGGCTGATCTTGAAGTCCTGCACGTTGTTGCGCATGGGTTGATACACCGTCGAGTGCGCGATAGGTGTCATAGGGACTGCATCTTTGAGGACGTGTTGCGCCTGTTTGTACAGTTCGGTGCGTTTGGCGACATCCGAGGTGGCCTTGGCTTCTTTCACAATGCCGTCGAATTTCTTGTCACACCATTTGGAGAAGTTGTTGCCGGCCAGGGAATCGCAGCCGAACAGCACGTTCAGCCAGTTGTCCGGGTCACCATTGTCACCGCTCCAGCCGATGATCATGGCCTGGTTCTCGCCGCCCTTGGAACGCTTGATGTACTCGCCCCACTCGTAGCTGACGATGTTGACCTTCAAGCCGATCTGCTTCCAGTCGTTCTGCAGCATTTCGGCCATCAGCTTGGCGTTGGGGTTGTACGGGCGTTGTACTGGCATGGCCCACAAGGTGATCTCGGTGCCTTCCTTGACGCCGGCTTCCTTGAGCAGCTCTTTGGCCTTGGCTACGTCGTGCGGGACGTCCTTGATGGTCTCGTCATAGGACCACTGAGTCGGCGGCATGGCGTTGACTGCCAGCTGGCCTGCGCCCTGGTACACCGAGTCGATGATCTGCTGCTTGTTGACCGACATGTCCAGGGCCTGGCGTACGCGCAGGTCGGCCAGCGGGTTGGCCGCTGTCTGGCCCTTGAGGACCGGCATGACGTTGTAGGCGATATAACCCAGGTTGAAACCGGCCTGGTGCGGCAGTTTCAGGGTCTTGTCCTCGCCCAGGGCCTTGAGGTCGGCCGGACGCGGGAAGAGGGTGACCTGGCATTCGTTCTTCTTGAGTTTCTGCACACGCACCGACGGGTCGGTGGTGATGGCGAAGATCAGGTTGTCGATCTTCACGTCTTCAGGCTTCCAGTAATCCTTGTTGCCGGTGAAGCGGATGTTGGAGTCTTTCTGGTAGCTCTTGAACACGAACGGGCCAGTGCCGACCGGTTTCTGGTTGATGTCCTGGGGCTTGCCGTCCTTCAACAGTTGGGCGGCGTATTCAGCCGACTGTACCGAGGCGAAGCTCATGGCCAGGTTCTGGATAAACGCGGCGTCCACGGTGCCAAGGGTGAACTTGACGGTGTGGTCGTCGATTTTCTCGATGTTCTTGATGTTGGTGTCCATCCCCATGTCCGTGAAGTACGGGAACTCGGTGGGGTAGGCCTTACGGAATGGATCGTCTTTATTGATCATCCGGTTGAAGGTGAAGAGCACGTCGTCAGCGTTGAATTCGCGCGTCGGCTTGAAGTATGGGGTGGTATGGAACTTGACGCCTTCGCGCAGGTGGAAGGTGTAGGTCAGGCCATCTTCGGAAACGTCCCACTTGGTGGCCAGGCCAGGAATCACGGCGGTGCCGCCGCGCTCGAACTGGCTAAGACGGTTGAACATGGTTTCGGCCGAAGCATCGAAGTCTGTTCCGGTGGTGTACTGGCCTGGGTCGAAACCGGCCGGGCTCCCTTCGGAGCAGAACACCAGATTAGTCGCCGCTTGGGCGAAAGGTGCAGCGGCCATTAAACCGGCGCTGACTAAAAACGGAATGACTGCGTGTTTAAGCATGTTGGCCTCATGATTTGTTGTCATTTTTGGAATTGAGGGCGACCTCGTGAGTCGGCCTGCGGATACTTATGCAGGCCCCATACCCAATGCAAGATGTTGAGAGGCTACAAGCGTCAAAGAGTGGTACGAACGTACAGGAATGTCGCATTCATGTAATTTTCGACACAAAACTGCATCTTTGAGGGTTTTTTTCGGTGCGCGACATGCACCGTATCGGCCCAATCAAGGTGTCTGGCGCACTCGGTTGGGGCGTTGTTGTTACTTATTCAGACTTGCGCCGTAGAGCGGTGTCAGCCGAAACGGGCTGATCTTGAAGTCCTGGACTTCCTTGCGCAGTGGCTGAAAAACCGTCGAGTTCGCAGTAGGCGTTATAGGTGCCTGATCCTTAAGTATTTTTTGCGCCTGTTGATACCACTTGATGCGTTCGTCACGGTCACTGCTGAGCTTGGCCTTCGGCACCCGTTGGTCGTACTGCGGGTTACACCATTTTGCATAGTTGCTGCCCTTGACTGCGGCACAATTGTAGAGCACGCCGAGCCAGTTATCCGGGTCACCGTTGTCGCCGGTCCAGCCGTAAATCATCACATCGTGCTCGCCGTTTTTTGCGCGCTTGATGTGTTCGCCCCACTTATAGCTGATGATATTGGCGGTGATCCCGACTTTGGCCCAGTCGTGCTGGAACACCTGCGCCGACATTCGCGCGTTGGGATTGGAGGCACGCTGCACGGTCATAGCCCACAGGTTGATGGTGGTACCTGGTGCAACCCCTGCTTCTTTTAGTAGCGCCCGGGACTTGACCGGATCGTGCGGCGTATCCTTGATGTTGGGGTCATAAGACCACTGGGCCGCAGGCTATGCGTTCTGCGCCAATTGCCCGGCACTTTGATACACCGCCTGGATAATCGCCGGTTTATCGATGGCCATGTCCAGGGCTTGGCGTACCTTGAGCAGGTGAATCCAGTAGAGGGACGTTACCTGGTCACTTCATTCCGGGGGGCGACGGAGACCTCAATATTGGTTGGGGCGTCTTTGTCGATCGGATATGGGCTGCCCAACTCATTGCCCTTGCGTATTGTGAAGGTCCTGCGGATCGTTACCTCCACACCTGGAATATTGCGGATATCTTTGTCCGGGTAGGAGAGATGTCCCTTAGAAGTAATCTGAACCTTGGTCAGGTCCTTGGCTGGGTCGTACACGATATAAAACTGAGTATCGTCAGCGGCGAAGTAATAGCCATCTTGTAGCATCGATCCCGGGCTCAGATCCGTGACGGCAGGAGCCAGAGAGCCTTGATGAGCGACCTCGGAAATACTGGCACGCAGATCAGCGTCAGGAATAAGTTGCTCAAATTGCTGCAATCTTCCTTGTCTGATGCCTTCGGCCGAGCCTGAGCCAGCCCCTGCATTCAGTGGCTTAGACACGGGAAGCCCATTTTCTGTCGTGACAACGGTATAAGTATTACGATTTAAATCCAAAACAAAGTTGGGTGAATATTTGTTCGAACTGTGTTCCGTGAGTTGTGCTTTTTCTCCGGGTGCAACGGCGAAGTTATTGTCTTCGATGCTCCAGTCCACCTGGAATTTTGTTTTGATGACTCCGTTCTCTTCATAGTTGCTACCGGCGAAGTCATATTGGGTTCCCTCTCTGACTTTCAGGAACTCATCAATCCTGTCAGATGAGGGAAGCTTTTTGCCATCGAGATCGAGAAAGTTATTGGCAAAGGTGGTGGGGGACTTCGGATCATCACTTGGCGTGGGCGAGGGGGTGCGCTCCCAAGGCCATTTGATGCCGCCCTTTCCACTGGCCGGTGCCCACTCGCCGTGACCGGATGAGTGGACGGTCATTATCGGTGTTCTGGTTTTGGGGTCAATGATCTGCACATAACCGTTGCTCAGTTTGAAATCGCTTTTGATCTCATACACCCCAGGGATACCCTGCGCATCGGTATAGCGAATGAACCAGCTGTCTGCACCGGTTAGTGGATCCTTTACCTGATAAATACCCTTGGCGTTGCGCACGGCATATTCGATGACTTTCTCGCCGTCTGGCACTGCGTGCTGGCTGATATGCCCCGATTGGCTGGGGCGCAATGGATTGATCGTTTCAGGTTGTTTTGGTCGAATGTCACCCGCCTCGCTACTTGTTTCTGTCCTTCCCTGTCTGGATGTCTCCACTTCATTGGTACCGCTCTCAGCTTCTGACGCTCGCACCAATTCAAAGTCATTATTTTGCGAGTTATATCTCCAACTGTAATCTTCGGCTTTTAGCGCGTTAAAAGAGAGGGGGACTTCACTTAAACTTGCCTCTGCTGCAAACGGCGCAGCATCGTGAGCCAATTGCAGGGCTGATATTACCGCAGCAGCATTGCCACCAACGCGGTCAGAGGCCGTCATGCCATAGATGCCATCGTGGGTGCCAAATACAATATTGCCCTGGTTGCCAAGGCCGGGGATGTAAGCGAACGTGTTACCCCAAAACTCCTTCGCGGCCTTCCAGGTTTGTTGCGAGGAGCCAAACACCTCGGTTTGGTCGGCCCATGCCGCATTTTTTGTGTTTACGGCCTGGTATTTTTCGGCAATGCCGTCATTCAGATTGCCATATTTCAAATTATAATCTGAACCGCGTGAGCTGGTGTAATTGAATGTCTGCGAAACCGGTATGGATTGATCTGACAATTTACTGTAATACCCGGGGTAGTGGGCGTTGGCACCGGAAATCAAATTGTCGAGCACTTCACCTGCCATGGGCCAGTGAGCATCTTTGCCGCCTTGCTTGTCGCGGGCGTTGAAACTCTGCAGTAAGTTGTCACGGTTGTCTTTGGCCCATGTCGCAAACTCTTTGTCGCCATGTATTTCACGGAGGCTGCCGTTCTTCAAATCAATCATTAAACCCTGAGTGGGTCTGCTCTTGTAATCACCATCATATGGCGTATAGGGAATAAAAGCATATCCGGACAATGGGTAGCCATATATGTTGGGGATAATGACTTGCCCATTTTTATCCAGGGTACGAATTATTGTTTCTTTACCTTCGGGGCTTAAGATTTCAAAGCTGTCCTGGTTATTTCGGAAATTCTGCAAGGTTCCCCGTACCAGATAGGCGTCGGCTTTCCCCGAGCGGAGCGCTATTTCTTTCGTGACGCCACTGTCTCCAAGGAGTTGCGAGCCTATTGAGGCTCCTGGGAATCCCAGTTCTCCCAGAAGGTTAAAGCCGCTTTTTATGGGGCTGGTAAAATCATTTTCCCAATGATCCTGGAGTTTCTTGCCGACCGATGTCAGGTCGGCAACCAGGCTTTTGTCCTTCTCCGGGATTTCCATAAAGTTGAAGTTTATCGGGCCTCCCCGTTGAACCTCATCGTGCGCAAGGGCGCCCGCTGCAATTTCCCACGCATAATAGGTACGTTGGAAGGTATTGTTCAGTGTTTCGGGTTTTCCCTTCCCGACGTAGGAGGTGAACGTCGCCGTGATTTTTTCATGCGGGTCGTATCCTGCGGCCAACAAACCGCCACTGAAATAACCCGAAGGTTCGAGGAACTGGCGAACGTTCTGGAACTTGACGTTTCTCTCGTTTTCACTACCGGTTTCCACATTTTTTATCTGATTTTTTACGCGATGAGCATAGCTATCAATATGATTTTTTCGCTCTTCCAGCGTAAAGTTTTTATTTGGTGGAGGTGCCGAATTTTCGCCATAAATAGTTGCACTATAGATGCTGGTTTCGGGGTTGGAAGGAGCGCCCGAAATATGCTTTTGTTTATCGTCAGTTTTTTTGTCTTCTGAATCGGTTATACGGTCCTTGATTTGGTTTTCTGGGGCGGGTGAACTGTCAATGCTTCGAGTATGGCGATGATGTATTGGGGGCTGAGGTATGGCCGTAAGAGGGGGCGCAGAAGGTTGGCTTATATTCATGGTTGACTCGTTTTTAGTAAGTAGATTTATATTGGTCGTTAATGTAATAACAGCGTCCTTGTTGTGGTTTTTTGTATGCTATTTTTGGTGGTGGTATGAGTGTGATAAGTTCCGGTTTTGCGATTTGGTTTGCTTTGTAAGTTGGGTTTAAGCCGATGGCTACAGCTTTCAGGAAAAATCATGCGCTGTTGTACAGGCAAAAAAAACGCCGCCCGAAGGCAGCGTTATTACAACTAAGGTATTGCTCAATCAGGGCATCTGAACTTCGATTACCCCGTCCGCCGACATACTGACCTGGCTGGTACCGGCCTCGACCTCAGGCGTGGGCGCCGAATCCATCGCAGCGGCCTTCATCATCATGCCGCCACGGGCGTAGGGCTGTGGATAACCATTGGTATTGAAGTTCAGGTTGACGATCTTGTAGCCCTTGCCGCCCAGCGCATCGGTGGCCAGTTGGGCACGGGCCTTGAACGCGCTGACCGCTTCCTTGAGCAGCGCATCTTCGCTGGCTTTGCGGGTCGGGTTGGCGATGGCGAAGTCCATGCTGTCCATTTTCAGGTGGGTCAGCATCTCGCCGGTGAGCTTGGACAGCGCCGCGAAGTCCGAGCTTTCCATGCGCAGTTCGGCGCGTTCACGCCAGCCGGTGATCTTCTGGTTCTTGTTGTCGTAGATCGGGTAGCTGTTACGGCTGCCCTGGCGCAGGGTCACGCTTTTGACTTCGCGGGCCTGGGCCAGCGCCTTGTTCATGGTGGTGGTGATTTCTGCGGCCAGCTTGGCCGGGTCGGTGTTCTGGGACTCGGTGTACAGGGTGACGATCATCTGGTCGCGGGCCACTTCCTGGCTGACTTCGGCACGCAGGGAAATCTGGTTGTAGTGCAGTTGATCGGCAGCCAGCACGGGCAGGCTGGCGACGGTGCCAACGCTGAGGGCAATAAGGGCGGCACTGCGAGTGAAACGTGACATGGAAGCTCCTTGAGGGTGATCGTGTTCGATAAGACTGTAGACGGGCGATTTGGGTTCGTCGGGTTACAAATTCTCTACACCTTGGCGCGATGCCGACGAACGGTCAATTTGCGTCCGGCGTTCCTGATTATGTGACCTGCGTCAAAGGGCCACACACACGCTGTCGATACCCTGGCTTCGTTTATACTCCTTGCGATCCGCCTGGAGCGCTCATCAGGAGAGCTCATGCTCGCCCCCGTACAACTGACTTCCGCCACTCGCCAGAACCTCTGGCGCCTGACGTTTATCCGCACCCTGGTCCTGGCCGCACAAGCCGGTTCCGTGGGGCTTGCCTATTGGTTTGACCTGCTGCCGTTGCCCTGGCTGCAACTGTGGGTGACCTTGGCTTTTTCCACGGTGCTGTGTGTGTTCACGGCCATCCGCCTGCGCACCACGTGGCCGGTGACGGAGCTGGAGTATGCCCTGCAACTGGCCTGTGACTTGTTTATCCACAGTGTGTTGCTGTATTTCTCCGGTGGTTCCACCAACCCGTTCGTTTCCTATTACCTGGTGCCACTGACCATTGCTGCCGTGACGTTGCCGTGGCGCTACTCGGTGATCCTGTCGGGTATTGCCCTGGCGCTCTACACCTTGCTGCTGGCGCAGTTCTATCCCCTGGAAACCTTCCCGATCGCCCGGGAAAACCTGCAGATCTACGGGATGTGGCTGAGCTTCGCGCTGTCGGCGGCGGTGATCACCTTTTTTGCCGCGCGCATGGCCGAAGAGCTGCGGCGCCAGGAAGAACTGCGCGCTATTCGCCGCGAAGAGGGCCTGCGCGACCAGCAACTGTTGGCAGTGGCGACCCAGGCCGCCGGCGCAGCCCATGAGCTGGGCACGCCGTTGGCGACCATGAGCGTGCTGATCAAGGAAATGCGCCAGGACCATCACGACCCGGCGCTACAGGACGACCTCAGCGTGCTGCAGGAGCAGGTCAAGCAGTGCAAGCAAACCTTGCAGCAACTGGTGCGCGCCGCCGAAGCCAACCGGCGCCTGGCGGTGGACATGCAAGACGTCACCCAGTGGCTGCACGAAGCACTGAACCGCTGGCACCTGATGCGCCCCGAAGCCAGTTATCGCTTCCATCTGTTGGGGCAGGGCGCGGTACCGCGCATGGCGCCACCGCCGGACTTGACCCAGGCATTGCTGAATCTGTTGAACAATGCCGCCGACGCCTGTCCGGAAGGGCTGGAAGTGCAATTGGACTGGGATTCGGAAACCCTCACCATCAGCATTCGTGACCACGGCGCCGGTGTGCCGCTGGCCATCGCCGAACAAATCGGCAAGCCATTCTTTACCACCAAGGGCAAAGGCTTCGGCCTGGGCCTGTTCTTGAGCAAGGCCAGCGTGACCCGCGCTGGCGGCTCGGTGAAACTTTACCCCCATGAGGAAGGCGGCACGCTCACCGAGCTGCGCCTGCCCCGTGCTGCACGAGGAGACATCGATGAGTGACGAGATCCAAGTCGAAGGCGAAGAACTGCCGCACCTGTTGCTGGTAGATGACGATGCCACCTTTACCCGCGTGATGGCGCGCGCCATGAGCCGGCGCGGTTTTCGCGTCAGCACGGCGGGGTCGGCAGAAGAGGGCCTGACCATCGCCCAGGCCGACCTGCCGGACTACGCGGCACTGGACCTGAAAATGGATGGCGACTCCGGCCTGGTGCTATTGCCCAAGCTGCTGGAGCTGGACCCGGAAATGCGCGTGCTGATCCTCACCGGCTACTCCAGCATTGCCACCGCCGTCGAGGCGATCAAGCGCGGTGCCTGCAACTACCTGTGCAAGCCGGCCGATGCGGATGACGTACTGGCTGCGCTGCTCTCCGAGCACGCCGACCTCGACACCCTGGTGCCGGAAAACCCGATGTCGGTGGACCGCCTGCAGTGGGAGCACATCCAACGTGTGTTGACCGAGCATGAAGGCAATATCTCGGCGACTGCCCGAGCGTTGGGCATGCATCGCCGGACCTTGCAGCGCAAGTTGCAGAAGCGCCCGGTACGCCGCTGAGCGCTGTACTTGGTCAATGTGGGAGCGAGCAAGCCCGCTCCCACATTTGGTTTGTGTAGATTTAACAAAAAGCCCGGCTGATCATCGATCAGCCGGGCTTTTTGTTGTGGCTTGAAAGCGACTTACTTCTTCAGGCCGTAATGCTCATCCAGCATGCCGGGGGCGTTCGGCGTTTTGGGTGCGTAGTCCCGTGGTGGCTCCTGGTTTTCCCGAGGTGGGGTCAGGCGTTCCCGTGGAGCTTGCGCGGCATCGGAGTGCAGTGCTGCCAGCAGACGCTGACGGGTGATGTCGTCCAGGGCCAGGCGGTTGGCGCCATCGGCGAGGTGATCCTGTACTTCCTGGTAGCTCTGGGTGAGCTTCTTGACCAGGGTCGCGGTGCTGTTGAAGTGGGTAACAACCTCGTTCTGATAACTGTCAAAACGTTCCTGGATGTCATCCAGCTGACGCTGCGTGCGGTTAGGCGCGGCATTCGGCAGCAGGCGAGCAATCAGGAATCCAATGGCGACACCGGCAACCAGGGCAAGAGTCGGCAACAACCAAACTAAGAGCGAGTGTTCCACGAGTCCTTCCTCTATAAACGGCTTTGCTTTACGTTAACGGCTCAAACCTGCGCTGTATACCGCGATTAAGCTCGCAATGATGCCATGCACAGACTTTTAGCTAGACGAGTCGACCCCTTGAGAGGTCACGGAGTTCATTCCTTGCTCATGCGTGAAACCCCCGTTTTGATCGATGGCCCGGTAGGCCAATTGGAAGCCCTGTATCTGGATCACCCCGAGCCACGTGGCCTGGCGCTGATCTGCCACCCCAACCCGGTGCAGGGCGGCACCATGCTTAATAAAGTCGTATCGACCTTGCAACGCACCGCTCGCGATGCCGGTTTGATCACATTGCGTTTCAATTACCGTGGCGTGGGTGCCAGTGCCGGTACCCATGACATGAGCACCGGTGAAGTGGACGATGCGCAAGCGGCGGCCGGTTGGCTGCGTGAAAAGCACCCGGACCTGCCCATCACCTTGTTGGGTTTCTCGTTCGGTGGATTTGTTGCCGCAAGCCTCGGCGGACGCCTGGAAGCCAAGGGCGAAAAACTCGCGCACCTGTTCATGGTGGCAGCGGCGGTCATGCGTTTGCGTGATGAGGACGTGCTGCCACAGGACTGCCCGTTGACCCTGATCCAGCCGGAAACCGACGAAGTGGTCGACCCGCAGGCCGTCTACGACTGGTCCGCGGCCCTCAAACGCCCCCATGAACTGCTGAAAGTGGCAGAATGTGGACACTTTTTCCATGGCAAGCTGACTGATCTCAAGGATCTGGTCCTGCCGCGCCTTTCGAATTGATAGCAGTCTGATAAGCGATTACCCATGACGACTCGTACCCGTATCCTCACCGGCATCACCACCACCGGCACACCGCACCTGGGCAACTACGCCGGTGCCATCCGCCCGGCGATCCTCGCCAGCCAGGATGCCAATGCCGATTCGTTCTACTTCCTGGCCGACTACCACGCCCTGATCAAGTGCGATGACCCGCAGCGCATCCAGCGCTCGCGTATGGAAATCGCCGCGACCTGGCTGGCCGGTGGCCTGGATGTGAACCGGGTGACGTTCTATCGTCAGTCCGACATCCCGGAAATTCCCGAGCTGACCTGGCTGCTGACCTGCGTCGCGGCCAAGGGCCTGCTCAACCGCGCCCACGCCTACAAGGCCTCGGTGGACAAGAACCTGGAAAACGGCGAAGACCCGGATGCAGGGATCAGCATGGGCCTGTACAGCTACCCGGTGCTGATGGCGGCGGACATCCTGATGTTCAACGCGCACAAGGTGCCGGTCGGCCGCGACCAGATCCAGCACGTGGAAATGGCCCGTGATATCGGCCAGCGTTTCAACCATCTGTTTGGCAAGGGCCGTGAGTTCTTCACCATGCCCGAGGCGTTGATCGAAGAAAGCGTCGCCACCTTGCCGGGCCTGGATGGACGCAAGATGTCGAAAAGCTACGACAACACCATCCCGTTGTTCACCAGCGCCAAGGACATGAAGGACGCGATCTCGCGGATCGTCACCGACTCCCGCGCGCCGGGTGAGGCCAAGGATCCGGATAACTCGCACCTGTTCACCTTGTACCAGGCGTTTGCCACTGCGGAGCAGGAGCGGCAACTGCGCAGCGAACTGCTCGACGGCCTGGGCTGGGGCGAGGCGAAGAACCGCCTGTTCCAGTTGCTGGACGATCAGTTGGGTGAAGCCCGCGAGCGTTACCATCAATTGATGTCGCGCCCCTCGGACATGGAAGACCTGCTGCTGGTCGGCGCCAAGAAAGCCCGTGCCGTTGCCGGTCCGTTCCTGCAAGAGCTGCGTGAAGCCGTGGGCCTGCGCTCGTTCGTCAACCAGGCCGCCGAGGCAGTCAGCACCAAGAAGAAGGCGGTGAAGGCCGCACGCTTTGTGAGCTTTCGTGAAGACGACGGCAGCTTCCGCTTCCGCCTGCTGGCGGCTGATGGCGAGCAGTTGCTGCTGTCGCGCAACTTCGCCGACGGCAAGGCGGCGGGCGTTGCGACCAAGCAGCTGCAGTCTGGCCAGGCGCTGGATGTGCGCAGTGAAGCCTCAAGCTTCAGTGTGTGGCTCGACGGCGCGTGTGTCGCCGACAGCCCGGCCTTCGCCGACGCCGCTGCGCGGGATGCCGCCATCGAAGCCGTGCGCGTGGCGTTGACGCCCATCGAGGACTGACCCGACCAAGGGTTGATTGCCATTATCCGGGGCCGTCGTTACAGTGACGGCCCGTTTTTGTTGCCTTGCTAACGAAATTATGACGCCCCTAGAACGATATCAAGCTGATCTGAAGCGCCCCGACTTCTTCCATGATGCGGCCCAGGAAACGGCGGTGCGCCATTTGCAGCGCCTGTACGAAGACCTGGTCGCGGCCTCGCAGAGCAAGCCCGGGATGCTCAGCAAGTTGTTTGGCAAGAAAGACCTGGTGCCGGTCAAGGGCCTGTATTTCTGGGGGGGCGTGGGCCGGGGCAAGACATACCTGGTCGATACCTTCTTCGAAGCGCTGCCGTTCAAGGAAAAATCGCGCACGCACTTCCACCGCTTTATGAAGCGTGTGCATGAAGAGATGAAGACCCTGCATGGCGAGAAAAACCCGCTGACCATCATCGCCAAGCGTTTCTCCCAGGAAGCCCGGGTGATCTGCTTCGATGAGTTCTTCGTGTCCGATATTACCGACGCGATGATCCTTGGCACCTTGATGGAAGAGCTGTTCCGCAACGGCGTAACCCTGGTCGCCACCTCGAACATCGTGCCCGACGGCCTCTACAAGGACGGCCTGCAACGCGCGCGCTTCCTGCCGGCCATCGCGCTGATCAAGCAGCACACCGATATCGTCAACGTCGACAGCGGCGTCGACTACCGCCTGCGTCACCTTGAGCAAGCCGAGCTGTTCCACTTCCCCCTCGACGAAGCGGCCCACGAAAGCCTGCGCAAGAGCTTTCGCGCGCTGACGCCGGAATGCACCCAGGCGGTGGAAAACGATAAGTTGATGATCGAAAATCGCCAGATCATTGCCCTGCGTACCTGTGACGACGTGGCCTGGTTCGACTTTCGCGAACTGTGCGACGGCCCGCGCAGCCAGAACGACTACATCGAACTGGGCAAGATCTTCCATGCGGTGATCTTGAGCGGCGTCGAGCAAATGAGCGTGACCACCGACGACATCGCCCGGCGCTTTATCAACATGGTCGATGAGTTCTACGACCGTAACGTCAAGCTGATCATCTCGGCCGAAGTCGAACTCAAGGACCTCTACACTGGCGGTCGCTTGAACTTCGAATTCCAGCGGACCTTGAGCCGCTTGCTGGAAATGCAATCCCACGAGTTCCTGGCGCGGGCGCACAAGCCTTAGGCAAACACCGAACCAAAATGTGGGAGCGGGCTTGCTCCCACATTTGATTGTGCCCGGCTTTAGTTAGGCGGCCTGCTGGAACTGCTGGCGATACTGGTTCGGCGACAACTCCGTGTGCTGCCTGAACAGTCGCGCAAAGAAGCTCGCGTCGTCATAACCCACTTCATAGCTGATGGTCTTGATGCTCTTGCGGCTGCCCGACAACAAGCCCTTGGCCGTCTCGATCCGCAGGCGTTGCAGGTAGTGCAGCGGCTTGTCGCCGGTCGCGGTCTGGAACCGGCGCATGAAGTTGCGGATGCTCATGCCGTGTTCGCGGGCGACGTCTTCAAAGCGGAACTTGTCGGCGAAGTGCTCTTCAAGCCAGTGCTGGATCTGCAGGATGATCACGTCCTGGTGCAGCTTCTGCCCGCCAAAACCGATGCGTCCCGGCGCGTAGCTGCGCTGCACTTCGTAGAGAATGTCGCGGGCCACGGCCTGGGCGATGTTGGCGCCGCAGAAACGCTCGATCAGATAGATGTAGAGGTCGCAGGCCGAGGTGGTGCCGCCGGCGCAGTACAGGTTGTCGGCGTCGGTCAGGTGCTTGTCCTGATTGAGCTGGACCTTGGGGAAACGCTCGCTGAAGGCACTGAAGAAGCGCCAGTAGGTGGTCGCCTCCTTGCCATCGAGCAGGCCGGCTTCGGCGAGCCAGAAGACTCCGGTGGCCTCGCCACAGAGCACTGCACCCCGGGCATGCTGCTCGCGCAGCCATGGCAGGATCTGCGGGTAGCGTTTGCTCAGGGCGTCGAAGTCATCCCAGAAGGCCGGCAACACAATGATGTCGGCGTTTTCCAGGCCGCCGTCCACCGGCATGATCACATCGCTGAAGCTGCGTACCGATTGCCCGTCGGGGCTCACCAGACGGGTTTCAAAGGCTGGGGTGAGGCCCTGGCCTAGTTGTTTGCCGTAACGCAGGCTGGCGAGGTGGAAGAAATCCTTGGCTTGCATGAGGGTTGAAGCAAACACCCGATCAATGGCCAAAATGCTGACGCGCCGCAGGGGCGTGGAGACGAGGCTAGACATAATTTCGATTATTCTTATAGGGGAAAGTGGTCAACTAACGGCTGGATCGTCTTATTTTTTGTCGCATGTGTCCAGTGTCCTGTGACGGCCGTGCAGCTTAGGCTCTGTGATCTTGTTTTTGTCTGACAATCGACGCAGGTGACCCATGATTCCCAGAACCTTGTTCAGCTCGGAGCACGAACTCTTTCGCCAGAGCGTGCGCACCTTCCTCGAAAAAGACGCGGTGCCGTTCCACTCGCAATGGGAGAAGCAGGGGCATATTGATCGCAACCTGTGGAGCAAGGCGGGGGAGGCGGGCATGCTCTGTTCCCATCTGCCGGAAGAGTACGGCGGCCTGGGCGCGGACTTTCTCTACAGCACCGTGGTGATTGAAGAAGTTGGCCGGCTGGGCCTGACCGGGATCGGTTTTTCTCTGCATTCGGACATTGTTGCGCCGTATATCCTGCATTACGGCAGCGAGGTGCTCAAACACAAGTATTTGCCCAAGCTGGTCTCCGGGGAGATGGTCACGGCGATTGCCATGACCGAGCCGGGCGCCGGGTCCGACCTGCAAGGGGTCAAGACCACCGCGGTGCTGGATGGCGACGAATATGTGATCAATGGCTCCAAGACCTTTATTACCAACGGTTTCCTGGCGGACCTGGTGATTGTGGTGGCCAAGACCGACCCCAAGGCGGGCGCCAAGGGCACCAGCCTGTTCCTGGTCGAGGCCAATACGCCGGGCTTCGACAAGGGCAAGCGCCTGGAGAAGGTCGGGATGAAGGCCCAGGACACCTCCGAGCTGTTCTTCCAGGATGTACGCGTACCCAAGGAGAACCTGTTGGGCCAGGCCGGGATGGGCTTTGCCTACCTGATGCAGGAGCTGCCCCAGGAGCGCCTGACCGTGGCCATCGGCGCCCTGGCCTCGGCCGAAGCTGCATTGCAGTGGACGTTGGACTACACCCGCGAGCGCAAGGCGTTTGGCAAGGCGATTGCGGACTTCCAGAACACCCGTTTCAAACTGGCGGAGATTGCCACCGAGGTGCAGATCGGCCGGGTGTTTGTCGACAAGTGTCTGGAGTTGCATCTGCAAGGCAAGCTGGATGTGCCCACGGCGGCGATGGCCAAGTATTGGACCACCGACCTGCAATGCAAGGTGCTCGATGAGTGTGTGCAGTTGCACGGCGGCTACGGCTATATGTGGGAATACCCGATTGCCCGGGCCTGGGCGGATGCGCGGGTGCAGCGCATTTATGCGGGGACCAACGAGATCATGAAGGAGATCATTGCGCGGGCGCTTTGAATCTGTAGTGTTTTTGAGGGCCTCTTCGCGAGCAAGCCCGCTCCCACATTCGACCGAGTTCCATCTTTGGAATGCAGTCGAATGTGGGAGCGGGCTTGCTCGCGAAGGCGGCTTAAAGATCAATCAAGGCGCAGGGTTGGGATGATCCTTCTGAATCGCCTCAATCCCCTCCAACACCTCTTTCGACAGCTTCAGCTCGGCACTCGCGATATTGCTATCCAATTGCGCAAGCGTCGTCGCACCAATGATATTGCTGGTCACAAACGGCTGTTGCGTCACAAACGCCAGGGCCATCTGCGCCGGGTCCAGGCCGTGCTCGCGGGCCAGGGCCACATAACGGCTGCACGCCGCTTCCGACTGCGGGTTGAAGTAGCGACTGAAGCGGCTGTACAGGCTCAAGCGCCCCTTGGCCGGCCGTGCACCGCCTTCGTATTTGCCGCTGAGCATGCCGAAGGCCAACGGCGAATACGCCAGCAAGCCACATTGTTCACGGATGGCAATCTCCGCCAGGCCTACTTCAAAGCTACGGTTGAGCAGGTTGTAAGGGTTCTGGATCGACGCCGCGCGGGTCCAGCCACGGGCCTCGGCCAGGGCCAGGAACTTCATGGTGCCCCACGGCGTTTCGTTGGATAGGCCGATATGCCGGATCTTGCCGGCCTTGACCTGTTCATCGAGCGCTTCAAGGGTTTCTTCCAGCGGCGTCAGGTCGGGCTCATCCTTGTGCTTGTAGCTCAATTGCCCGAAGAAGTTGGTGCTGCGCTCCGGCCAGTGCAGTTGGTACAGGTCGATCCAGTCGGTCTGCAGGCGCTTGAGGCTGGCATCCAGGGCCTCGACGATATGTTTGCGGTTGTGCTTGAGCTGGCCATCGCGGATGTAGTCGATGGTATTGCCGGGGCCGGCGATCTTGCTGGCGAGGATCCAGTCGGCGCGGTCGCCTCGGCTCTTGAAGTAATTGCCAATGTAGCGCTCGGTGGTGGCATAGGTGTCGGCCTTGGGCGGCACCGGGTACATTTCGGCGGTATCGAGGAAGTTGATCCCCGCGCCTTTGGCCCGTTCGATCTGGGCGAAGGCCTCTGCCTCGGTATTCTGCTCACCCCAGGTCATGGTCCCGAGGCAGATCTCGCTCACGTTCAGATCGGTCCGGCCCAGCTGTCGATACTTCATTGGGTGCTCCTTCGGCAAAACAATCATAAAAGCAGGTTGAATTTTTTTTCGCAATCTGCATAATTGCCCACCTCTTTCTGCAGTGGAAGTGATGCGCCGCCTGCCGAAGAATCTTGCCGT
Organism: Pseudomonas sp. 25 R 14; assembly: GCF_900004755.1. Taxonomy (NCBI): domain Bacteria; kingdom Pseudomonadati; phylum Pseudomonadota; class Gammaproteobacteria; order Pseudomonadales; family Pseudomonadaceae; genus Pseudomonas; species Pseudomonas sp. 25 R 14. The sequence goes on along the minus strand of NZ_CVTS01000065.1, from coordinate 350,742 downwards.
TGAACGGACGCGCTGACCCGAGCCCCCGATAGCGTCTGTATCCGGCTGCCTTTGACTTGTCAAAGTACGCACTATTCAGTAAGATCCGCCGTCTAATTTACAGGGCGGCCCCTGAGGCTATTAAAGAATGACAACTTTTACTGCAAAACCGGAAACAGTTCAGCGCGACTGGTTTGTCGTCGACGCCGCTGGTCAGACCCTGGGTCGTCTGGCCACTGAAGTCGCCAGCCGTCTGCGTGGCAAGCACAAGCCTGAGTACACCCCTCACGTTGATACCGGTGACTACATCGTGATCATCAACGCTGAGCAGGTTCGTGTAACCGGCAACAAAGCAAGCGACAAAATGTACTACCGTCACTCCGGTTTCCCAGGCGGTATCAAGTCTTCGAACTTCGAAGGCCTGATTGCCAAGAAGCCTGAAGCCCCGATCGAGATCGCGGTTAAAGGTATGCTGCCGAAGGGCCCACTGGGTCGCGACATGTATCGCAAGCTGAAAGTCTATGCGGGCGCTGCTCACCCTCATGCTGCTCAGCAGCCCCAAGAACTGAAGTTTTAACGGAATAGTTCATTATGTCGGCGACTCAAAATTACGGCACTGGCCGTCGCAAAACCGCAACCGCACGCGTTTTCCTGCGTCCGGGCACTGGTAACATTTCGATCAACAACCGCACTCTGGAAAATTTCTTCGGTCGCGAAACTGCCCGCATGGTAGTTCGTCAGCCGCTGGAACTGACCGAGACCGTTGAAAAGTTCGACATCTACGTCACCGTTATCGGTGGCGGTGTAAGTGGTCAAGCTGGCGCAATCCGCCACGGTATCACTCGCGCTCTGATGCAGTACGACGAAACCCTGCGCGGCGCTCTGCGCAAAGCTGGCTTCGTGACTCGCGATGCCCGTGAAGTTGAACGTAAGAAAGTCGGTCTGCGTAAAGCGCGTAAGCGTCCGCAGTACTCGAAGCGTTAATTCGCTTTACGTTCCACAAAAACGCCCAGCCTCCTCACGGAGCTGGGCGTTTTTTATTGCCCGCGTTTTATGCAGGTTTTTTCTGTGTGACAACTTGCCACATCCGTAGACCCCCTATACTACAAGGCTTGGAGCTTGGGCTTCGGGTAATTACCTTGTCAGAGGTGGGGCTTTTCATTACCATTCGGCAAAATTTTTATAAGTTCAGATTTAATACTTAGTAGACGCCTGATTTAACAGGCCAAAAAGCTGATGGGAGAGGACTGAATGAGCAATGACGGCGTGAATGCAGGCCGGCGTCGCTTCTTGGTAGCAGCCACATCCGTGGTGGGTGCTGCAGGAGCGGTGGGGGCTGCGGTCCCGTTCGTGGGGTCATGGTTTCCCAGTGCCAAGGCGAAAGCCGCAGGTGCACCGGTGAAGGTGAATGTCAGCAAGATCGAGCCAGGCCAGCAGATGATTGCTGAATGGCGCGGCCAGCCAGTATTCATCGTTCGTCGTACCGAGGAAATCCTGGGGAATCTGAAGAAGATCGAGGGCCAGCTGTCTGACCCCGAGTCCAAGAATTCCGAGCAACCCGCCTACGCCCAAAACGAAGCGCGTTCGATCAAGCCAGAAATTCTGCTGCTGGTCGGTCTTTGCACGCACCTGGGTTGCTCGCCGACCTTCCGCCCGGAAGTCGCGCCTGTGGATCTGGGCAAGGACTGGGTTGGCGGTTATTTCTGCCCTTGCCACGGTTCCCACTACGACCTGGCCGGTCGCGTCTACAAGTCCCAGCCTGCCCCGTTGAACCTGCCGGTTCCGCCGCACAACTACGAATCTGACGACGTTATTGTCATTGGTGTCGATAAGGAGAGCGCGTAATGAGCAAGTTCATGGATTGGGTGGATGCGCGCTTCCCCGCCACCAAAATGTGGGAAGACCATCTCAGCAAGTATTACGCGCCGAAGAACTTTAACTTCTTCTACTTCTTTGGCTCCCTGGCACTGCTGGTGCTGGTCAACCAGATCGTTACCGGTGTCTGGCTGACCATGAGCTACACCCCGTCGGCAGAAGAGGCGTTTGCTTCCGTCGAATACATCATGCGTGACGTCGAGTACGGCTCGATCCTGCGTCTGCTGCACTCCACTGGCGCTTCGGCGTTCTTTATCGTGGTCTATCTGCACATGTTCCGTGGCTTGCTCTACGGCTCGTACCAGAAGCCACGTGAGCTGGTGTGGGTGTTCGGCATGCTGATCTACCTGGCGCTGATGGCAGAGGCCTTCATGGGCTACCTGCTGCCTTGGGGCCAGATGTCCTACTGGGGTGCCCAGGTGATCATCTCGCTGTTTGGCGCGATTCCGGTCATCGGCAACGACCTGACCCAGTGGATCCGTGGTGATTACCTGATCTCCGGCATCACCCTGAACCGCTTCTTTGCCTTGCATGTGGTGGCCTTGCCGATCGTGATTCTCGGCCTGGTGGTACTGCACATCCTGGCGCTGCACGAAGTGGGCTCGAACAACCCGGATGGCGTGGACATCAAGAAGCACAAGGACGAGAACGGCATTCCGCTGGACGGCATTCCTTTCCACCCTTACTACACCGTCAAAGATATCGTCGGCGTAGTGGTGTTCCTGTTTGTGTTCTGCTCGATTGTGTTCTTCTTCCCGGAAATGGGCGGCTATTTCCTCGAAAAACCGAACTTCGAACAGGCGAACGCCTTCAAGACCCCGGAACACATTGCCCCGGTCTGGTACTTCACCCCGTTCTACGCCATTTTGCGGGCGATTCCCGACAAGCTCATGGGCGTGATTGCCATGGGTGCAGCCATTGCCGTGCTGTTCGTGTTGCCGTGGCTCGACCGTAGCCCGGTCAAGTCCATGCGCTACAAAGGCTGGCTGAGCAAGATCTGGCTGTGGGTGTTCTGCATCTCGTTCGTGATCCTGGGCGTGCTGGGCGTACTGGCGCCAACCCCTGAGCGTACGTTGCTGTCGCAGGTCTGCACCTTCCTGTACTTCGCCTACTTCATTCTGATGCCGTTCTACACCCGGCTTGAGAAGACAAAACCGGTTCCGGAAAGGGTGACTGGCTGATGAAAAAATTATTCGCTGCATTGATTCTTGCTGCCCTGCCGGCCCTGTCCTTTGCTTCCGGTGCAGGTGTTGAACTGGAAAAAGTCGACATCGACGTTTCTGACAAGGCGGCCATGCAAGACGGCGCCCGTACGTTCGCCAACTACTGCATGGGCTGCCACAGCGCCAAGTTCCAGCGTTACGAGCGCGTTGCCGATGACCTGGGCATCCCGCATGACCTGATGCTCAGCAACCTGGTGTTTACGGGCGCCAAGATTGGCGACCATATGAACATCGGCATGCAACCGGCTGATGCCAAGGCCTGGTTCGGTGCTGCTCCGCCTGACCTGACCCTGGTCGCTCGCGTACGTGGCACAGACTGGCTGTATGGCTACCTGAAGTCGTTCTACGAAGACCCGACACGTCCTTGGGGCGTGAACAACAAGGTCTTTCCGAACGTCGGCATGCCTAACGTGCTGGTCGGCCTGCAAGGTCGCCAGGTGGTAGGATGCAAGCAGGTTCAAGTCGTTGAAAACGGCAAGAAGCAATATGACCCGCTGACCGGCACGCCGTTGACCCATGAAGCCTGTGATCAACTGACCATCGTGCCCAAGAGCGGTGCGCTGAACGAGGAGCAGTTCGACGAGAAGGTCAAGAACCTGGTGACCTTCCTGGCGTACTCCGCCAACCCGGTCAAACTGGAGCATCAACGCATCGGTACCTATGTGTTGCTGTACCTGGCGTTCTTCTTCGTATTCGCTTATTTGCTCAAGCGCGAATACTGGAAGGATGTGCATTGATCCAACCTTAGGCAATTGCTGTTAATCTTGCGCGCCCAGCGACGTCTCTGAACGGGTAACGCTCTGGTTGATCCAGGTGTTACGGGAGATGCTTTCTGGGCGCGCTCGTTTTTGAGCTTTCGATAATTTCAACAAGCGAGGAGGACCGCCATGGGCGTGACCAATCGGTTGGCCTGTTACTCCGACCCCGCCGACCACTATTCCCACCGAGTACGCATCGTGCTCGCAGAGAAGGGTGTCAGCGCCGAGATCATCAGTGTGGAGGTGGGACGTCATCCGCCGAAACTGATCGAAGTGAACCCTTACGGCAGCTTGCCCACCCTGGTCGATCGTGACCTGGCGCTGTGGGAGTCAACCGTGGTGATGGAATATCTGGATGAGCGTTACCCCCATCCACCTTTGCTGCCGGTTTATCCCGTGGCACGTGCCAACAGCCGCCTGCTGATCCATCGGATCCAGCGTGACTGGTGTGGGCTGGTGGATCTGATTCTGGATACACGCAGCAAAGAAGCGGCCCGTGTGCAGGCGCGCAAGGAATTGCGCGAGAGCCTGACCGGCGTTTCACCGTTATTTGCCGACAAACCTTTTTTCCTCAGTGAGGAACAAAGCCTGGTCGATTGCTGCCTATTACCCATACTCTGGCGTTTGCCGATTCTGGGCATTGAATTGCCGCGGCCTGCCAAGCCGCTGCTTGATTACATGGAGCGCCAGTTTGCGCGTGAGGCTTTCCAGGCAAGTCTGTCTGGCGTCGAACGCGATATGCGCTAAGGCTTAAGGAGCCGTTGATGAACTCCAGTCGACCTTATCTGGTCCGCGCGCTCTATGAGTGGATTGTGGATAACGATTGCACCCCGCACATGCTGGTCAATTCCGAGTTTCCTGCGGTGCAGGTGCCACAAGGTTTTGCCAGTGATGGACAGATTGTCCTGAACGTTTCGCCCAGTGCCGTACGTCAACTGCACATGGACAATGAAGCGGTCAGCTTTGAAGGGCGTTTTGGCGGGGTACCGCATACGCTCTATGTGCCTATCGGCGCGATCCTGGGGATTTATGCCCGGGAGAATGGCCAGGGCATGGTGTTTGATCTGGAGTCGTCTCTTGAAGGCGACGAAGCGATCGAAGTTGAAGATGATGACCTGCCGCCACCGGACTCCGAGCCGCCGCGCCCTACTGGCCGGCCGAGCTTGAAAGTGGTGAAGTGACGGAGCATGAGCCTGCGGGCGCGTGCTGAATAAAATGCCCCGGCTTTGGCCGGGGCATTTTTTTGCCCGGTACAAAGTCATGGTGAGCGGTGATCGTACAACTCGCTTGGGCTATGATGCGCCTTTGGATCATCGAGATAATTGGCTACCCATGGAAAACCTCAGCCCCGCCCCGCGTCTTCCCCGCAAGCGCCGCAGCCTTGCCCAGGAATTGGTCACGGTGTTGTCCGAGCAGATCCGCGACGGCCAGCTCAAGCGTGGCGACAAGTTGCCCACCGAGTCGGCGATCATGGATGCCCATGGGGTCAGTCGCACGGTGGTGCGCGAGGCGATCTCGCGCTTGCAGGCGGCCGGGCAGGTGGAGACCCGGCATGGTATCGGCACTTTTGTGTTGGATACGCCGAGCCCCAGCGGCTTTCGCATTGATCCCGCCACGGTGGTGACGTTACGTGATGTGTTGGCGGTCCTGGAGCTGCGCATTAGCCTGGAAGTAGAGTCCGCCGGTCTCGCGGCCCAGCGCCGCAGTGACGAGCAACTGGCGGCGATGCGCGCGGCCCTCGATGCCTTGAATGAAAGTGCGGCGCACGCCAGCGATGCGGTGGCCTCGGATTTCCAGTTCCACCTGCAGATTGCCTTGTCCACCGGCAACCGCTACTTCACCGACATCATGACGCACCTGGGCACCAGCATTATCCCGCGGACCCGCCTGAATTCAGCGCGCCTGGCCCATGATGACCAGCAGCACTACATGAGCCGCCTGAGTCGTGAACACGAGGAGATTTATGAGGCGATTGCCCGCCAGGATTCGGATGCGGCGCGGGCGGCGATGCGCTTGCATTTGACTAACAGTCGGGAGCGGCTGCGCCAGGCTCATGAAGAGGCGCAGGCGCAGCGGGGGTGATTCTGTGTTTGTCGGGGGAGGTGTATCACGCCAGGGTAAAGTCGATTTGGGTAACTTCGCCATTGTCGATATGGAAGTTTTTGGCCAGGATCAATGTAGGCGGATCACCATCAAGTTGAACGGTGTCACCGATATTGGGTAGGTCCGCAGCATCGATATTCTGTGTTCCGGGTTTGGATTTATTGGATTTGGATGTGAACGTGCATTTTTTTTTAGTTGCCATGGTGTGCCTCACTATTCTGGATTAGTAAAGGGCCTCCAAGGTGACTGCACCTCTTGCTGTTGAGGTAGCTTGGTGGTGGCATCCAATCTAGGGGCAGCAAGCATATCGCTGATACTGTCAGAATTCACAGTGACGACGAACGGTCCCCTGTGTGCGAGTCATCCGTACACAGGGGAACTATGGCTACCTCAAGGCAGCGGGTTATTCGGCTTGTAGTCCTTAAGCAACAAATACGTACTCCACCCCCACCAATCATTGGTCCACTGCTTGTCATTCAGGTTGTTGACGTCCTTGCGCCGCAGCACCTTGTCGCCTTCGGCCTTGAACAATGGCGAAAAGTTATTTGCCGGGTTGTTCGCCGCATTCAGGTCCGGCACATGCAGCGGTGCCTTGAACGTGGCTGGGGAGGGCGCGATACCGCTGATGTACGCGTCGAATATCTCGTCGGCCGAAGCCTGCACGGCACGCTTGACCTGGGTGCGGTTGGCGGCATCGTTGCTATCGAAATAGCGCTTGTCACCATAGGCATGCCACTCATCTCCCAGGGCGTTGCGCACGTTAAGCCCGAACTTGCTGTCTTCATCGTGCATAAAACGACTGATCAGCGAACCCAATTCACCTGGTGTGACCACCGCCGCCAGTTGCTTGCGCGGGACGCGCAGGTGGCCCGCAGAAAACAGATCGGTCAAAAAGTGATCGGCAAAGCTGTTCATGGCGTAGGCCAATTCCAATTGCTGATCACTGCCGTTCTGGTGAGCCACTACCGCTTGTTGCAGGGCGGCGGTATGCCCGGCCAGGTAGGCTGACAGCGCCCATTCACCGAAATGGTCGGCATTGTCGGCCGCCAGCTTCAGATAGCGACCCAGTGGCACCATCGCTGATACGACGCTGCCGCCGCCAGTGATACGGTTCCACTCTTCAGACAACGTATCTCCTAATGCATCATAGGCCTCGTGCGGTTGTTTGCCGTCCTTGATGGCCTGCTTGACTGCATTGATCTCTTTTTGCATGACCGCGAGGATTTGGCCCGCTTCGGCCCGCGATGCCGGCAACGTTGCCAGCGAGTTGAAGGCCGCGCTAAAGCGTTGCACGCGGTCGGCTGCCGACGCGCCATCGCTGATGGGTTGACCGGGAATGCCGTAGAAATCCCCCCCCAGGGAGATGATCTGGCCATAGGTCAGGGCCAGGCCGTTGGGCAGGTGCAACTCGACGTTAGCCCCCGGAATAGAGGGTTCTCCCTGCACAAAACGCAGTTGGGTGTCATCGCCAATGGCGGTGTGCTCGCCGCCCTCGAAGCGCAGGGAAGGGATAGGGTTTTTGATGTTGATCGATTTAAGTTCTGACATGTTAGCTCCTTGCTATGTCGTAGGACTCTTCCTTATTAACTGTATGTATATACAGTTGTCACGAGGATAGAGGAATAATTTCCTACGTCAAGGCGCTCTCTATAAACGAACGCAAAATCCTGGCAAGCGACGAAATAATATTGACGAACGATTTTATAGTTGTACGATGACGTACGACATTAACAATAACTGTTCATTGATAGTCTTTACCCAGGGTGTTCGAATAATGAATCCACAAGAACTGAAGTCCATCCTCTCCCACGGTCTGCTGTCTTTCCCAGTGACCGATTTCAACGCCCAGGGTGATTTCAACCAGGCGGGCTATATCAAGCGCCTGGAGTGGCTGGCCCCTTACGGCGCCACCGCTCTGTTTGCAGCCGGCGGTACCGGTGAGTTTTTCTCCCTGGCAGCCAGTGAATATTCCCAAGTGGTGAAAACTGCTGTTGATACCTGCGCCACCAGCGTACCGATTCTCGCCGGTGTTGGCGGCTCCACGCGCCAGGCCATCGAATACGCCCAGGAGGCCGAGCGCCTGGGGGCCAAGGGCCTGTTGCTGCTGCCGCATTATCTGACCGAAGCCAGCCAGGACGGTGTCGCCGCCCACGTCGAGGCGGTGTGCAAATCGGTGAAGATTGGCGTGGTGGTCTACAACCGCAACGTCTGCCGCCTGACCGCTCCACTGCTGGAGCGCCTGGCCGAACGTTGCCCGAACTTGATCGGCTACAAGGATGGCCTGGGTGATATCGAGCTGATGGTGTCGATCCGTCGCCGTCTGGGTGACCGTTTCAGCTACCTGGGCGGCTTGCCGACCGCAGAGGTCTACGCCGCTGCCTACAAGGCCCTCGGCGTGCCGGTGTATTCCTCGGCTGTGTTCAACTTCATTCCGAAAACCGCGATGGACTTCTACCATGCAGTTGCCCGGGAAGATCACGCCACCGTCGACAAGATCATCGACGACTTCTTCCTGCCTTACCTGGACATCCGTAATCGCAAGGCCGGTTATGCCGTGAGCATCGTCAAGGCGGGCGCAAAAATCGCCGGCTATGACGCAGGCCCGGTGCGTACCCCGCTGACCGATCTGCTGCCGGAAGAGTACGAAGCCCTGGCTGCGCTGATCGATAAGCAAGGCGCGCAGTAACCCAATAACAAAGCCGCTGAGTCATCAGCGGCTTTTTGCGTCAGGAGAAGATTCGTGTCCCAAGCCAAGCGTTTTGACAACTACATCGGTGGCCAGTGGGTGGCCGGTGCTGACTACTCAAGCAACATCAACCCGTCGGATCTGTCGGATGTCATCGGCGATTTTGCCAAGGCCGATCTGGCCCAGGTCAACGCCGCCATCGACGCCGCCCGCGGGGCGTTCCCGGCATGGTCGACTTCCGGCATCCAGGCCCGGCATGACGCCCTGGATAAAGTCGGCAGCGAGATCCTCGCGCGCCGTGAAGAACTCGGCACGCTGCTGGCCCGCGAAGAGGGCAAGACCCTGCCCGAAGCCGTTGGCGAAGTGACCCGCGCCGGCAATATCTTCAAGTTTTTCGCCGGCGAATGCCTGCGTCTGTCCGGTGATTACCTTCCGTCGGTGCGCCCTGGGGTCAATGTCGAAGTCACTCGTGAAGCCTTGGGCGTGGTGGGCCTGATCACTCCGTGGAACTTCCCGATTGCCATCCCCGCCTGGAAAATCGCTCCGGCCCTGGCCTACGGCAACTGCGTGGTGCTCAAACCGGCGGAGCTGGTGCCCGGCTGTGCCTGGGCGCTGGCAGAAATCATCTCCCGCGCCGGCTTCCCCAGTGGCGTGTTCAACCTGGTGATGGGCAGTGGCCGTGTAGTCGGTGATGCAATGGTCAACAGTCCGAAGGTCGATGGTGTCAGCTTCACCGGCTCCGTGGGCGTAGGGCGGCAGATCGCGGTCAGTTGTGTGTCGCGCCAGGCCAAGGTGCAGTTGGAAATGGGCGGCAAGAACCCGCAAATCATCCTCGATGATGCCGACCTCAAGCAGGCCGTCGAGTTGTCGGTGCAGAGCGCGTTCTACTCCACCGGCCAGCGTTGCACGGCGTCCAGTCGCTTTATCGTGACGGCCGGGATTCATGACCGGTTCGTCGCGGCCATGGCCGAGCGCATGCAGTCGATCAAGGTCGGGCATGCCCTGCATGCCGGGACCGATATTGGCCCAGTGGTGTCCCAGGCTCAATTGGACCAGGACTTGAAATACATCGACATCGGCCAGGGCGAAGGCGCGCGGCTGGTCAGCGGTGGTGGCCTGGTGACCTGCGACACCGAAGGTTACTTCCTGGCGCCGACGCTGTTTGCCGACAGCGAAGCCGCCATGCGCATCAGTCGTGAAGAAATCTTCGGCCCCGTGGCCAATGTGGTGCGCGTGGCGGACTACGAGGCGGCGCTGGCCATGGCCAATGACACCGAGTTCGGCTTGTCGGCGGGCATCGCCACCACCTCGCTCAAATACGCCAACCACTTCAAGCGCCACTCCCAGGCCGGGATGGTGATGGTCAACCTGCCGACGGCGGGTGTGGATTATCACGTTCCCTTCGGTGGCCGGAAGGGTTCATCCTACGGTTCGCGTGAGCAAGGTCGCTATGCGCAAGAGTTCTACACCGTGGTGAAAACCAGCTACATCGGCTCATAAACCCAGCCCCGGAAAGAGGGGGTTTCTGTAGGAGCGAGCAAGCTCGCTCCTACAAGAGCCAGCGTTACGCAACACACAACCATTACCCGCAAAAAAAATAATTAGTGGGAGTACATCTACATGCAAGCGACCAAGCCGACGCACGTCCGTTATTTGATCTTGCTCATGCTGTTCCTGGTGACCACGATCAACTACGCCGACCGTGCCACCATCGCCATCGCAGGTTCCAGCCTGCAAAAAGACCTCGGCATCGACGCGGTCACCCTCGGTTACATCTTCTCTGCATTCGGTTGGGCCTATGTGGCCGGGCAAATCCCCGGCGGCTGGCTGCTGGACCGGTTCGGCTCGAAAAAAATCTATGCCCTGAGCATCTTCACCTGGTCGCTGTTCACCGTGCTGCAAGGCTATGTCGGTGAGTTCGGGGTCTCCACCGCCGTGGTTGCGCTGTTCATGCTGCGCTTTTTGGTCGGCCTGGCAGAAGCGCCTTCCTTTCCCGGTAATGCGCGGATTGTCGCGGCCTGGTTCCCCACCGCCGAGCGCGGTACGGCCTCGGCGATCTTCAACTCGGCGCAGTACTTCGCCACGGTGTTGTTTGCACCGCTGATGGGCTGGATCGTCTACAGCTTCGGCTGGCAGCATGTGTTTATCGTGATGGGTCTGATCGGTATCGTGTTCTCGCTGATCTGGCTCAAAGTGATCTACAGCCCGCGCCAGCACCCGTTGATCAACGAGGCCGAGTTCAATCACATCGCCGCCAACGGGGCGATGGTCGATATGGATCAGGACAAGGCCAAGGGTAAGAAAACCGACGGGCCGAAGTGGGATTACATCCGCCAGTTGCTGACCAATCGCATGATGCTCGGTGTGTACCTGGGCCAGTACTGCATCAACGGCATTACCTACTTCTTCCTGACCTGGTTCCCGGTGTACCTGGTGCAGGACCGTGGCATGACCATCCTCAAGGCCGGCTTTATCGCCTCGCTGCCAGCGATCTGCGGGTTTATTGGCGGTGTCTTGGGTGGGGTTATTTCCGACTACTTGCTGCGCAAGGGCCATTCCCTGACCTTCGCACGCAAGGCGCCGATCATTGCCGGCCTGCTGGTCTCCAGCAGCATCATTGCCTGCAACTATGTGGACGTGGAATGGATGGTCGTCGGCTTCATGGCCCTGGCCTTCTTCGGCAAAGGCGTTGGCGCACTGGGTTGGGCGGTGGTGTCCGACACCTCGCCGAAACAGATCGCCGGCCTCAGCGGTGGCTTGTTCAACACCTTTGGCAACCTGGCTTCGATCACCACGCCGATCGTGATTGGCTACATCATCAGCACCACCGGCTCGTTCAAGTGGGCCCTGGTGTTCGTCGGCGCCAACGCGCTGGTGGCGGTGTTCAGCTATCTGGTGATCGTCGGTCCGATCAAGCGCGTGGTGCTCAACGAACCACCGAGCAAAGGCCCCGAGTTGACTAACCTTACCCAAGCGCAATCCTGAAGGGGCCGTGCGATGCAGTTGATTGAACATGCCGACTCGCCGCGCTCCATTCGTTTGCACGAGCGCGACAATGTAGTGATTGTGGTCAATGACCAGGGCGTGCCGGCCGGGACCGAGTTCCCGGACGGCCTGGTGACCGTGGAGTTCATTCCCCAGAGCCACAAGGTGACCCTGGAAGATATCCCCGAAGGCGGTCAGATTATTCGCTATGGCCAGACCATCGGTTACGCCTTGCAGCCGATACCGCGAGGCAGTTGGGTCCAGGAAGATCAGTTGCGTATGCCAACGGCGCCGCCGCTGGACAGCTTGCCGCTGTCCACCGAAGTGCCCGAGGCCCAGGCGCCATTGGAAGGTTTTACCTTCGAAGGCTATCGCAACGCGGATGGCACCGTGGGCACGCGCAATATCCTCGGCATCACCACCACCGTGCAGTGCGTGACCGGCGTGCTGGACCAGGCGGTCAAGCGCATCAAGGGCGAGTTGCTGCCCAAGTACCCGCATGTCGATGACGTGGTGGCCCTGACCCACAGCTACGGGTGTGGCGTGGCCATTACCGCCACCGACGCCTATATCCCGATCCGTACCGTGCGTAACCTGGCGCGCAACCCGAACCTGGGTGGCGAAGCCCTGGTGATCAGCCTGGGCTGCGAGAAACTGCAGGCCGGGCAGGTGATGCACGACAACGACAGCTCGGTGGACCTCAGTGAACCGTGGTTGTATCGCCTGCAGGACGCAAGCCATGGTTTCACCGAAATGATCGAGCAGATCATGGAATTGGCCGAAACCCGCCTGAAGAAACTCGACCTGCGCCGTCGCGAAACCGTACCGGCGTCGGAGCTGATCCTCGGTATGCAATGTGGTGGCAGTGACGCTTTTTCCGGGATCACGGCCAACCCGGCGCTGGGTTACGCCTCGGACTTGTTGTTACGGGCGGGGGCGACGGTGATGTTTTCCGAAGTCACCGAAGTGCGCGATGCCATTTACCTGCTGACTTCCCGCGCGGAAAACCAGGATGTTGCCCGGGAACTGGTGCGGGAAATGGACTGGTACGACCGCTACCTGGCCAAGGGCGAGGCCGACCGCAGCGCCAATACCACGCCGGGCAACAAGAAGGGCGGGTTGTCGAATATTGTCGAGAAGTCCCTGGGCTCCATCGTCAAATCCGGCAGCAGCGCGATCAATGGCGTGCTTGGGCCTGGCGAACGGTTCAAGGGCAAAGGCCTGATCTTCTGCGCGACACCGGCCAGCGATTTTGTCTGCGGCACCTTGCAACTGGCGGCGGGGATGAACCTGCATGTGTTCACCACCGGTCGCGGCACGCCCTATGGGCTGGCGATGGCGCCGGTGGTGAAGGTCTCGACCCGTACGGAACTGGCGCAGCGCTGGCCGGACCTGATCGATATCGATGCCGGGCGGATCGCCACTGGCCGTGCAACCATCGAAGAGTTGGGATGGGAGTTGTTCCACTTCTATCTGGATGTGGCCAGCGGCAAGAAGCAGACCTGGGCTGAGAGGCACAAACTGCACAATGACATTACCTTGTTCAATCCGGCGCCGATCACCTAGGCCTTGGGGTTAGGGCAACGCGCTGATCAATGCCTGCAGATGGGGGTAGACCTGTTGCGGGCTGGTCGCGCGAAGGATGTGCCCGGACATTGCAGGCATGGGGTGGCGCGTGTAGTAGTCCGCACAGACAAAGCCGTCTACCCAGCCATCGACATACACCTGATGGTCAGAGCGGGCATCTCCGACGATCACGGCCCGGCCCTTGAGCTTGCCGCTCTGGCGCCATTGCCCGACGATTCTGCTCTTGCCGCGCCCGGGATTTATCAGCGGTGAGGGCCAGGGGCATAGGGCCCGCGAACCGGCCCAGAACAGACGGTTGGCGATCACGTTGTGTGTGTCGATATCCAGCGAGCGGGCGATGGGGGCGATCCACTCGATGTAGCCGCCGGACAGGATATGCACTTGTGTGCCCTCGCGTTGCAGGTTACGCAGCATCAGCATCAGGTCCGGGTCGAGGCTGCCAATGATCGCGTCGACATAGTGGTTGATATGGCGCTTGCGGATGCGCGGGATCACCTTGATCAAGGACAGCAGCTCCCAGGTACTGGCCCGGCCGGCCAACGCCTTGGGCGCCAGCCGTTGCAGTTGCTCCAGCGTAGCCTGGGCGCCGGGGCCGTCGCCAAGCGCCGACTTGATGACTTCCAGGGTGCTTTCGTGGTTCACCAGAGTCTGGTCAAAGTCGAAGATTACATGGGTTGTGTCAGCTGTGGTCACGGGCGTACCTGCTTATCTAGCTGGCGATACTGGTGTTTATCCTCGCGGGTCCACAGGGTCGCAGCGATACCCAGGTGTTGGGCAATGCGTGCCTGGACCTGGTCGGCAAACGCCTGGCCACTTTGCTGCTCCTGGCGTTCGAGGCGCTCCAGGTAGGTCATTTCGCAGATGGCCCAGGGCATCATCAGCACACGTAGGAAGCTCGCCAGGCCAGAAGCATGCAGCGGGCTGGCGACTAGGCCGAAGGGTAAAATCAGGCGTCCGGCCAGCGGCACCACGGGCAAGCCGCGGCTCAACAGCCCCGCGCGAAAGCGATACAAGCCCCGGCCATTGTTAATGGTCGCTTCGGGGGTGGTGTAAAGCGCGGTGCCTTGTGGGTGGGTGCGCAGTTTATGCAGGTTGCGGGAGAAGGCCTTCTTATCTGCACCGTTCCAGAACTGCCCACCCGAGCATTTGAGCAGCAGGAAGGCCGTGAAGGCGATAAAACGGTTGTAACCGCTGGACGCCACCAGCGTCGCGCCAGGCATCGCCAGGATGGCGAACGGGTCAATCACGCTGACGTGATTGGCGGCCACCACGCAGCCGTCGGTGAGAAGGGCGATTTGCCGTGATGAGTGTGTGCAGCGGATCCGGATACCCATTATCCCTAGAAGGCCTCGATACATGATGCGTCTGACAGCCAGAGGTAACGGCCAGGCGATCAGACTCACCATGACCATTGATAGCAGGCGCAGGCCTGCCAGCACGCAGCCAAAGGGCAGGTACAGTGGGCGTAGCCAGCAGGGATAGGCCCAGACTTCCCGGGTGCATAGGCCCGCTACAGAATGAAGGGGGGCTGGTGGAGGTAGATTGTCTTTCAAGGGGGCCTACTCAAGTGATGATGGTCGTCAGGCCAGCTTGGTTTGCTCGGCGGTTTTCATCCGGCGCGAAAACCGCTCGATGCGCGCCAGGTTGGCAGGGCTGATTTCCTTGAACCGCTCGCAGGTAAGATCAATTTTCACGTGCGGGCCATAAGGGGTTTCAATCACTTGCCCCGCGATGTGTGGTGCGTGCAAAAAGGCCCTGTTCATTTCCAGTGCACGGTGATGTTGGATATTGGTCAGGGTGTAAATCTTCTCGAAACCCAAGTGTTTAAACCCGTATTCAAGTGCCAGGTGAATGGCGATAAAGGGGTAGGGTGTTCCCCAGTATTTCCTCAGGAAACGGTTGCCGAAGTTGATCCCGTATTCTTTCTTTGCGAACCCGGCATAACCGATAAATGAACCCTCCAGGCCAATGCTCACTGCCCAGCGTGACCAGTTCTGGTCGGCCATTTCTTTTTTGAAGGTCGAGATTTCGTTTGTGGCAGCGGCCATGTCCCGGGTGGTGCCGGCTGAAATGAACTTCATCGCTTCGGGGTCACTGAGCAGCTCGGTATACCCCTTGATGTCCTGATCGTCCCAGCTTCTGATATGCACGTTGTATAAATGGCTGACGGATCTACGCATGAGTCCCCCCTGGAGTTATTCAGTTGTTACAGGAGGGGATTTTCAGGGGCAGCGTTGATGAAACAGAGGTGTGGATTCTCGTTAGTGCGTGGGAGCCTGTGTAGTGGTTTGTGGGACAGTCGACTCTCAAGCGAGAGCTTGGTATTACCTCCTACAAAATAGGCACAGTTCCCTGTTTTTATTTTTTAGTTAGTGCTCATGTTTAGAAATGAAATGTGAACAGTCGGTGCCACTGCTTTATCATTGCAACTCCCTGAAAACAGGACTTAAGGCTGATACAGCATGCTCGCCATTTTCCTTGCGACGCTCACCATCACCGCACCGGTGTTTGCCATGCTGTTCCTGGGGGCGTTGCTCAAGCGCATCAGTTGGATCAACGACAACTTTATCCACACCGCATCGGCCCTGGTGTTCAACGTCACCATGCCGGCGTTGCTGTTTCTGGGGATTCTGCACGCCGACCTGCATTCGGCGCTCAAGCCAGAACTGCTGATCTATTTCTCCTTGGCCACGGTCGTCAGCTTTGCCCTGGCCTGGGGCTGGGCGATCTTTCGTTGCCCGCGTGAGGATCGGGGCATCTATGCCCAAGGGGCATTTCGCGGCAATAACGGAGTGATCGGCCTGGCACTGGCGGCCAGCATGTATGGGGACTACGGGATCTCCCTCGGGGCGATCCTCGCGGGGCTGGTGATCCTGTTCTACAACACCCTGTCGACCATCGTGCTGGCAGTCTATAGCCCGGTGATCAAGTCTGACCCGTGGAGCATCTGCAAGAGCGTACTGGCCAACCCGTTGATTCTCAGCGTGATTGCCGCCACACCGTTTGCCTATTTCCAGATTGGCCTGCCCGGTTGGCTGCAAACCTCCGGTCAGTACCTGGCGGACATGACGCTGCCCATGGCCCTGATCTGCATTGGCGGCACTTTGTCACTGGCTGCATTGCGCCAAAGCGGCAACATGGCGTTGAGCGCCAGCCTGGTGAAGATGATTGGCTTGCCGGTCGTGGCAACGCTGGGGGCTTGGTTGTATGGCTTCCGGGGGCCGGAGTTGGGGATTCTGTTCCTGTATTTCGGCGCGCCGACGGCCGCTGCCAGTTTTGTCATGGCCCGTGCGGCCCAGGGTAATCATGAACTGGCGGCGGCGATTATTGTGATCACCACCTTGATGGCGGCGGTGACCACCAATATCGGGATCTTTGTGTTGCAGGCGGGTGGCTGGGTGTAGGAGACAAACTCGCTCCTACAAAGGGGGTTGCTGATAACTGTCGATCACTTCCTGGGCCGCCCGAAACGCATCAATCGCCGCCGGCACGCCGGCATACACCGCGCAATGCAGCAGTGCCTCGCGAATTTCTTCAACAGTACAGCCATTGTTCAGCGCACCGCGTACATGGCCCTTGAGTTCTTGCGGGCACTTCAAGGCGGTCAGCGCCGCGAGGGTAATCAGGCTGCGGGTCTTCAGCGGCAGGCCTTCACGGTTCCACACTCCACCCCAGGCATGTTCGTTGACGAAGTCCTGCAACGGCTGAGTGAACTCGGTGGCATTGCCCAGGGCGCGATCGACAAACGCATCGCCCATTACCTGGCGACGCATTTCTACGCCGGATTTCGCTTGATCGGTCATTGCGACTCCCTCTTGTGTTGACGGCGCCAGGCTCGCAGCGAGGTGAATAACAGGAACGCCACCAGCGCTGGCAGGACGTAATACAGCATCAATTGTTCAAGTTTGTTGGCCAGCGGCATGCCCGTGGTGAATGACACCACGTGCAGCCCATAAGCCAGGTACAACCCCAGCAGCAGCAAACCTTCGGCGCGGGTGATGCGGTAGCCGGTGTAAAACACCGGCAGGCACAACACCACGACGCCGAGCATCACCGGCAAGTCGAAATCCAGGGCGTTGGGCGACACCGACAAGGGCAACGGCGCCACCAGCGCGGTAAAGCCCAGCACTCCCAACAGATTGAACAGGTTGCTGCCGATCACGTTCCCCACCGCAATCTCCCGTTCGCCGCGCAGGGCGGCGATCAGTGAGGTTGCGAGGCACGGCAGGGACGTGCTGACGGCAACGATGGTCAGGCCGATCACCCGCTCGGACAGGCCCAGGTCGCTGGCCACTTCCACCGCCGCTCCCAACACCAGATGCCCGGCGAACATCAGCAACACGAGCCCGCCGATCATCCACAGCAAACTGCTCAGCCACGGCGCCTGTACCACCGTGTCGCGGGTCCGTGGGCGGCGCGAGTGGCGGGTCTGGTACAGCAACAGACCCAGGTAGGCGAGCAGGGCGGCAAGCAAGGCCAGGCCGTCAAGCGGTGTCAGTTCTTCATCACTGGCGAGAATAAACAGCAGCATGCTGGCGCCGATCATCACCGGGATATCCAGGCGCACCAATTGCCGCGACACGCGCAGGGGAATGATCAGCGCCGAGAGGCCAAGCGTCACGAGGATATTGAAGATGCTGCTGCCAATCACACTGCCCACCGCAATATCGGTGTTACCGGCGAGGGTGGCTTGCAGGCTGACGGCGATTTGTGGCGCGCTGCTGCCAAAGGCGACGATGCTCAAGCCTATGATCAGCGGCCTGACCTTGAGGCTGGCGGCCAGGCGCACGGCGGCGCGCACCAGCATTTCGGCACCGGCAATCAGCAGCAGCAGGCCGCTGATCAGTTCAATCAGGCTCATGGGCGAGAGGGCGCTTAATCCGAAAATGGCCAGGGCTCCGTCAGTCAGTTGTTCAGGGCTTGCACGCGCACGCGCGCGGTGCCGCTGCGCAGCATACCCAACTGCTCGGCGGCCTGGCGTGAAAGATCGATCAACCGGCCACGGATGTGCGGGCCGCGATCATTGATGCGCACCACCACGGATTTGTCGTTGGCAAGATTGGTAACCTTGACCCGCGTGCCGAACGGCAGGCGCCGGTGAGCGGCGGTCAGGGCGTGTTGGTTGAAGGGTTCACCGCTGGCGGTTTTCTTGCCGTGGTGCTTGGCGCCGTAGTAGGACGCGGTGCCGGTTTCGTCGTAGCCGTTGGGGTCGATCATGCCGCTGGCGCAGCCGGTGAGCAGGGAGAACAGGGCCAGGAGGCCGAGCAGACGCTTCATTTTCAAGGTGTCCCCAAAATTGATGTGGGGACCGACCCCTGTAGGAGCTGGCTTGCCTGCGATGCGGGCGCCTCGGTGTTTCAGATGCACCGAGGTGATGCTATCGCAGGCAAGCCAGCTCCTACAGAAGCCGGTTCCTACAGGGCGGCAACCGTTATCAGCCTTCGAGCTTGCTCTTGAGCAATTCGTTCACCTGTTGCGGGTTGGCCTTGCCTTTGGAGGCCTTCATCGCCTGGCCCACAAAGAAGCCGAACATCTTGCCGCGCTTGGCTTCATCCGCCGCGCGATACTGCTCGACCTGCTCGGCGTTGGCCGCGAGCATTTCATCAAGAACGGCCGAGATGGCGCCGCTGTCGGTGACTTGCTTGAGGCCGCGCTTCTCGATGATCTCGTCGGCACTGCCTTCACCGCTGGCCATGGCTTCAAACACGGTCTTGGCGATTTTGCCGGAGATGGTGTTGTCCTTGATGCGCAGCAACATGCCGCCCAACTGCTCGGCCGAGACCGGTGCTTCGTCGATTTCCAGCCCCTGCTTGTTCAACAGGCTGCCCAACTCGACCATGACCCAGTTGGCCGCCAGTTTGGCGTCGCCGGCGATGCTCACGACTTTTTCGAAGTAGTCCGCTTGCTCGCGGCTCGACGCCAGGACGCTGGCGTCGTACACCGAAAGACCGAACTGCGCCTGGAAGCGCTCGCGTTTTTGCGGTGGCAATTCTGGCAGGGTGGCGCGCACGTCATTGAGGAACGAGTCCTCGATCACCACCGGCAACAGGTCCGGATCGGGGAAGTAACGGTAGTCGTTGGCTTCCTCCTTGCTGCGCATGGCGCGGGTTTCGTCTTTGTTCGGGTCGTACAGGCGGGTCTGCTGGATCACCTTGCCGCCGTCTTCGATCAATTCGATCTGGCGACGCACTTCGGTGTTGATCGCCTTCTCGATGAAGCGGAACGAGTTGACGTTCTTGATCTCGCAGCGGGTGCCGTACTCGGCCTGGCCTTTTGGCCGCACCGACACGTTGCAGTCGCAACGCAGGGAGCCTTCGGCCATGTTGCCGTCGCAGATGCCCAGGTAACGCACCAGCGCGTGGATCGTCTTGACGTAGGCCACGGCTTCCTTGGCACTGCGCATGTCCGGCTCGGATACGATTTCCAGCAGCGGCGTCCCGGCGCGGTTCAGGTCGATGCCGCTGGCGCCGTTGAATTCTTCATGCAGGCTCTTGCCGGCATCTTCTTCCAGGTGCGCACGGGTCACACCGACACGTTTGATCGTGCCGTCTTCCAGCGGGATGTCCAGGTAGCCCTTGCCGACGATCGGCAACTCCATCTGGCTGATCTGGTAGCCCTTGGGCAGGTCCGGGTAGAAGTAGTTCTTGCGCGCAAACACGTTGTGCTGGCCGATCTCGGCGTCAATCGCCAGGCCGAACATCACCGCCATGCGCACCGCTTCCTGGTTCAGTACTGGCAATACGCCGGGCATGCCCAGGTCTACCAGGCTGGCCTGGGTGTTGGGCTCAGAGCCGAACGTGGTGGCGCTACCGGAGAAAATCTTCGATTGGGTGGCGAGCTGGGTATGAATCTCCAGCCCGATCACAACTTCCCATTGCATAGTGTTCTCCTCAGAAGCCGGTTGGGGTGCGAGTGTGCCAGTCAGTGTTCAACTGGTACTGGTGCGCCACATTGAGCAAGCGGCCTTCCTGGAAATACGGGGCGAGCAACTGCACGCCCACCGGCAGCCCGTCGACGAAACCGGCTGGCATGGACAAGCCTGGCAAGCCCGCGAGGTTGGCGGTGATGGTGTACAGGTCTTCCAGGTACTCGGCGATCGGGTCGCCGGTCTTGGCACCGATCTTCCAGGCCGGGTTCGGCGTGGTCGGGCCGATGATCACGTCGACTTCATTAAAGGCCGCCATGAAGTCGTTCTTGATCAGGCGTCGGATTTTCTGCGCCTTGAGGTAGTACGCATCGTAGTAGCCAGCCGACAGGGCGTAGGCACCGACCATGATCCGGCGCTGTACTTCCACGCCGAAGCCTTCGCCACGGGAGCGCTTGTACAGGTCGGTGAGGTCTTTCGGGTCTTCACAGCGGTAGCCGAAACGTACGCCGTCGAAACGCGACAGGTTGGACGAGGCTTCAGCCGGGGCGATCACGTAATAAGCCGCAATTGCGTGCTGGTTGTTCGGCAGGCTGATTTCCTTGATCACCGCGCCAAGCTTTTCCAGCTCCTTGATGCTGTTGTGCACCAGTTCGGCGATACGCGGGTCGAGACCGGCGCTGAAGTACTCTTTCGGCACGCCGATGCGTAGGCCCTTGAGCGAGGTATTGAGGCTGGCGCTGTAGTCCGGCACCGGCTCATCGATGCTGGTGGAGTCCTTTGTATCGAACCCAGCCATGCCTTGTAACAATATTGCGCAGTCTTCGGCAGTGCGAGCCAGAGGGCCGCCTTGGTCGAGGCTGGACGCGTAGGCAATCATGCCCCAGCGGGAAACGCGACCGTACGTCGGTTTCAAACCGGTGAGGTTGGTGAATGCCGCAGGCTGGCGGATCGAGCCGCCGGTATCGGTGGCCGTGGCGGCCGGCAGGAAGCGCGCAGCAACGGCTGCGGCCGAACCACCGGACGAACCGCCAGGCACGTGCTCCAGGTTCCACGGGTTTTTCACCGCGCCGTAGTAGCTCGATTCGTTGGCCGAGCCCATGGCGAACTCGTCCATGTTGGTCTTGCCCAGGGTCACAGCCCCGGCCTCGGCCAGCTTGGCGACGACAGTGGCGTCGTAGGGCGCCTTGAAGTTGTCGAGCATCTTCGAGCCGCAACTGGTGCGGATGCCCTGGGTGCAGAACAGGTCCTTGTGACCGATTGGCGCACCCAGCAGCGCGCCGTTTTCACCGTTGGCGCGACGGGCGTCGGCGGCCTTGGCCTGGCCTAGGGCCAGCTCCTCGGTGAGGCTGATGAAGCTGTTGACCTTCGGATCCAGTGCGGCGATACGTGCCAGCAGGGTCTGGGTCAGCTCTTCGGAAGAAAACTTTTTGTCGGCGAGACCGCGGGCGATCTCGGCCAGAGTCATTTGATGCATTGCAGGCTCTTTCCCTTTAGTCGATGACTTTCGGAACCAGGTACAGGCCGTTTTCGACCGCTGGTGCGATGGACTGGTAGGCCTCGCGGTGATTGCGCTCGGTCACGACGTCTGCGCGCAGGCGCTGGCTGGCTTCCAGTGGGTGAGCCAGGGGCTCGATGCCGTCGGTATTGACGGCCTGCATTTGGTCGACCAGCCCGAGAATGCTGTTCAGGGCTGCGGTGGTCTGTGGAAGATCGGCTTCATTGAGGCCCAGGCAGGCCAGATGAGCGATTTTTTCCACGTCGGAGCGTTCAAGCGCCATGGGATTCTCCAGTGGAAAACAGAACGGAAGCTATCCGTGTGTTAGATTGTCGGAACACTACCGCATTTCTACGGTCATATGGCCGCGATTGTGGGGTTAGGTGCACAGAAAGTCGGTCAATTTAGCACATTGGCGCCTTGCCCAAAATCCCTGTCGTTGTTAGAGTTTGCCGCACTTTTTTACCCACGCGTTGCCTAGGGTCCCTTTCCCATGTTCAAGAAACTGCGTGGCATGTTTTCCAGCGATCTTTCCATTGACCTGGGCACTGCCAACACCCTTATTTACGTGCGCGAGCGCGGTATCGTCCTGAATGAGCCATCGGTTGTGGCCATTCGGACCCATGGTAATCAGAAAAGTGTCGTTGCCGTGGGCACCGAGGCCAAGCGGATGCTCGGCCGTACACCTGGCAACATTGCCGCCATTCGTCCGATGAAAGACGGCGTGATCGCCGACTTCAGCGTCTGCGAGAAGATGCTGCAGTACTTCATCAACAAGGTTCACGAAAACAGTTTCCTGCAGCCCAGCCCTCGTGTGCTGATCTGCGTGCCCTGCAAGTCCACCCAGGTGGAGCGTCGTGCCATCCGTGAATCGGCCCTTGGCGCCGGTGCTCGTGAAGTGTTCCTGATCGAGGAGCCAATGGCTGCTGCGATCGGTGCCGGCCTGCCGGTTGAAGAGGCGCGCGGTTCGATGGTGGTGGATATCGGTGGTGGTACCACCGAGATCGCCCTGATTTCCCTCAATGGTGTGGTGTATGCCGAATCCGTACGCGTAGGCGGCGACCGCTTCGACGAAGCGATCATCACTTATGTGCGCCGTAACTACGGCAGCCTGATCGGCGAATCCACCGCCGAGCGCATCAAGCAGGAAATCGGCACCGCTTACCCGGGTGGCGAAGTGCGCGAAGTCGATGTGCGCGGTCGCAACCTGGCCGAAGGCGTGCCACGTGCCTTTACCCTGAACTCCAATGAAGTGCTGGAAGCTCTGCAAGAGTCCCTGGCCACCATCGTTCAGGCAGTAAAAAGCGCCCTGGAGCAATCGCCGCCGGAACTGGCTTCCGATATCGCCGAGCGTGGCCTGGTACTGACCGGTGGTGGCGCCTTGCTGCGCGACCTCGACAAGTTGCTGGCCCAGGAAACCGGTCTGCCGGTGATCGTCGCCGAAGACCCGCTGACCTGTGTGGCTCGTGGCGGTGGTCGTGCACTGGAAATGATGGATAAACACACCATGGACCTGCTCTCCAGCGAATAAGATCGTTGGTTGCGCCATGTTTCGCCAACAGGCAGCACTTTGCAGTGCTGCCTGTTGGCGTTTATCTTCTTCAATCTGCATCCAGGCCGGTTTGATGCCGTATGAATAAAGAGAATATCTGCCCGGGAGGAGCGGCCTATTAAACCGCTCTTCACTAAAGGCCCCTCATTGGGCGTGCGCTTGTTGGTGCTGGTCGTGCTATCGGTCGCGCTGATGGTGGTCGATGCCCGCTTCACACTGCTCAAACCAGTGCGTAGCCAGATGTCGCTGGTATTGATGCAGTCCTACTGGATCACTGACCTGCCACAACGGCTATGGCAAGGTGTGGCCAGCCAATTTGGCAGCCGTACCGAACTGGTGGCCGAGAACGAAAAACTCAAGACCGAAAACCTGCTGTTGCAGGGGCGCATGCAAAAGCTGGCGGCCCTGACCGAGCAGAACGTTCGACTGCGCGAGTTGCTCAATTCTTCCGCGCTGGTCAACGAAAAGGTCGAAGTGGCCGAGTTGATCGGCATGGACCCCAACCCTTTCACCCACCGCATCATCATCAACAAGGGCGAGCGCGATGGCGTGGTTCTTGGCCAGCCGGTGCTCGATGCCCGTGGCCTGATGGGGCAGGTGGTGGAGTTGATGCCCTATACCTCCCGCGTGCTGCTGCTGACCGACACCACCCATAGCATTCCGGTGCAGGTCAACCGCAACGGCCTGCGGGCTATTGCCAGCGGCACGGGCAACCCGGAGCGCCTGGAACTGCGGCATGTGGCGGACACCGCCGACATCAAGGAAGGTGACCTGCTGGTCAGCTCCGGCCTTGGCCAGCGGTTCCCGGCAGGCTACCCCGTGGCGACGGTCAAGGAAGTGATCCACGATTCCGGCCAGCCCTTTGCGATTGTCCGCGCGGTGCCGACGGCTGCGCTGAACCGCAGCCGCTACCTGTTGCTGGTGTTCAGTGACACCCGCACGCCGGAAGAGCGCGCCAACGAAGCCGCCCAGGCCCAGGAAGCGCAGGACCGGCAAGAAGGCAGCACGACGCCGATTATTCCGGCAACCGTACCCAAGCCTGCAGCGCCAGCTGCAACCGTTACGACACCGCCTGCAACCACCACGCCTGCCGTGGCGACGCCAGCCCAGCCTGCTCGCCCTGTGAAACCCGCGGCAACGACACCAGCGGCACCTGCAGCTGCGCCGGCAACCACCCGACAGAGGGCGCAATAATGGCCGGTACTCATTCGCGCAATGGCTGGATAGTCTGGCTGACCTTCGCCATCGGCATGCTGCTCAGCGTCTCGCCGATGCCGCAGTTCATGGAAATCCTGCGCCCGCTGTGGCTCGCATTGCTGCTGGCCTTCTGGTCGCTGGCTTTGCCGCACAAGGTCGGGATGGTCACGGCCATGTGCCTGGGGCTGGCCGAAGACGTCATGTATGGCACGTTGCTGGGCCAGAACGCGTTGATCCTCACCCTGATTACCTTTCTGGTGTTGTCGTTGCAGCAACGCTTACGCATGTTTCCGATGTGGCAGCAGAGCCTGGTGATTCTGGTGATCTTCGGCCTGGCCCAGTTGGTGCAACTGTGGCTCAGTGCCTTGACCGGCAACCGTCAGCCGACCCTGGCGCTGGTCTTGCCGGCCCTGGTCAGTGCGCTGTTGTGGCCATGGATCAGCTTTGGCCTGCGTGGTTTGTGTCGTCGCTATAAAATCAATTGAGTGGGGTGCGAGGCTCTGCCTGGTTATCGAACCCACAGGGAGAGTCTGCAATGCATGCACTTTATCTGGCCTCCGGCTCTCCTCGGCGACGTGAACTGCTGACCCAGATCGGCGTGCCGTTCACCGTGGTCAACGCCGCCATTGATGAAACGCCCCTGGGCGACGAATCGCCTGCGTCCTACGTCGAGCGCCTGGCCCGTGGCAAAGCCGCCGCTGGCCTGGCGACATTGGCCGATACCACAAATGCCTGCGTGTTGGGGGCCGATACTGCCGTCATCCTTGATGGCCGGATCCTTGGGAAACCCCTGGACCAGGCCGATGCCTTGGCCATGTTGCTGGCCCTTTCTGATCGTGAACACGAAGTCCTTACCGCCATTGCGGTGCTTGATGACCAGCGCTGTGAAACGCGCCTGGTCAGTAGTCGCGTGCGCTTTCGCAAGGTTTCAACACAAGAAGCAACGACTTACTGGCACAGCGGTGAGCCCCAGGACAAGGCGGGCGGCTATGCTATCCAAGGGCTGGCAGCGGTGTTTGTCGCCGGGCTCAATGGCAGTTACTCCGCGGTCGTCGGCCTGCCGGTCTGCGAAACAGCAGAACTGCTGGGCCATTTCGGCATACCCTGTTGGCAACACCTTTGCGCGCGCTGAACGCTTTACTCCAGCGCCACCTATAAGCGATCGGCCACTATTGTGAAAACGCCTGAACGAGACCCAGCCATGAGTGAAGAGATTCTGATCAATATCACGCCGATGGAATCGCGCGTGGCGGTGGTAGAAAACGGTGTCTTGCAGGAAGTGCATGTCGAGCGCACCCAGAAGCGCGGGATTGTCGGCAACATCTATAAAGGCAAGGTCGTGCGGGTATTGCCGGGCATGCAGGCGGCGTTTGTCGATATCGGCCTGGACCGTGCTGCATTTATCCATGCTTCGGAAATTTCCCTGCGCGAAGGTCCGGCGGTCGAGAGCATCAGCGCCCTGGTACACGAAGGGCAGAGCCTGGTGGTGCAAGTCACCAAGGACCCGATTGGCTCCAAGGGCGCACGCCTGACCACGCAACTGTCGATTCCTTCGCGCTATCTGGTGTACATGCCGCGCACTGCCCACGTCGGCATTTCCTTGAAGATAGAAGATGAAGGCGAGCGTGAGCGCCTGAAAAAGGTCGTCAGTGATTGCGTGGCGGCCGAAGGCATCAAGGAAGTGGGTGGCTTTATCCTGCGCACCGCCGCCGAGGGCGCCGGTGCCGATGAAATCCTCATGGATATCCGCTATCTGCGTCGCCTGTGGGATCAGATTGATACCCAGATCAAGACGATCGGCGCACCGAGCGTCATCTATGAAGACCTGGGCCTGGCCCTGCGTACCCTGCGCGACCTGGTCAGCCCCAAGATCGAGAAAATTCGCATCGACTCGCGGGAAACCTTCCAGCGCACCACGCAATTTGTTGCCGAACTGATGCCGGAAATCGCCGATCGCCTGGAGCACTATCCCGGTGAACGGCCGATATTCGACCTGTATGGCGTCGAGGATGAAATCCAGAAGGCCCTGGAGCGCAAGGTGCCGCTCAAGTCCGGTGGCTACCTGGTAGTGGACCCGGCGGAAGCGATGAGCACCATCGACGTTAACACCGGTGCCTTTGTCGGCCATCGCAACCTTGAAGAAACCATCTTCAAGACCAACCTCGAAGCTGCCACCGCCATCGCTCGCCAACTGCGTCTGCGCAACCTGGGCGGGATCATCATCATCGACTTCATCGACATGGAAGATGAAGAGCACCAGCGCCAGGTATTGCGCACCCTTGAAAAACAACTGGAGCGCGATCACGCCAAGACCAACATCATCGGTATCACCGAGTTGGGCCTGGTGCAGATGACCCGCAAGCGTACTCGCGAAAGCCTTGAGCAGGTGCTGTGCGAGCCGTGCAGCAGCTGCCAGGGGCGCGGTAAATTGAAGACCCCGGAAACGGTTTGCTACGAGATTTTCCGGGAAATCCTACGGGAGGCACGCGCTTACCAGGCCGAGGGTTATAGAGTCTTGGCCAACCAGAAGGTGGTTGACCGCTTGCTCGACGAAGAGTCGGGCAACGTTGCGGAGTTGGAGGGTTTTATTGGCCGCACCATCCGTTTCCAGGTCGAAACCATGTATTCCCAGGAACAATACGACGTGGTGCTGCTCTGATCGGCATCAGTCTTTTTCAACGAGACCGGCAGACCGTGATCTGCCGTCCGACTATTACCTTGAGGGTCGCCTGACATGGAGCGTCTGAAACGCTTTTTTGCCGCACTGACCCGTTGGGGCCTTGGCCTGTGTGCATTGCTGTTGGTGCTGGCGGCGGTCTACGTCAGCCTGGGCCGTGAATTGACGCCGCTGGTCGCGGAGTATCGCGCCGAAATCGAGGCCAAGGCACAGGCGGCGGTCGATATGCCGCTGAGTATTGGTAGCCTGGAAGGGCGCTGGAGCGGCTTTGCCCCGGTACTGCTGGCCCATGATGTGATGGTCGGCGAGGGCAGCAGTGCCTTGCGCCTGGACCAGGTGCAAGTGGTGCCTGACGTCTGGGCCAGCCTGCTGGCGTGGGATGTGCGTATCGCCCACCTGGAAGTCAGCGGCTTGCAGGTCAGCGTCAAGGAAGGCAAGGACGGCCAGTGGGCACTGCAAGGCCTGCCGATGCAGGACGACCAGCCCCTGGATCCGGAGCAGTTGCTCAAGCGCATGCAGGCCGTGGCGAAGGTCTCGCTGCTGGACAGCCAGGTGACCTTGCAGCCGTTCGAGCAGGCGCCGCTGACCTTGACCTATGTGGGTTTGAGCCTGCAAACCGGCGCGACTCGCCAGCGCCTCGACGCCCGCCTGACCCTGCCTGATGGGCAGCCGCTGGCCCTTAGCCTGCGTACGCGGATCCGTGCCAGCCAGTGGAAGGACGGTGAAGTCCAGGCATACCTGAGCCTGCCCCAGAGCAACTGGGCGCAGTGGGTTCCGGCAAAGTTGACGGGTGATTGGAAACTCAGCGAACTGAAAGCCGGCGGCGAGTTCTGGCTGACCTGGGCCAACGGCACGTTGCAAAGCGCGGCCGCCCGGCTCAATGCACCGCAGGTAAAAGTCCGCTACGCCCAGCGCAAGCCTGCAAGCATCCAGAACCTGGCCTTGACGGCTTACCTGCAACGCAGTGACAGCGGCCTGAAGGTTGTCTTCGATTCGTTGGCCATGAACCTGGGGGAGACTCGCTGGGAGTCGCACCTGCAATTGCAGCAAACCCTGGCCACCGACAAGACCCAGGAAATCTGGAACTTGCAGGCTGACCGCCTGAACCTGACGCCCATCACCCCATTGCTCAACGCCCTGGCGCCGCTGCCGGAAGGTTTTGCCAAGACCGTCGAGGCGCTGAAGGCCACAGGCATGCTGCGCAATGTGCGGGTGGATTATCGTCCCCAGGAGACGGGCGACCAGCGCGTCAGCTTTGCCGCCAACCTTGACCGCGTGGGTTTTGACGCCTATTTCGGCGCGCCAGCGGCGCGCAATGTGTCCGGCAGTATCAGCGGTGACCTGGGCCAGGGTGAGCTGCGCATGGACAGCAAGGACTTTGCCTTGCATCTGTTCCCGATTTTCGACAAGCCTTGGCAATACATCCAGGCCAATGCCCGCCTGACGTGGAAACTGGATAAGCAAGGTTTCACCTTGATTGCGCCGTACATCAAGGTGCTGGGCGAAGAGGGCAAGATCGCGGCGGATTTCCTGATTCGCCTGCATTTCGATCATAGCCAGGAAGACTACATGGACCTGCGGGTCGGCATGGTCGACGGTGATGGGCGTTTTACCCCCAAGTATCTGCCGGCGGTCCTCAGCCCGGCCCTGGATGAATGGCTGAGTACGGCCATTCTCAAGGGGGCGGTCGATGAAGGTTTCTTCCAGTATCAAGGCTCGCTGAACCATGATGCGGTGACGGCCGCGCGCAATATCAGCCTGTTCTTCAAGGTGCGCGACGCCGAACTGGCGTTCCAGCCCGGCTGGCCCCATGTCAGCAAGGTCGCCGGTGAAGTGTTTGTCGAAGAAACCGGCGTGCGCATCCTGGCCAGCAAGGGGCAATTGCTCGACACCAAGGTCAAGGACATCTACGTCAATATTCCCCATGCGCTGCCTGGGCATGACAGCCACCTGCTGCTCACGGGTGGGTTTGCCGGCGGGTTGGGCGATGGCCTGAAGATCCTCCAGGAAGCGCCCATCGGCACGGCATCGACGTTTGCCGGATGGAAAGGCGAGGGCGACCTGCAAGGTTCGCTGAACCTGGATATTCCCCTGGCCAAGGGTACCGAGCCGAACATCGTGGTGGATTTCAAGACCGACAAGGCACGCCTGCAACTGGCCGAACCTACCCTGGATCTGAACCAGCTCAAAGGCGAGTTCCGCTTCGACAGCGCCAAGGGCCTGAGTGGGCAGAACATCAGCGCCCAAGCCTTCGACCGGCCTATCACGGCGCAGATTGCTGCCGGCGGCAAGCCGGGCAATCTCAGCACACGGGTCACGGCCAAGGGCCAGGTGACGGTCAAGCGGCTCACCGACTGGCTGAAAGTCAGCCAGCCACTGCCGGTGTCCGGGGACATCCCGTATCAGTTGCAGCTCGACCTGGATGGTGCCGATAGCCAACTGATGGTCAGCTCTAACCTCAAGGGCGTGGCGGTAGATTTGCCGGCACCGTTTGGCATGCCCGCCAGCCAGGGGCGTGACAGCGTGTTCCGCATGACCTTGCAGGGTAAGGAACGGCGTTACTGGTTTGACTACGGTGAACTGGCGAACTTTACCTTCGCCGCGCCCGCAGACAACTTTGCCCAGGGCCGTGGCGAGCTGTTCCTCGGTGATGGCGATGCCTTGCTGCCGGGTGGCAAGGGGCTGCGGATTCGTGGTGTGCTGTCGGAGCTGGATATCGATCCCTGGAAGAAACTGGTGGACCGTTATGCCGGCAATGATCCCGGTGGCAACGCCAAGCAACTGTTGAGCAGTGCTGATTTCAAGATCGGCAAGCTGACGGGGCTTGGTACTCGCTTCGACCAGGTCAACCTGCAATTGGATCGCAAGCCCGCCGCCTGGGGCCTGCAATTCGACAGCCAGCAAGCCAAGGGCACTGTTGGCCTGCCGGATGCCAAGGGCGCCCCGATTGCCATCAACCTGCAATACGTGAAGCTGCCTGCGGTCGATCCGACGGTACAGGCCGATGAAAATGCACCTGATCCCCTGGCCGATATTGACCCCAAGGACATTCCGGCGCTGGATATCGCGATTGACCAGTTGTTCCAGGGGCCTGACTTGATCGGCGCCTGGTCATTGAAAGTTCGCCCGACGGCCAAGGGCATGGCCTTCAACAACCTCGACCTGGGCCTCAAGGGCATGCAGCTCAAGGGGGCCGGTGGCTGGGAAGGTGTGCCGGGCGCCACCAACAGTTGGTACAAGGGGCGCCTGGACGGCAAGAACATCGCCGATGTGCTCAAGGGCTGGGGCTTTGCGCCGACCGTGACCAGCGAGAGTTTCCATCTGGACGTGGACGGGCGTTGGCCGGGTTCGCCGGCCTGGGTCGGTCCCAAGCGTTTCTCCGGCAGCCTGGATGCGTCGTTCCGCAAGGGCCAGTTTGTCGAGGTGGAAGGTGGGGCCCAGGCGTTGCGGGTATTCGGCCTGCTGAACTTCAACTCGATTGGCCGGCGCTTACGCCTGGACTTCTCGGACTTGCTCGGCAAGGGCCTGAGCTACGACCGAGTCAAGGGCTTGCTGGTCGCCAGTAACGGTGTGTTTGTGACCCGTGAGCCGATTACCCTGACAGGGCCGTCGAGCAATCTGGAGATCAACGGCACCCTGGATCTGGTGGCCGATCGTATCGATGCCAAGTTGTTGGTGACACTGCCTGTGACCAACAACCTGCCAATTGCTGCGTTGATCGTGGGCGCGCCGGCCATTGGTGGCGCACTGTTCCTCATCGACAAGCTGATCGGCGATCGGGTCTCGCGTTTCGCCAGTGTTCAGTACAAGGTGGAAGGGCCATGGAAAGATCCCAAAATCACCTTCGACAAGCCATTTGAAAAACCACAATAAGCGCCTGTGGAGTAGCATGGCCCCATGCTTTTTATGGAGTGTGGGCCCATGTCCTTTGCGGTAATCCAGATGGTCAGCCAGAGCGATGTCCTGGCCAACCTGGCCCAGGCTCGGCGTTTGCTGGAACAGGCTGCGGCAGGCGGTGCGCAGCTTGCGGTATTGCCGGAGAACTTCGCCGCCATGGGCCGTCGCGACGTGGCTGAGCTTGGCCGTGCCGAAGCCTTGGGCGAGGGACCGATCCTGCCCTGCTTGAAACTGGCCGCCCGTGACCTCAACTTATGGATAGTGGCCGGCACATTGCCGTTGCCCCCACTGGGTCAGCCCGACGCCAAGTCCAACGCCTGCTCGTTGTTGATCGACGCGCAGGGGCAAATCGTCGCCCGCTACGACAAGCTGCACTTGTTCGACGTGGACGTGGCTGACGCGCGCGGGCGGTATCGTGAATCCGACGACTATGCTTACGGCAACCAGGTGGTGGTGGCCGATACGCCGGTCGGGCGCCTGGGGCTGACGGTTTGCTATGACTTGCGCTTCCCGGAGTTGTACAGCGAATTGCGTGCTGCGGGGGCTGAATTGATTACCGCACCCTCGGCCTTTACGGCGGTAACCGGGGCTGCACACTGGGATGTGTTGATCCGTGCGCGGGCCATCGAAACCCAGTGTTATCTGCTGGCCGCCGCCCAGGGTGGAGTGCATCCGGGGCCTCGGGAAACCTATGGCCACGGGGCGATTATCGACCCGTGGGGGCGAGTGCTGGCGCAACAGGATCAAGGCGAAGCGGTGTTGTTGGCCGAACGCGATAGCAACGAACAAGCGTCGATACGGGCGCGCATGCCGGTGGCAGGCCACCGGCGCTTTTTCTCGCAGGGCGCACAGCGACCTGCTTCAGAACGATGAATTTAAGGCCGAACCTATGAGCGAGTTGTTGTCCTCAGTCAGTGAACACCTCCTGGCGCCCGGTGGCGTGACCATCGAAAGTCTGCAAACCGTACTGGGCGACCTGGCCGGGCCGGGCATCGATGCTGCCGACCTGTATTTCCAGGGGCAGATCTCCGAGTCCTGGTCCCTGGAAGACGGGATCGTCAAGGACGGTAGCTTCAACCTCGACCAAGGGGTTGGCGTGCGTGCGCAGTCCGGTGAGAAGACCGGCTTTGCCTACAGCAACGCCATCACCCTGGAAGCCCTGGGCCTTGCAGCCCGCGCAGCCCGCTCGATTTCCCGGGCCGGGCAGAACGGCACCGTGCAGGCGTTCAGCACCCAGGACGTGACCCAGTTGTACGGCCCGGACAACCCGCTGGAAGTCATGACCCGTGCCGAAAAGGTCGAGTTGCTCAAGCGTGTGGATGCTGCAACCCGTGCCCTCGATCCGCGTATCCAGCAGGTGAGCGTGAGCATGGCCGGCGTCTGGGAGCGCATCCTGGTGGCGTCCACCGATGGCAGCCTGGCGGCGGATGTGCGGCCGCTGGTGCGCTTCAATGTCAGTGTGATCGTTGAGCAGAACGGTCGTCGCGAGCGCGGCGGCCATGGCGGCGGCGGGCGTACGGATTATCGCTATTTCCTCAGCGAAGACCGCGCCATGGGCTATGCCCGCGAGGCGTTGCGCCAGGCGCTGGTCAACCTGGAAGCCATTCCGGCGCCGGCGGGTACGTTGCCGGTGGTGCTCGGTTCCGGCTGGTCTGGCGTGTTGCTTCACGAAGCCGTGGGCCATGGCCTGGAAGGCGACTTCAACCGCAAGGGCAGCTCCGCCTACAGCGGGCGTATGGGCGAGATGGTTGCCTCCAAACTCTGCACCATCGTCGATGACGGTACATTGGCCGGTCGCCGTGGCTCGCTGAGTGTCGATGACGAAGGCACACCCACCGAGTGCACCACGCTGATCGAAAACGGCGTGCTCAAGGGCTATATGCAAGACAAACTCAACGCGCGCCTGATGGGCGTGGCGCGCACCGGCAACGGTCGCCGTGAGTCCTACGCGCATTTGCCGATGCCACGCATGACCAATACCTACATGCTGGCGGGCGAAAGCGACCCGGCAGAGATCATTGCCTCGGTCAAACGTGGGATCTATTGCGCCAATCTGGGTGGCGGCCAGGTGGATATCACCAGCGGCAAGTTCGTGTTCTCCACCAGCGAAGCCTATTTGATCGAGGACGGCAAGATCACCGCACCGGTCAAGGGCGCAACCTTGATTGGCAACGGCCCGGAAGCCATGAGCAAGGTGTCGATGGTTGGCAACGACCTGGCGCTGGACAGCGGCGTGGGGATGTGTGGCAAGGACGGGCAGTCGGTGCCGGTCGGTGTCGGCCAGCCAACCCTGAAAATTGATGCGATCACCGTGGGTGGCACGGGGTCGTAAGGCGTGGAGCTTCGGGTGGCGAAGACCGCCACCCGGGGAAGAGGATCAGCGCAGGCCGCGTTGAGTCTCGTCCAGCTCACGGATGTACTTGAAGATTTTACGGCTGGTCGCCGGCGCCTTGTTCTGTGCCAGTTCGTGCTGGGCCTGACGGATCAGGGAGCGCAGTTGCTGGCGGTCGGCATCCGGATAATCCAGGACGAACTTCTCCAATACAGCGTCGTCACCGCCGATCAGGCGGTCGCGCCAACGTTCCAGGTTATGGAAACGTTCGTTGTACTGGCGAGTAGAGGCATCGAGTTGGTCGAGCAAGGTCAGAATGGCGTCAGTGTCCTGGTCGCGCATCAGCTTGCCGATAAACATGATGTGCCGTTTACGCGCGATATTCGCGGTGTGCTTGGGTGCATCCGCCAGGGCCCGACGCATTTCGTCGGTCAATGGCAGTTTGGCAATCAAGTCCGGCTTGAGTGTTGTAAGGCGCTCGCCGAGATCAACCAGAGCATGCAGCTCACGTTTGACCTGGGTTTTGCTTTTCTCCCCATCGAGGGAGTCGTCGTAAGAATCAACCATGGTGGCAGTCCGCAAAGAAACGCCGCCATGATAACCAGTCGGGGGCCGCTTGTCCGGCCCGGTCGCTCGATGGCCTTAACCGAAAGCAGAATTTGAGTGGAGAAAACCATGAGTGCAGCCCAAAGCGTCGGTCCACAAGCATTACCGGCACTGCAGGAACAAGTTGAGCAGATTATTGCCGAGGCCAAGCGCCAGGGCGCCAGTGCCTGTGAAGTGGCGGTGTCGCTGGAGCAGGGCCTGTCGACTTCGGTACGCCAACGGGAAGTGGAAACCGTTGAATTCAACCGCGACCAGGGCTTTGGCATCACCTTGTATGTGGGGCAGCGCAAAGGTTCGGCCAGTACTTCGGCCAGCGGCCCGGAAGCGATTCGTGAAACTGTCGCCGCCGCGTTGGCGATTGCCAAGCACACCTCCGAAGACGAGGCGTCGGGCTTGGCCGATGCCGCCTTGATGGCGCGGGACCTGAAGGATTTCGATCTGTATCACGCCTGGGATATCACCCCCGAGCAGGCCATCGAAAAGGCCCTGGCCTGCGAAGCCGCAGCGTTTGATACCGACAGCCGGATCAAGAATGCCGATGGCACCACCTTGAGCACCCACCAGGGTTGCCGGGTGTATGGCAACAGCCACGGGTTTATCGGTGGTTATGCGTCGACGCGTCATAGCCTGAGCTGCGTGATGATCGCCGAGGCCGATGGCCAGATGCAGCGTGACTACTGGTACGACGTAAGCCGCCAGGGTGAGTTGCTGGCGGACCCTGCAAGCATTGGCCAGCGCGCCGCGCAACGGGCAGCGAGTCGTCTGGGCGCACGCCCGGTGCCGACATGTGAAGTGCCGGTGCTGTTTTCGGCAGAGTTGGCAGGTGGTCTGTTTGGCAGCTTCCTGGGCGCGATTTCCGGGGGCAACCTGTACCGCAAGTCGTCGTTCCTTGAAGGCGCGCTGGGCCAGAAGCTGTTTCCCGAGTGGCTGACCCTGGATGAGCGCCCACACCTGATGCGGGCCATGGGCAGCTCGGCGTTCGACGGCGATGGCCTGGCGACCTACGCCAAGCCGTTTGTCGAGAACGGCGAGTTGGTGTCCTACGTGCTCGGGACCTACGCCGGGCGCAAGCTGGGCTTGCCCAGTACCGCGAACTC
Organism: Pseudomonas sp. 25 R 14; assembly: GCF_900004755.1. Taxonomy (NCBI): domain Bacteria; kingdom Pseudomonadati; phylum Pseudomonadota; class Gammaproteobacteria; order Pseudomonadales; family Pseudomonadaceae; genus Pseudomonas; species Pseudomonas sp. 25 R 14. Next base: position 315,825 of record NZ_CVTS01000065.1, on the reverse strand, counting down.
CGGTGGCGTCCACAACCTGTTCGTGACCCATGGCGACGAAGACCAGGCGGCGCTGCTGCGGCGCATGGGCCGTGGCTTGCTGGTGACCGAGTTGATGGGCCATGGCTTGAACATGGTCACCGGCGATTATTCCCGGGGCGCGGCGGGGTTCTGGGTGGAAAATGGCGAAATCCAGTTCGCCGTCCAGGAAGTGACCATCGCCGGCAATATGCGTGACATGTTCAAGCAGATTGTCGCCGTGGGTAACGACCTGGAACTGCGTAGCAATATCCGCACCGGCTCGGTGCTGATCGAGCGCATGACCGTCGCTGGCAGCTAAGCGTCAACCCGTTGCACAGAAGCGCCACCCCTTGGGGTGGCGCTTTTTTTTGCCTGGAATATCGCAAGGCCGAAAAAGGTATAGGTTCAATAGCTTGTTTTGATTCTCAATATCATTTAATAATAAATATCATTATCGAATGAGCGTGGGTCATGAGTTCTGTCTTGCACGAGGATCCCTACCTGGAAAGCTGGCGCTGGATGAGTCGTCAGATTCGCTGCGGGCTCAACCCTGATGAGCCACGCCTGATCGAACACTACTTGAGCGAAGGGCGCTATCTGGCCTGCTGTACGGCCACACACCCGTGGACCATTGCCGAGACCTCGTTCCACCTGCTGATTGACACCGCCAGTGATATCGCCTTGCCCTGGCATTGGCGCTCCGTGTGCTTGGACCAGGCCTGGCGCCCGCTGCGGGACCTGGAAAACCTTTCTCACTGTGCCTGCCGCCTCAAGCGCTGGCAGACCTTTGCCTGGCAATTGGCGACCTGTGAATTGTTGCCGTCTATTTCTCACTCCGACTTGGTGCAAGGATCTTCCGATGAGTAATACCCGTATCGAACGCGACAGCATGGGCGAGTTGCAAGTCCCCGCAGAGGCTTTGTATGGCGCCCAGACTCAGCGTGCGGTGAACAACTTTCCGATCAGCCACCAACGCATGCCGACCCAGTTCATTCGCGCCCTGATCCTGGCCAAGGCTGCGGCCGCCAAGGCCAATGTCGATCTCAAGCAGATCAGCGAAGGCCAGGGCAAAGCCATCGTCGAGGCAGCCCAAGGCTTGTTGGAAGGCGACTTCATGCAGCACTTTCCGGTGGATATCTTTCAGACCGGTTCCGGCACCAGTTCCAACATGAATGCCAACGAAGTGATTGCGACCCTGGCCAGCCGCCTGCTGGGTGAGCCGGTCAACCCAAACGATCACGTCAACTGCGGGCAAAGCAGCAACGACATCATCCCGACCACTATCCACGTTAGCGCTGCGCTGGTGCTGCATGAGCAGACGTTGCCGGCGCTGCTGCACTTGGTTGAAGTTATCGAGCACAAGGCGGTTGAAGTCCATCCGTTCATCAAGACCGGACGTACGCACCTCATGGATGCCATGCCGGTGCGCATGAGCCAGGTCCTGGAGGGGTGGGCGCAGCAGCTCAAGGCCAATATCGGTCACCTGCAAGGCCTGCTGCCAAGCCTGCAAGCCTTGGCGCAGGGCGGTACTGCGGTAGGCACCGGAATCAACGCACACCCTGAGTTTGCTGCGCGTTTCAGCCAGCAACTGAGCAACCTGACCCAAGTGCATTTCACACCGGGCAAGAACCTGTTCGCCTTGATTGGCTCCCAGGACACCGCCGTGGCTGTTTCCGGCCAACTCAAAGCCATTGCCGTAACGCTGATGAAAATCGCCAACGACCTGCGCTGGATGAACTCCGGCCCACTCGCAGGCCTCGGTGAAATCGAACTCGAAGGCCTGCAGCCGGGGTCTTCGATCATGCCGGGCAAGGTCAACCCGGTGATTCCGGAGGCCACCGCGATGGTTGCGGCACAGGTTATCGGCAATGACAGCGTGATCACGATTGCGGGGCAGTCCGGCAACTTCGAGCTGAACGTGATGCTGCCGATCATCGCCCAGAACTTGCTCGGCAGCCTGGAGTTGCTGGCCAACTCCAGCCGCCTTCTGGCAGACAAGGCCATCGCCAGCTTCAAGGTCAACGAGCCCAAGCTCAAGGAAGCCTTGTCGCGCAATCCGATCCTGGTCACCGCACTCAACCCGATCATTGGTTACCAAAAGGCTGCTGAAATCGCCAAGAAAGCCTATCAACAAGGCCGGCCGGTGATTGATGTGGCTCTCGAACACACCGACTTGCCGCGCAGCCAACTGGAGGTCCTGCTGGACCCGGAAAAGCTCACGGCGGGCGGTGTGTAATCACCGACCCTGCTTTGGAGGCTCACCATGGAGCACTGGAAACGCACGATCGAACGGGCCAATCGCTGCTTTATGCAGGGCGAACTGGTGGATGCCCGCGAGCATTACCTGCAGGCGCTGGCCCTGGCCCAAGTGTTGTTCGAGCGCTGGGGTGATGCCGACGAAGCCGTGGCAGCTTGTGTCATTTCCCATCACAACCTGGCGGACCTGCATCTGCGCCTGAACCAGCCTGAAGAAAGCGCCGAATACCTCTGCGCCATTCACCAGCGCTTGCTGCAGACCATGCAGGACACCCGGCTGCCGCAAGCCTTGCGCGAGGCGGCCTTGCGCCAGAGCAGCAAGACCTACGTTGAACTGTTGAATTTCATCAGCGATCACGGCGAGTACCCCCGTACCCATCGCTTGCTGGGCAGCAATACGGCGCAGACGGATGTGCCGACCCGCAACAGCCCTTTTTATGGAGCCCATTGATATGACTTACACCTTGCCTGCCTTGCCTTACGCCTACGATGCCCTGGAACCGCATATCGATGCGCAAACCATGGAAATCCACTACACCAAGCACCACCAGACCTATATCAATAACCTCAATGCCGCCGTCGAAGGCACTGAGTTTGCCGGCTGGCCGGTAGAGAAGCTGGTCTCGAGCGTCCAGCAACTGCCGGAAAAACTGCGTGCGGCGGTGATCAACCAAGGCGGTGGGCATGCCAACCACTCGTTGTTCTGGGCGGTCATGTCGCCCAAGGGTGGCGGTAAGCCCGAGGGCGTCCTGGGCCAGGCGATTGATGCGCAGTTGGGTGGTTTTGACGCGTTCAAGGATGCATTCACCAAGGCCGCGCTGACTCGTTTTGGCAGTGGTTGGGCCTGGCTGAGTGTCACCCCGCAAAAGACCCTTGTCGTCGAAAGCAGTGGCAACCAGGACAGCCCATTGATGAACGGCAATACGCCGATCCTCGGCCTGGATGTCTGGGAGCACGCCTACTATCTGCTCTATCAAAACCGCCGCCCTGAATACATCAACGCCTTCTACAGTGTGATCAACTGGCCGGAAGTCGCTGAGCGCTACCAGGCTGCACTGGCTTAATGCCCTCTCATAACAAGATCTAAGGCCGACTATGGGCACTGAAACACTGGCGATCAGCAGCGTGCGAATGTTCCGTTATGCGTTTGGCTCGTTGCTGCTATTGGCGGGAACTGCATTGCTGGTGGCCCACGGGCTGGCCTGGCTGAACCTGGAACCACGGATTCTGCGGGCCCTGCAGGGTGGCGCAATTTGTGCCCTGGGTACGGCATTGGGCGCGGTGCCGGTCCTGGTGATCCGGCGGATGCCGCTGGCGGTCAGCGACACATTGCTGGGCTTTGGTGCCGGGGTGATGCTGGCGGCGACGGCGTTTTCGCTGGTCGTGCCGGGAATCGCCGCCGCCGAAAACCTGGGATTGACGCCCTGGGCCTCCAGCGGGCTGATCAGTTTTGGCATCATGTTGGGCGCGTTCGGTTTGTTCCTGGTGGACCGCAAGGTCTCCGGGGCCAGCCCGGAGATGCTGGTCGGTACGCCCGACAAACCGGTGATTCCACCGCGTATCTGGCTGTTTGTGTTTGCCATCATTGCCCACAACATTCCCGAAGGTATGGCGGTGGGTGTCTCGGCCGGTGGCGGCATGCCTGATGCGGATAGCCTGGCCATGGGCATCGCCTTGCAGGATGTGCCCGAGGGGCTGGTGATTGCATTGGTGCTGGCAGGGGCGGGGATGTCGCGGGTCAAGGCATTCCTGATCGGCGCGGCGTCCGGGCTGGTGGAGCCGGTGTTTGCCGTGCTTTGTGCCTGGCTGGTCAGCCTGGCCGAGATGCTATTACCTTTGGGCCTGGCCCTGGCGGCTGGGGCGATGCTATTGGTGGTGACTCATGAAGTGATTCCCGAGTCGCGGCGCAATGGCCATGACAAGCTGGCCAGCCTGGGGTTGTGCATCGGGTTTTGTCTGATGATGGCCATGGATACAGCGCTGGGCTGATCCTTTATTCAGGCGTTGCACAAAACCAACGTGGGAGCGGGCTTGCTCGCGATGGCGGTGGGTCAGTCAGATATATATCGGCTGACACCCAGCTATCGCGAGCAAGCCCGCTCCCACATTGATTGGTGCTGCATTCAGGAAAGGCGAGCTATTCGCCTTCATCGAAGTAGTTATTGATCAACTTCACCAGTGCATCCAGCGCTTCCTGTTCCTGCTCACCTTCGGTCTTCAGATGGATCGTGGTGCCCTTGCCGGCAGCCAGCATCATCATCGCCATGATGCTTTTGCCGTCGACCATGGATTCTGGCGTACGCCCGGCACGGACCTGGCAAGGAAACTGGCCCGCAACCCCGACAAATTTGGCCGACGCGCGGGCATGCAAGCCCAGTTTGTTGATGATTTCAATTTCCAGAGCGGGCATCGCGAAGGTGTTCCTTTCAGCTGAGGTCGCGGTGGCGAACCTGGACATTCTTGAGGGTTTTCTGCAAGACCTGGCCCAGGCGCTCGGTCAGGTAGACGGAGCGGTGATGCCCGCCGGTACAGCCGATGGCGATGGTGACATAGGCCCGGTTGCTGGCGGCAAAGCGCGGCAGCCACTTGAGCAGGTAACTGGAGATGTCCTGGAACATCTCCTCGACATCCGGTTGGGCTGCCAGGTACTCGGCCACCGGCTGGTCCTGCCCAGACTGATCGCGCAGTTCCGGCTTCCAGTAGGGATTGGGCAGGCAGCGCACGTCAAACACCAGGTCGGCGTCTACCGGCATACCCCGCTTGAAGCCAAAGGATTCAACCAGGAAGGCCGTGCCGGGCTCCGGCTGGTTCAGCAGGCGCAGCTTGATGGCGTCACGCAGTTGGTAAAGGTTCAGGCTGGTGGTGTTGATCTTGAGGTCAGCCAAATCAATGATTGGCCCCAGTAGCTTGGTCTCGTCCTCGATGGCTTCGGCCAGCGAACGGTGCGGGCTGCTCAGCGGGTGGCGACGGCGGGTTTCCGAGAAACGCTTGAGCAGCGTTTCTTCGTCGGCATCCAGGTACAGCACGTCGCAATGGATATGCTTGGCGCGTACCTCTTCAAGCAGTTCCGGGAATCGCGTGAGGTGGCTGGGCAGGTTGCGTGCGTCGATCGATACAGCCACCAGCGGTTGAGCCAGCTCGGTATGGATCAGTGCGCGTTCGGCCAACTCGGGCAGCAGGCCTGCTGGCAAGTTGTCGATGCAATAAAACCCATTGTCCTCAAGCACGTTGAGGGCAGTACTTTTACCCGAGCCGGAACGCCCGCTGACGATGATCAAACGCATGATTACTGCCCGCTTTGCTCATCCAGGACAACCTGATACAGCGCTTCGTTGGTGCTAGCGCTGCGCAGCTTCTTACGTACTTCTTCACGGTCGAGCATGCTGGCGATCTGCCGGAGCAGCTCCAGGTGTGCATCGGTAGCGGCTTCCGGGACCAGCAGGACAAACAGCAGGTCAACCGGGGCGCCATCGATGGCGTCGAAATCAATGGGGGCCTCCAGGTGCAGCAGGGCGCTGACCGGGGTTTCGCAGCCTTTGAGGCGGCAGTGTGGAATGGCGATGCCGTTGCCAAAACCGGTCGAGCCGAGTTTTTCACGAGCAATCAGGGCCTCGTACACATCTTGCGTATCCAGCTCAGGCACTTCGCGGCCGATCAGGTTGGCAATCTGTTCGAGGGCTTTCTTTTTACTGCCGCCCGGCACGTTCACGAGGGAACGGCCGGGGGTCAGGATGGTTTCAAGTCGAATCATGGGTGGGGAGTGTTAGCGGCCCGTGCCTTGAAGAAGGCTCTGCTGCTTTTCCTTATGCTTTTTGATTTGGCGATCCAGCTTGTCGGTCAGGTCATCAATGGCGGCATACATGTCTGAATGCTCGGCATTGGCGACTACTTCCCCGCCGGGTATACGCAAGGTGGCTTCGATTTTCTGCTTCAGCTTTTCGACAGACATGATGACTTGCACATTGGTGATCTTGTCGAAATGCCCCTCAATTCGTTTGAGTTTTTCGCTGATGTAGGCGCGCAGCGGTTCGGTCACTTCCAGTTGGTGTCCACTGATGTTGACTTGCATACAGCTTCTCCTTCGTTGCCAGTGCATAAAGCGGCGGGTAGGAATACCCGCCACTGGAACGCTGTGGCCCGCCCGTCACATCAACCGTTTACGCTCGCTGGAAGGCGCGATCCCAAGGGACTCGCGGTACTTGGCGACGGTTCGACGGGCGACCTGAATGCCTTGTGCCTCCAGTAAACCAGCGATCTTGCTGTCACTCAACGGCTTTTTCTGATTTTCCGCGGCAACCAGTTTTTTGATGATCGCGCGGATCGCCGTGGACGAGCATTCGCCGCCTTCGGAGGTGCTGACATGGCTGGAGAAAAAGTATTTCAGTTCATAAATTCCCCGTGGGGTATGCATGAACTTCTGGGTGGTTACCCGGGAAATGGTCGATTCATGCATGCCAACCGCTTCGGCAATATCATGCAGTACCAGCGGTTTCATCGCCTCGTCGCCATATTCCAGGAAGCCGCGCTGGTGCTCGACGATCTGGGTAGCCACTTTCATCAGGGTTTCGTTACGGCTTTGCAGGCTCTTGATGAACCAGCGCGCTTCCTGCAACTGATTGCGCATGAACGTGTTGTCGGCACTGGTATCGGCCCGGCGTACGAAACCGGCGTACTGCGGGTTGACGCGCAGGCGCGGCACCGACTCCTGGTTCAGTTCCACCAGCCAGCGCTCGTTGTCCTTGCGCACGATCACGTCGGGGACGACGTATTCGGCTTCGCTGGACTCGATTTGCGAGCCGGGGCGCGGGTTGAGGCTCTGTACCAGTTCGATAATCTGGCGCAGATCGTCTTCCTTGAGCTTCATCCGGCGCATCAACTGGCTGTAGTCGCGGCTGCCCAGCAGGTCGATGTAATCGGTGACCAGGCGCTGGGCTTCGGCCAGCCATGGGGTCTTGGCCGACAACTGGCGCAGTTGCAGCAGCAGGCACTCGCTGAGGTTGCGGGCGCCGATGCCGGCAGGCTCGAACTGCTGGATGCGGTGCAGGACTGCTTCGATTTCGTCCAGCTCGATATCCAGTTCCGGGTCGAAAGCCTCAAGGATTTCTTCGAGGGTCTCGTCCAGGTAGCCCTGATTGTTGATGCAATCGATCAGGGTCACGGCGATCAGGCGATCGGTGTCGGACATCGGGGCGAGGTTCAATTGCCACAGCAGGTGGCTCTGCAGGCTCTCACCAACGGAGGTGCGGGTGGTGAAGTCCCACTCGTCATCGTCGTTGCTGGGCAGGCTGCTGGCGCTGGTCTGGTAGACGTCTTCCCAGGCCGTATCCACCGGCAGTTCATTGGGAATGCGTTCGTTCCATTCGCCTTCTTCCAGGTTATCCACCGTGGGTGCGGTTTCCTGGTAGGACGGCTCCTGGACGTCGGTATTGGGTTTTTGCTCGATGTTGTCGGCCAGCGGGTCGGCGTTATCGAAGTCGTCGCCTTCTTCCTGGCGTTCGAGCATCGGGTTGGACTCCAGGGCCTCCTGGATTTCCTGTTGCAGGTCCAGGGTCGACAATTGGAGCAGGCGGATGGCCTGTTGCAGCTGCGGTGTCATCGTCAGCTGCTGGCCCATTCTCAGGACTAGCGATGGTTTCATGGCAGGGGCTTAACACCTTATTCGCCGGCGCAATGCGCCATCCACGACAGGGCGCGTGAGCGCCAAACATAAGCAAATTATATGCCTGATATCGGGGGCTTTGCCTAGAGCGCGGTAACAATAAAAATAATGAGGTTTTTATTGACTCCCGCGCCTGATGGCGAATGTCCTGACACCACAGTGTTTACAGGCGGAATTCGTGCCCCAGGTACACTTCCTTGACCAGTTCGTTGGCCAGGATGGTAGCGGAGTCACCTTCGGCAATCAGTTGGCCATCGTTGACGATGTACGCGGTTTCGCAGATATCCAGGGTCTCACGCACGTTGTGGTCGGTGATCAGCACGCCGATCCCCTTGGCCTTGAGGTGATGGATGATCTGCTTGATGTCGCCAACCGAAATCGGGTCGACACCGGCGAAGGGTTCATCGAGCAGGATGAACTTCGGTGCAGTGGCCAGGGCGCGGGCGATTTCCACACGACGACGCTCGCCGCCGGACAGGCTCATGCCGAGGTTGTCGCGAATGTGGTTGATGTGGAACTCCTGCAACAGGCTTTCCAGCTCTTGGCGGCGTCCGTCGCGATCCAGTTCCTTGCGGGTTTCAAGGATCGCCATGATGTTGTCGGACACTGACAGTTTGCGGAAGATCGACGCCTCCTGGGGGAGATAGCCGATACCGGCCCGTGCACGACCGTGCATTGGCTGATGGCTGACGTCCAGGTCGTCGATCAAAACACGGCCCTGGTCAGCCTGGACCAGGCCGACGATCATGTAGAAGCAGGTGGTCTTGCCGGCACCGTTGGGGCCAAGCAGGCCGACGATCTGGCCGCTGTCGATCGACAGGCTGACGTCGCGCACGACCTGACGGCTTTTATAGGCCTTGGCCAGATGCTGGGCTTTCAGGGTTGCCATTACTGGGCCTTCTTCTTCGGCTGGATAACCATGTCAATGCGCGGACGTGGCGCGGTGACCTTGGTGCCATTGGCGCGGCCGGCAGTCGCAACTTGCTTGACGGTGTCGTAGACAATTTTCTCGCCTTCGGTCGAGTTACCGTCGCTGCTGATCACTTTGGCACGATCAGTCAGTACGATGCGGTTTTGCGGCGCGTGGTACTGGATGGTTACGCCGTAGCCTTTGATCGGACCTGGATCGGCGGCATTCTGCTTCTGTTCGAAATAGGCAAGGTTGCCCACCGAGGTCACGACGTCGATGTCGCCGGCCGGGGTGCGGGTAAGGGTCACGGTATTGCCGGTAATTTTCATCGAGCCTTGGGTGATGATTACATCGCCCTTGTAGGTCGCGATACCTTGCTTGTCATCCAGTTGCGCATCGTCAGCCTGAATGTGGATCGGTTGCTGGCTATCGTTCGGCAGAGCCCAGGCGCTCACGCTTCCCAGTGCTGCGCCCAGACCGAGCAAAATAGGGAGGGTTTTAACGAGCCTCATACTGTCCTCTTACGTTCGATAGCAGGTGTATCCTGCTTTCTTTCAAATACGCTTTCATTCCCTTGCCAGTCGATACACCGCCAGCGCCGTCGATTCTAACGTCTTGCTCGGTCTGCGCATATTGCTTCTGTGGGAATACGGTCATGCGACTGCTGGTAATGATGGTCTCGCGGTTCTGTGCGTCGGTGCGCGCAACGCGCACCGAATCGATCAGCTCCACTTCGGTGCCGTCCGGGTTGACCTCGCCACGCTTGCTGGTGACATGCCACGGGAATTCGGTGCCGCGATACAGGTTCAGGTCGGGATTGGTCAGCAATGTGACCTCCGAAGCCTTCAAGTGTTCGACCTTGTCCGACGTCATTTCGTATTGCACCTTGCCGTCAGGCAGGAACTGCACGCTGTAGGCGTTGGTGGCGTAATAGTCGATGGCGCCCTGATCGGCCTGCACAACAGGCTGGTCGAGGAAGCGCTCCGGGCTGATATTCCAGTAGCCCACCGCCAGGAACAGCGCGGCGATGGCTCCGAATATCAGGAAGTTGCGAATCTTTTTGCTCAGCATAGAAGGCTCTATAGGTAGGCGGCGTGGGCCGCTTCAAGGCTGCCCTGGGCACGCAGGATCAGCTCGCAGAACTCGCGGGCGGCGCCTTCGCCGCCACGGGCCTGGGTGATGCCGTGGGCATGCTCGCGGACAAACGACGCGGCGTTGGCCACGGCCATGCCCAGGCCTACGCGGCGAATCACCGGCAGGTCAGGCAAGTCGTCGCCCAAGTAGGCGACCTGCTCATAGCTTAGGTTGAGTTTGCCAAGAAGCTCATCCAGAACCACCAGTTTATCCTCGCGCCCCTGGTAGAGGTAAGGAATCCCCAGGTTTTGTGCGCGGCGTTCCACAACGGGTGTCTTTCGACCACTGATGATCGCGGTTTGCACACCGGAGGCCATCAACATCTTGATGCCCTGGCCGTCCAGCGTGTTGAAGGTCTTGAATTCGCTGCCGTCTTCGAGAAAGTACAGGCGGCCGTCGGTCAGCACGCCGTCCACGTCGAAAATTGCCAGTTTGATGGCCTTGCCCCGTTGCAACAGGTCGTTGCTCATTTACATCACTCCTGCGCGCAGCAAATCGTGCATGTTCAGGGCGCCGATCGGGTGATCGGCATCGTCGACCACCACCAGGGCGCCGATTTTGTGGTCTTCCATGATCTTCAGGGCTTCAGCCGCGAGCATTTCGGCGCGGGCGGTCTTGCCGTGGGGGGTCATGACCTGATCGATGGTCGCGGTGTGGATATCGATGGTGCGGTCCAGGGTGCGACGCAGGTCGCCGTCAGTGAATACCCCGGCCAGGCGACCGTCGGCTTCCAGGATCACCGTCATGCCCAGGCCCTTGCGGGTCATTTCCATCAAGGCGTCCTTGAGCAACGTGCCGCGCTGTACCTGTGGCAGCTCATCGCCGGAATGCATCACATTTTCCACTTTCAGCAGCAGGCGACGACCGAGGGCGCCACCAGGGTGGGAAAAGGCGAAATCTTCGGCGGTAAAACCGCGGGCCTCCAGCAGGGCCACGGCCAGCGCGTCGCCCATGACCAGGGCGGCGGTGGTGGAGGAGGTCGGCGCCAGGTTGAGCGGGCAGGCTTCGTGGGCCACGTGCACGTTCAGGTTCACTTCGGCGGCCTTGGCCAGCGTCGAATCCGGGTTGCCGGTCACGCTGATCAGCTTGATGCCCAGGCGCTTGATCAGCGGCAGCAGGGTCACGATTTCGTTGGTGGTGCCGGAGTTGGACAGGGCCAGGATCACGTCATCACGGGTGATCATGCCCATGTCACCATGGCTGGCTTCGGCCGGGTGCACGAAAAATGCGGTGGTGCCAGTGCTGGCCAGGGTGGCGGCAATCTTGTTGCCGACATGGCCTGACTTGCCCATGCCGACCACGACAACCCGGCCTTTACTGGCCAGGATCATCTCGCAGGCGCGTACGAAATCTGCGTCGATATGGGCCAGCAAGCCTTCTACGGCTTCAAGTTCGAGGCGGATGGTGCGTTGTGCGGATTGAATAAGGTCGCTGGATTGGCTCATGTCTGAAATCGTATAGCCTGACGAAAAGTCGGCGATTATAGCGGTAATGATCAATTCCCTCACGCAAGTTCGTCAGGTGTTGTGCTTCTTGAGCGCGAGATCAGTCTCAATTGCGCTTTTTACCTGTCCTCTTTCTGAACAAGCGCTGCTCCGGCCTTGGGCGCTTTATGTCAGCAGTGATATAGTTCGCCGCCAGTTCGGTCCGCGCAGTCCACATGTGTCTAACTGTCGCAAGCAGTTGTCCCAAGCATGGTGTCTGAGTGAGAAGCTGCATCCCAAGGAGTTTAGATGAGTGCCGATAACGCCTACGCGGTCGAGCTGAAGGGCCTTTCCTTCAAGCGCGGTACGCGCAGCATCTTCAATAATGTCGATATTCGCATTCCCCGCGGCAAGGTGACGGGCATCATGGGGCCGTCCGGCTGCGGCAAGACGACCCTGCTGCGCCTGATGGGCATGCAGTTGCGTCCCACCGCCGGGGAAGTCTGGGTCAACGGCCAGAACCTGCCGACCCTGTCGCGCAGTGACCTGTTCGATGCGCGCAAGCACATGGGTGTGCTGTTTCAGAGCGGCGCTCTGTTCACCGATCTCGACGTTTTCGAAAACGTCGCGTTCCCGTTGCGGGTGCACACCCAACTGTCCGAAGAAATGATTCGTGACATTGTATTGCTGAAACTGCAGGCCGTCGGCCTTCGCGGTGCCATCGACCTGATGCCAGATGAACTCTCTGGCGGTATGAAACGGCGTGTCGCCCTGGCGCGTGCGATTGCCCTCGACCCCCAGATCCTGATGTATGACGAGCCGTTCGTCGGCCAGGACCCCATCGCCATGGGTGTCTTGGTGCGTCTGATCCGTCTGCTCAACGATGCGCTGGGTATCACCAGTATCGTGGTTTCCCATGATCTGGCCGAAACCGCGAGCATTGCCGACTACCTCTATGTTGTCGGTGATGGCCAGGTGTTGGGACAGGGTACGCCTGAAGAACTGATGAACGCTGACAACCCGCGCATTCGCCAATTCATGACCGGCGATCCTGATGGCCCGGTGCCTTTTCATTTTCCGGCAGCGGACTACCGCTCAGATCTTCTGGGGAAGCGCTGATGCGCAAGACATCTTTAATCGAGAAGGTTCGTCTTTTCGGTCGCTCCGGCATCGACATCCTCGAAGTGCTCGGGCGTTCGACGATTTTCCTGTTTCACGCCTTGCTTGGCCGCGGCGGTATTGGCGGTGGTTTTGGCTTGCTGCTCAAGCAGTTGCATTCGGTGGGCGTGATGTCCCTGGTGATCATCGTGGTCTCCGGTGTCTTTATCGGTATGGTGCTGGCGTTGCAGGGCTTCAATATCCTGTCCAGCTACGGTTCCGAGCAGGCGGTGGGGCAGATGGTTGCGCTGACGCTGCTGCGTGAGCTGGGGCCGGTGGTCACGGCATTGCTGTTTGCCGGGCGTGCCGGTTCTGCGTTGACCGCCGAGATCGGCAACATGAAGGCCACCGAGCAGTTGTCCAGCCTGGAAATGATCGGCGTGGACCCGCTCAAGTACATTGTTGCCCCGCGCCTGTGGGCCGGCTTCATTTCCCTGCCACTGCTGGCGATGATCTTCAGCGTGGTCGGGATCTGGGGCGGTTCGTGGGTGGCGGTGGACTGGCTGGGGGTCTACGACGGCTCCTACTGGGCCAACATGCAAAACAGCGTGACCTTCAGCGGTGACGTGCTCAATGGCATTATCAAGAGCATCGTCTTCGCCTTTGTCGTGACTTGGATCGCCGTATTCCAAGGCTATGACTGTGAGCCCACTTCAGAGGGGATCAGTCGTGCCACCACCAAGACCGTTGTGTACGCCTCGCTGGCGGTACTGGGCCTTGACTTCATTTTGACCGCCTTGATGTTTGGAGATTTCTGATGCAAAACCGCACTGTGGAAATCGGTGTCGGCCTTTTCTTGCTGGCTGGCATCCTGGCTTTACTGTTGCTCGCCCTGCGAGTCAGCGGCTTGTCGACCAGCCCGGCCGCCGATACCTATAAACTTTACGCCTACTTCGACAATATCGCCGGTTTGACGGTCAGATCCAAAGTGACCATGGCCGGTGTGACCATCGGCAAGGTCACGGCAATCGATCTGGACCGCGACAGCTTCACCGGCCGCGTGACCCTGCAACTGGACAAGAAGGTAGATAATCTGCCGAATGACTCCACTGCATCTATTCTCACGGCGGGTCTGCTGGGCGAGAAGTACATCGGTATCAGCGTGGGCGGGGAAGAAGCCTTGCTCAAGGATGGCTCGACCATTCATGACACACAGTCGTCGTTGGTGCTTGAGGACCTGATCGGTAAATTCCTGCTTAATACGGTTAGCAAAGACGCCAAATGAGGAGTTTGTTCATGATCTCTACCTTGCGACGTGGCCTGTTGGTGCTGTTGGCAGCCTTGCCATTGATGGCTAACGCCGTGGCGGCGCCTTCGGCGCACGACATTATTGATAGAACCACCAAAGAACTGCTGGCTGACCTTGCCGCGAACAAGGACAAGTACAAGCAGAGCCCAGGCGCGTTCTACGACGCCCTTAACGGGATCGTGGGGCCGGTGGTCGACGCTGACGGCATCTCCCGCAGCATCATGACCGTCAAGTATTCGCGCAAGGCTACGCCTGAGCAGATGCAACGCTTCCAGGAAAACTTCAAGCGCAGCCTGATGCAGTTCTACGGCAACGCCCTGCTGGAATACAACAACCAGGGCATCGTGGTTTCCCCGGCCAAGGATGAGTCTGGCGACCGCACCAGCGTGGATATGCAGGTCAAGGGCAACAATGGCTCGGTGTATCCGGTTTCCTACACCCTTGAGAAAATCAATGGTGAGTGGAAAGTGCGCAACGTGATCATCAACGGCATCAACATCGGCAAGTTGTTCCGTGACCAGTTTGCCGACGCCATGCAGCGCAATGGCAACGACCTGGACAAAACCATCAATGGTTGGGCTGGCGAAGTGGCCAAGGCCAAGGAAGTGACCGAAGAAGCCGCAGAGAAGCAGGCCCCATGACTGAGTCGGCTGTTCGTCAAGGCCAGCCCGGCGAGTTGCTCCTGAGTGGCGTGCTCGACTACAGCTCCGGGCCGGCTCTGCGCAAGCAGGGCCAGGCGCTGATCAATGCCAGCACCGCGCCGGCATTGGTTCTCGATTGCTCGGCGGTGGTGAAGTCCAGCAGTGTTGGCTTGTCATTGCTCTTGTGTTTCCTACGTGACGCCGCCGCAGTCAGCAAACCTGTCAGTATTCGCGCATTACCCGAGGATATGCGGGAAATCGCCCAGGTTTGCGGTTTGACCGAGCTGTTGGCGCATCCTTAATACACATTATTGAAGAAGCCCCCCGTCAGAGTCCTGCTACGCGGGGTTCGCAGGCGCGGGGCTTTTTTGTATGATGTGCGACCCGCGCGCACTGGGCGCCGATAGAGGTTGAGCATGCAGGCCCTAGAAGTTAAAAGCTTCCTTGAAGGAAAGCTGCCGAATACTGAGGTTGCAGTTGAAGGCGAAGGCTGCAATTTCCAGCTGAACGTGATTAGCGATGAACTGGCGGCATTGAGCCCGGTCAAGCGTCAGCAGCAGATCTATGCCCATTTGAACCCGTGGATCACCGATGGCAGCATCCATGCGGTCACTATGAAATTTTTCAGCCGCGCGGCCTGGGCCGAGCGCACCTGAGCCCCCAAGGCGTCGAGATTCTTATGGATAAATTGATTATTACCGGCGGTGCCCGTCTTGATGGCGAAATCCGTATCTCCGGGGCTAAAAACTCGGCCTTGCCGATCCTGGCCGCTACCTTGCTGTGCGATGGCCCGGTTACCGTAGCCAACCTGCCGCACCTGCACGACATCACCACGATGATCGAGCTGTTCGGCCGCATGGGCATTGAGCCTGTGATCGACGAGAAACTGTCGGTCGAAATCGACCCGCGCACCATCAAAACCCTGATCGCACCGTACGAACTGGTGAAAACCATGCGTGCCTCGATCCTGGTGCTGGGGCCGATGGTCGCCCGTTTCGGCGAAGCCGAAGTGGCCCTGCCTGGCGGTTGCGCCATCGGTTCGCGTCCGGTGGACCTGCACATCCGTGGCCTTGAAGCCATGGGCGCAACCATCGACGTCGAAGGCGGCTACATCAAGGCCAAGGCGCCGGAAGGCGGCCTGCGTGGTGCGAGCTTCTTCTTTGATACCGTCAGCGTGACCGGTACCGAGAACATTATGATGGCCGCTGCCTTGGCCAAGGGCCGCAGCGTCCTGCAAAACGCCGCGCGCGAGCCGGAAGTGGTCGACCTGGCCAACTTCCTGAACGCCATGGGCGCGAAGGTTTCCGGTGCTGGCACCGACACCATCACCATTGATGGCGTAGAGCGTCTGCACACCGCGACCTACAAGGTCATGCCGGACCGTATCGAGACCGGTACCTACCTGGTTGCTGCTGCCGTGACCGGTGGTCGCGTAAAGGTCAAGGACACCGATCCGACTATCCTGGAAGCGGTCCTGGAAAAACTGCGCGAAGCCGGTGCTGAAATCACCTGCGGCGAAGACTGGATCGAGCTGAACATGCACGGCAAGCGGCCGAAAGCCGTGAACGTGCGTACTGCTCCGTACCCGGCGTTCCCGACTGACATGCAGGCGCAGTTCATCTCCCTGAACGCGATTGCCGAAGGTACTGGTGCTGTCATCGAGACCATCTTCGAAAACCGCTTCATGCACGTGTATGAACTGCACCGCATGGGCGCCAAGATCCAGGTCGAAGGCAACACGGCCATCGTCACCGGTATCGAGCAGCTCAAGGGCGCGCCAGTAATGGCGACCGACCTGCGGGCTTCGGCCAGCCTGGTGATCTCGGCGCTGTGCGCTGACGGCGACACCCTGATCGATCGCATCTACCACATAGACCGTGGCTACGAGTGCATCGAAGAAAAACTGCAGATGCTCGGCGCAAAAATCCGCCGCGTACCGGGCTAGTCCCTGCTGCGCTGTAGGAGCGAGCTTGCTCGCGAAAAACGTCAACGATAACGCGTTTATCCAGAGTCAACGTGGTGTCCATGAGTTCTTCGCGAGCAAGCTCGCTCCTACAAACACTGGTTTGTTTCAAATCGAGGCTGTCATGGCCTCGATCTGTGTCTGGCGCCGTTTGTGACCGGACAGCAATAGCCTGATGAAGGATTGACGTTTCCCATGTTGACCATCGCACTGTCCAAGGGCCGCATCCTTGACGACACTTTGCCGCTTCTGGCTGAAGCGGGCATCGTGCCGACCGAGAATCCGGACAAGAGCCGCAAGCTGATCATCCCCACGACCCAGGACGACGTTCGCCTGCTGATCGTGCGGGCTACCGACGTGCCGACCTACGTTGAACATGGCGCCGCCGACCTCGGCGTCGCCGGTAAGGACGTGCTGATGGAATACGGTGGTCAGGGCCTGTACGAGCCGCTGGACCTGCGTATCGCCCTGTGCAAGTTGATGACTGCTGGCCGTGTCGGTGACGTCGAGCCCAAGGGCCGCTTGCGGGTGGCCACCAAGTTCGTCAACGTCGCCAAGCGTTATTACGCCGAGCAAGGCCGTCAGGTCGACATCATCAAGCTCTACGGCTCGATGGAGTTGGCTCCGTTGATCGGCCTGGCCGACAAGATCATCGACGTGGTCGACACCGGCAACACCCTGCGCGCCAATGGCCTGGAGCCCCAGGACTTTATCGCCGACATCAGCTCCCGGCTGATCGTCAACAAAGCTTCGATGAAAATGCAGCACGCCCGTATCCAGGCGTTGATCGACACCCTGCGCAAGGCAGTGGAGTCTCGACACCGCGGTTGACTCACCCGCGTAGCTGAAAAGCTGCGCCCGTCTATCCGCCTCATAGCCAGAATTCTCAGGTGCCCAAGCGGAAACGACTGCTAGTTTAGGGCGCCTGAGTTTTTGCCAATTCTATTGAGGCCCTCGCTATGACCACGTCCACTGCAATTGCCCGACTCAACGCTGCCGACCCGGATT
Organism: Pseudomonas sp. 25 R 14; assembly: GCF_900004755.1. NCBI lineage: Bacteria > Pseudomonadati > Pseudomonadota > Gammaproteobacteria > Pseudomonadales > Pseudomonadaceae > Pseudomonas > Pseudomonas sp. 25 R 14. The sequence continues at coordinate 298,423 of NZ_CVTS01000065.1, read as the reverse complement.
TCGCCCATCATCTGGATCATCTGCTGAGCTGGGAAAGCGTGTCCGACGACTCGGTCAACCAGCGGGTGCTCGACATCATCAAGGCCGTGCGCGAGCGCGGTGATGCGGCGCTGGTGGACTTTACCCGCCAGTTTGACGGCCTGGACGTCAAATCCATGGCTGACCTGATCCTGCCCCGCGAACGCCTGGAGCTGGCTCTGACGCGCATCACCGCGCCTCAGCGTGAAGCCCTGGAAGTGGCGGCAGCGCGGGTGCGCAGCTACCACGAGAAGCAGAAACAGGACTCCTGGAGTTACACCGAGGCTGATGGCACGGTGCTGGGCCAGAAGGTCACGCCCCTGGACCGTGCCGGCCTGTATGTGCCGGGTGGCAAGGCTTCGTACCCGTCATCGGTACTGATGAACGCGATTCCGGCCAAGGTGGCCGGCGTGACCGAAGTGGTTATGGTCGTGCCGACCCCGCGCGGTGAAATCAACGAGCTGGTGCTGGCTGCGGCCTGCATCGCCGGGGTTGATCGCGTGTTCACCATAGGTGGCGCCCAAGCCGTTGCGGCCCTGGCCTATGGCACCGAAAGCGTGCCCAAGGTCGACAAGGTCGTTGGCCCAGGCAACATCTACGTCGCCACCGCCAAGCGCCACGTATTCGGCCAGGTCGGCATCGACATGATCGCCGGCCCCTCGGAAATCCTCGTGGTGTGCGACGGCCAGACCGACCCGGACTGGATCGCCATGGACCTGTTCTCCCAGGCCGAGCACGACGAAGACGCCCAGGCGATCCTGGTCAGCCCCGACGCCGAGTTCCTCGACAAGGTGGCCGCCAGCATCAATAAACTGCTGCCGACCATGGAACGTGCCGAGATCATCGAGAAGTCGATCAATGGCCGTGGCGCGCTGATCCTGGTGCAGGACATGGAACAGGCCATCGAAGTCGCCAACCGCATCGCGCCGGAGCACCTGGAGCTGTCGGTGGCCGACCCACAAGCCTGGCTGCCGTCGATTCGCCATGCCGGGGCGATCTTCATGGGCCGCCACACCAGCGAAGCCCTGGGCGACTACTGCGCGGGTCCCAACCACGTCCTGCCGACGTCCGGCACTGCGCGCTTCTCGTCGCCGCTTGGGGTGTACGACTTCCAGAAGCGCTCGTCGATCATCTTCTGCTCGCCACAGGGCGCCTCGGAGCTGGGCAAGACCGCCTCGGTGCTGGCCCGTGGTGAATCGCTGAGCGCGCACGCCCGCAGCGCCGAATATCGCATCGTCAAGGGAGAGTAAGGCATGAGCAAATTCTGGAGCCCCTTCGTCAAGGACCTGGTGCCTTACGTGCCCGGCGAGCAGCCGAAGCTGACCAAGCTGGTCAAGCTCAACACCAACGAAAACCCCTATGGTCCATCGCCCAAGGCGCTGGCAGCCATGCAGGCCGAGCTGAACGACAACCTGCGCTTGTACCCCGACCCCAACAGCGATCTGCTCAAGCAGGCCGTGGCCAGGTACTACGGGGTCGATGCAGGCAAGGTCTTCCTCGGTAACGGTTCCGATGAGGTCCTGGCGCACATCTTCCACGGCCTGTTCCAGCACGACTTGCCGCTGCTGTTTCCGGATATCAGCTACAGCTTTTATCCCGTCTACTGCGGGCTGTATGGCATCAAGTCCGACCCGGTGCCGCTGGATGAGCAGTTCCAGATCCGCGTGGTGGACTATGCCAAGCCTAACGGCGGGATCATCTTCCCCAACCCGAACGCGCCGACGGGCTGCGTACTGGCACTGGATGCGGTAGAGCAGCTTCTCAAGGCCAGCCCGGATTCGGTGGTGGTGGTTGATGAGGCCTATATTGACTTCGGCGGCGAAACCGCGATCAGCCTGGTGGACCGTTACCCGAACTTGCTGGTCACCCAGACCCTCTCCAAGTCGCGCTCACTGGCCGGTTTGCGGGTAGGCTTGGCGGTGGGGCACCCGGACCTGATCGAGGCGCTGGAGCGGGTCAAGAACAGCTTCAACTCGTATCCGCTGGATCGCCTGGCGATTGTCGGCGCGGCAGCAGCGTTCGAGGACCGTGAGTATTTCGAGAAGACTTGCCAGTTGGTCATCGACAGCCGTGAGAAGGTTGTGGCGCAGTTGCGAGAGAAGGGTTTTGAGGTGTTGCCGTCAGCGGCCAACTTCATCTTTGCCCGCCACCCACGGCACGATGCGGCTGGCCTGGCGGCCAAACTGCGTGAGCAAGGGGTGATCGTGCGGCACTTCAAGCAGGAGCGGATTGCCCAGTTCCTGCGGATCAGCATCGGTACGCCAGAGCAGAACCAGGCGCTGGTCGATGGCTTGGGCGATCTTTAAGGCTTGGATCTACATTGGCTGGACTGGCCTCATCGCGGGCAAGCCCGGCTCCCACATTGGAATACACTTCAATGTGGGAGCCGGGCTTGCCCGCGATGAGGCCATCAGCAACACCGACAATCCGTAGCTTTTAGAGCAACGGCTCATCCGGCTTCTTGTGCTTCCAGCCATCATTGCCCGGCAGCAGCAGGTTCAAACCAATTGCCACCACGGCACACAGGGCGATGCCCTTGAGGCCGAAATCATCCGGACCAGTACCGGTACCGATCAGCACACCACCAATCCCAAAGACCAGGGTCACTGACACAATCACCAGATTGCGCGCTTCGCCCAGGTCGATCTTGTGACGGATCAGGGTATTCATCCCCACCGCGGCAATCGAGCCGAACAACAGGCACAGAATCCCGCCCATCACCGGCACCGGAATGCTCTGCAGCAGCGCGCCGAACTTGCCGACAAAGGCCAGGGTGATGGCGAATACTGCCGCCCAGGTCATGATCTTCGGGTTGTAGTTCTTGGTCAGCATCACCGCGCCCGTCACTTCGGCGTAGGTGGTGTTGGGCGGGCCGCCGAACATACCGGCAGTGGTGGTGGCGATACCGTCGCCCAATAGCGTGCGATGCAGGCCGGGCTTTTTCAGGTAATCGCGACCAGTCACGCTACCCACGGCAATCACGCCGCCGATGTGCTCGATGGCCGGTGCCAGGGCCACCGGGACGATAAACAGGATCGCCTGCCAGTTGAACTCCGGTGCGGTGAAGTGGGGCAGGGCGAGCCACGGGGCGGCGGCGATCTTCGCGGTATCGACCACGCCAAAGTAGAACGACATGCCAAAACCTACCAGCACCCCGGCAATGATCGGCACCAGGCGGAAAATGCCCTTGCCGAATACGGCCACGATCAGCGTGGTCAGCAGCGCCGGCATCGAGATCATCATCGCCGTCTGGTAATGAATCAGCTCGGCACCATCACCGCTCTTGCCCATTGCCATATTGGCGGCGATCGGCGCCATGGCCAGGCCGATGGAGATGATCACCGGCCCGATGACCACGGGCGGCAGCAGCCGGTCGATAAAACCGGTGCCTTTGATCTTCACGGCCAGGCCGAGGAAGGTGTAGACGAAACCCGCCGCCATCACGCCGCCCATGGTCGCCGCGAGGCCGAACTGGCCCTTGGCGAGAATGATCGGGGTGATAAAGGCAAAGCTCGATGCCAGGAATACCGGCACTTGGCGTCCGGTCACGATCTGGAACAGCAGCGTGCCAAGACCTGCGGTAAACAGTGCAACGTTTGGATCAAGACCTGTGATCAGTGGCATCAACACCAGCGCGCCAAATGCTACGAAGAGCATTTGTGCGCCAGACAGGATCTGGCGCCAAAGCGGGTCGTTGAATTCATCCTGCATGCTCACGCGTCCTTCTGCTTGGTGCCGAAGATCTTGTCGCCAGCATCGCCCAGGCCCGGAATGATGTAGCCGTGCTCGTTCAGGCGTTCATCAATGGACGCGGTGTAGATCATCACATCCGGGTGCGCCTTCTCTACGGCGGCGATCCCTTCGGGCGCAGCCACCAGCACCATGGCGCGGATGTCCTTGCAGCCGGCTTTCTTCAGCAGGTCGATGGTGGCGACCATGGAACTGCCGGTGGCCAGCATCGGGTCGATGATCATCGCCAGGCGTTCGTCGATTTCCGGGACGAGTTTTTCCAGGTAGGTGTGGGCCTGCAGGGTTTCTTCGTTGCGGGCTACGCCCACAGCGCTGACCTTGGCGCCCGGGATCAGGCTCAGCACGCCTTCAAGCATGCCGATGCCGGCGCGCAGGATCGGTACTACGGTAATTTTCTTGCCGGCGATTTTCTCGACCTGGACGGGACCGCACCAACCGGGGATCTCGTAGTTTTCCAGGGGTAAATCTTTCGTGGCTTCGTAGGTGAGCAACGCTCCGACTTCCTGAGCAAGCTCACGGAAGTTCTTCGTGCTAATGTCGGCGCGGCGCATAAGGCCGAGCTTGTGTCGGATCAGCGGGTGGCGGATCTCACGGATGGGCATGGGGAAAGGCTCCGGCGGCGGGCAAAAAAACCGGCCTAGATTAATCTATCCGAGGGTGTTGTCCTATAGACAACCAGTACGTTAGTCCATAAAGGCTTGAACGTTGCGTCCCAGAAGCGTACCTTCGCCCGCTTTTCTTGCCACAGTACCCCTCTGGAGAGCGCCATGTCCGCTGATCTCGACCATATCCGTCAAATCATGCGCGAGGCTGACTGCCTGTACACCGAAGCACAAGTCGAAGAGGCTATCGCCAAGGTCGGCGCGCACATCACACGCGAAATGGCCGACACCAACCCGGTGGTGTTCTGTGTGATGAACGGTGGTCTGATTTTCGCCGGCAAATTGCTGACTCACCTGCAATTCCCCCTGGAAGCGTCCTACCTGCACGCCACCCGCTATCGCAATGAAACCAGCGGCGGTGACCTGTTCTGGAAAGCCAAGCCGGAAGTGTCGTTCATCGACCGCGACGTATTGATCATCGACGACATCCTCGACGAGGGTCATACCCTTGGCGCGATCATCGACTTCTGCAAACACGCCGGTGCGCGCAAAGTGCACACCGCCGTGCTGATCGATAAAGACCACGACCGCAAGGCCCGCCCGGACCTGAAAGCCGATTACGTTGGCCTGCCGTGCATCGACCGCTACATCTTTGGTTACGGCATGGATTACAAAGGCTACTGGCGTAATGCCAATGGCATCTTTGCTGTGAAGGGGATGTAAGCCATGGCGCGCTTTCTTGATCAATCTCTGTTTGCCGAATTGGCTGAGAAAGCCGCCGCCAGCCCCCGTGGCCGGCAGAACGTCAACTTCCACCAGATGGAAGAGCCGTGCCATCGCATGGCTGTCGGTTTGCAGCCACACACCTACGTGCAGCCTCATCGTCACCTCACTGCTGACAAGGCCGAGACCCTGCTGGTACTCAAGGGGCGCCTGGGGATTCTGATCTTCAGCGAGTCAGGCGAAGTTCTCGAACGGCGCATCTTGCAGGCGGGTGGAGAGTGCCAGGGTGTTGATCTGTCGCCCGGCGTTTTCCATGGCCTGGTGGTGCTTGAGCCTGACTCGGTGATGTTCGAGTGCAAGGCTGGCCCTTATCGCCCGGTAGGCGAGGGCGAGCTGGCGAGCTGGGCACCCCGTGAAGGCGAAGCCGGCATGGCTGAGTATCATCGCTGGATGCTGGCCCAGTTCGACTGAGCCCACATTCGATTTTCGTGGCTTCCGAACCTTGAGTCCCGCAGGTAGACTTCTACCCCCGTGTAAATGTCTGCAGGCTGGAGTCGGCAATGCGTAAAGATAAGAAACAAGTGATTGGTGACGAGATCGGCGACGATCAGATCAAGCTGTTCCTGGATTTTGAACCGGTCGACGCCACTTCACCTTCCCTGCATAAACTGATCAAAGCCTATCGCGGCCTGCGCATCGACGATTTCGGACGTTTCCTGACCTTTTTCAAGGAGGCCGGCCTGGACCTCGATGGCAAGGACGAGCACGGCCAGACCTTCGTCGACCTGATCAAGGACCAGCGCAATGCGCACGAGTACATCGAGTTGATCGAGCAAGTCCGCGGCTGATTATCCAGACATAAAAAAACGCCCCGTTCTCATCGCGAGAGCGGGGCGTTTTTTATTGCCTTTGGTAGGAGCGAGCTTGCTCGCGAAGAACGCTAACGATGACGCGTTTATTCTGGATAAACGCGGCGTCCTCAGGTTTTTCGCGAGCAAGCTCGCTCCTACAGGGGTCAAGCGTAGCTTTGGGCCGCGCTGCTTTGCTCAACCAGCTCCAGGCTGATGTTGTTCTGTACGCTGATCTTGCGGTACAGCTCGGCATCAGTCTCCAGGACTTTTTCCCGGGCCGGGAAGATTTCCTGCAGCTTGGTCGCCCACTCGCCGGCAGCCTGGGCCGGGAAGCAGCGTTCGATCAGTTCCAGCATGATCGAAACAGTTACCGACGCACCTGGGGAGGCGCCCAGCAGCGCGGCCAGCGAACCGTCCTTGGCCGCGACCAGTTCGGTACCGAATTGCAGCACGCCGCCTTTCTTCGGGTCTTTCTTGATGATCTGCACTCGCTGGCCAGCCACTTCCAGGCGCCAGTCTTCGGCTTTTGCCTCGGGGTAGAAGCGGCGCAGGGATTCCAGGCGCTGTTCCATGGACTGCATCACTTCGCTGACCAGGTACTTGGTCAGGTCCATGTTGTCGCGGGCCACGGCCAGCATCGGGCCGATATTGCCGAGGCGAATCGACATGGGCAGGTCAAGGAACGAACCGAACTTGAGGAACTTGGTGGTGAAACCGGCGTATGGCCCGAACAGCAGGGATTTCTTGCCCTCTACCACGCGGGTGTCCAGGTGCGGCACCGACATCGGTGGCGAACCCACAGCCGCCTGGCTGTAGACCTTGGCCTGGTGCTGCTTGACCACTTGTGGGTTGTCGCAACGCAGCCACTGGCCGCTGACCGGGAAGCCGCCAAACCCTTTGCTTTCTTCGATACCCGAGGCTTGCAGCAGCGGCAAGGCCGCGCCACCGGCGCCGAGAAACACGAACTTGGCGTCGACATGGCGCGTGTTGCCGCTGTTGACGTCCTTGATGCTCACGGTCCAGCCGGCGCCATTGCGCTTGAGGCCGGTGACGCGCTTGCTGTATTTGACCTGGGCATCTGCCGAGCTGCTCAGGTGCGCCAGCAATTGGTTGGTCAGGGCGCCGAAGTTGACGTCGGTGCCGTTCATCACGCGGGTCGCGGCGATTTTCTCGTCAGCCGGGCGGCCAGGCATCATCAGCGGCATCCACTCGGCCATTTCTGCACGGTCTTCGGTGTAGTGCATATCCGAGAACGCGTGGTGCTGGCTGAGGGTTTCAAAGCGCTTCTTGAGGAACGACACGCCTTTTTCGCCCTGTACGAAGCTCAGGTGCGGCACCGGGCTGATAAAGGACTTGGCTGAGCCAAAGGTGCCTTGTTTGGTCAGGTACGCCCAGAACTGCTTCGACACCTCGAACTGGGTGTTGATGTGCACGGCTTTCTTGATGTCGATGGAACCATCGCCAGCCTGCGGGGTGTAGTTCAGCTCGCACAGCCCGGCGTGACCGGTACCGGCGTTGTTCCACGGGTTGGAACTCTCTGCTGCACCCGAGTCCATCAGCTCAACGACTTCCAGCTTGAGGCCGGGGTCGAGCTCCTTGAGCAGTACGGCGAGGGTGGCACTCATGATGCCCGCACCTACCAGTACTACGTCGACTGCTTCGTTATGCGCCATTTAACGCGTCTCCAAAATCTGCAGCACCAAATTGACGGCATGGCTGCCAGGAGTGACGGGGCGGTTCACGTGATGCCCCAGGTTACCCATGGCCAGGATTGCCATGTCCGATTCTTCGCAATTTTTTTGCAACTTCAGCGGACGCTGCCGACCAGGCCTTATCTGCATATGAACGCATTTCAGGGCCTCTGTGGCAATTCGACTTATGGTCAAGTACGTCCGATCGTGCAACCAAATCCGTAGCGGACAGGCTTCAAGCTCCGGTTCTTGGGGAGTACTCGGTCCTGTGTGGTTGGGCAGTGCCAGACGTTGATGGTGCTTGTACAAACGCAAAACTATTCATTTGCTCGCCACACTCTTGTGAAGTTGTGAAAACCCGTTTTTTCACGCTCTTTTGAAGACGTGAACCTCAAAAAAGGGCTGCCCCAGCCTGGCACCTGGCCCGAAATCACTGCCGACATGCGGCATAACGGGCAAACAACTCAAGTGGCCGAGCGCAATGGCAGCTCTGGCAGATTCGGTAAAGGCGCAGGTTTGCAGACAAAACAGCCAGCTCGCCAGCTTCACTCGATCTGTGTGGGCGGCTCTCTGTGGGCGGTGCGGGGGAGCTAATACCAGGGCATTAGCGATGCTGCGAGGCCCGATCAGGAGACGTCCTTATAATCGGGGGGAGATTGTAGCGAAGAAATGCGGGGAAATGGACGTGTTTTATGACTTTTATTAGCGCTTCGGTCAGGCGGTCAACGGCAGACGGTGTGATGACCGTGCGCGGCGCGGGCTGACGCGGGCGCGGGCGGGCAGTGGCTGGTGCATCCAGCTCAGGCGGATCTCTTCGACTTCGACCCAACCCTCGCCCACGGGCGGCTGGCTGCATTGCTTGAATGCCTGGCAGCGACCTTGTGGGTCGAGCCTGGCAAAGTTGCGATAGGCGGGCGTGCGAGCGAAAAAGCGCCAGAGAAGATTGAGCATGGTAGGCCTCCTGAGAATGACGCCAAGCATATCTGTCAAGAATGACATCTTGGTGACACTGAACCGCTGCACACGGGCCTGGGTCTGAGGTTGTAACTGGCGCTAGTTCCAGGTGGTGACGCACCGCTATACTGCCGGGCTGTCGGTACCTGAATTCTGGAGAAAAAAGCATGTTGCAACGCCTGTTGTTCGGTTTGATCACTGTGACCAGCTTGACCCTGGTTGGCTGCGCCCACAGCCCGCAGCAACTGAGCCCGCAACCCAAGCTCACCACCCAGTTGGCGCCTGTGGGCCATGGCCAGCCGGTGTCGGTGCGTGTCGTTGATGGTCGTCCATCGCCGACACTGGGCACCCGCGGCGGCCTGTACCCGGAAACCAGCGCCATCACGGTGACCGGTGCCGACGTGCTGCCCAAGCTGCAAGCCCAGGCCGAAGCGGCTGTGCGTCTGCTGGGTTTCACCCCGACCAGCAACTCGCCTGGTGCGCCGCAGTTGACCGTGACCCTGGCCGAGCTCAAGTATCAGTCGCCCAAGGAAGGCCTGTACGTGACCGAAGCCACCATCGGCGCGACCTTCCGCTCTGATGTGTCGGCCGGCAACCGCCGCTACAACGGCCGTTACGCTGCGTCCCTGGACCAGCGCTTTGGCATGGCGCCGAACCAGGAAACCAACACCAAGCTGGTCAGCGACGTGTTGAGTGATGCCCTGACGCGACTGTTCAAGGATCCAAGCATCGGCCAGATCCTCAGCTCGCAGTAATCTTTAGTAAAAAGCCGGGCCCCAGTCAGGGGCCCGGCTTTTTTGTGCCTGCGGCTGTCATGCCGCCGTTTCGACATAAAAGTCCAGCACACTGACTCCAGTCAGCAGGTCCAGCTCCGGCAGGTCGGCATGCTGATGCCCGCCGAGGGCGCAATACACCAACCAGTGCCGGTCCTGGACATTGAACGCCAGGCCTCCGACCAGCGCCTCTTGCTCATCGGTTGGGGCGATCAGGTACAGCCGATCCTGGTTTTGCGCGTGCAACATGACAAGCTCCCGGGTGTTCGAAGGGCAACAGAGTGGCTTGTTAAGGTGACGTTCAGGTGACGACGTAAATTACTCGATACATTGCTCGTCATTGGGGGATGGAGCTGCACTGCGCAGGAGAGCGCATCTGGATGGACGACTGTCACACCGGGGTTTGAAATGCCGTTGCCTGCGTTATTGATCAATACCACTGCACTGCTGATTGCCTGTCCTGGCGCGGCGTTGCTGTTTATTACCCGCCTGCAGGAGCAGCGTGCGATGGCCAGTCTGGCTGCACAAAGCGAAGAGCGGGCCATCGACCAGCCCATGCTGTTTCTGGATGTGCGCACCGAGCGCAGTCATCGTCTTGGTTATCGCATCGGCTTTGCCTGCCTTGGCCTGGCGCTGCTGCTGTCCTGGCTCAGCACTCAACTGTAAAGACACCACAAAACAACTGTAGGAGCTGGCTTGCCAGCGATGCAGGCACCTCGGTATGCCAGATACACCGAGGTGATGCGATCGCCGGCAAGCCAGCTCCTACAGTTGATTGCGCCGTGTTGTTTACAGAGGGATCCCGGCGTTGACCCGATACTGATTGCGCACCGGCATCGCATATTGCAACACCAGATACGGTCGGTGCTCTTGCGGGCATGCAGTCAAGCGCCGTTCCCACTCCGCTTTCGCCTTGGCCAACTCATCGGCCGGGAATACTTCGGCAGCCGTCGGCACCTGCAATTGCGGGTCCGCGTCGCTCCACTGTGCATACGCCAGGTAATGCACAGGAAACAACCGATAACCGCCCAGGATCTGCCGGTCCATCTCGATGGCCAATAGTTTGGTGTCTTCAAACCGCTCGGTGATGGGCGGCGCAAAGTTGATATGGACCCGGCCCTTGTAACCGGTGATGCCCAGGGCAATGCTCGCGTCATCCTCGCCGGGCGCCTTGCTGTAGGTGCCAGTGCTGGCGCGGATAAATAGCTCGCGCGCCTTGGCCGCGTCGCACGGGTCATATTCGTAGCTGATGGACACCGGTGTCAGGTTCAACGACAGGATGACGTCGGCGAACGGCTCATCCTTGCGGCTCATATGGAACATCTTGAGGATCGCCGACTCGGTGCGATCATCCCCATCCTTGGCCCGACCTTCGGCCTGGGCGATCCAGATCGACTGGCAGTCGTTGCGGATCGAATGGTTGATGTAGGCGGACAGCAACTGATAAGCCGCCATCTTCTCGCGTCGCCCGGTAATGGAGCGGTGCACGATAAAGCTCTTGTTCAGGCGCATCAGGTCGCTGACGAACGGCTTCTGCAGCAGGTTGTCACCGATGGCAATGCGTGGTGTTGGCAGGCCGGCGTGGTACACCGCATAGTTGACGAAGGCCGGGTCCATCACGATATCGCGGTGGTTGGCCAAAAAAACATAGGCCATGCCGGACTTGAGCTGTTCGACCCCGGTGTAGGTGACGCCGTCGGTCGCCCGGTCGATGGTGTGGTCGACGTAATACTCGACTTTGTCCTGCAAGGTGGCGACGGTGGTGACACCGGCGAACTCACGGCGCAGTTTCTGGGCGATCAGCGGCTTGAGCAGCCAGCCAAAGGCGCCGGCAAAGCGCGGGAAGCGAAAGTGGGTCAGGATGTCCAGAAAGGCCTTGTCACTGAACAGCCGGGCCAGCACTGCCGGGACTTCGCTGTCGTTGTAAGGTCGGATGGTATCGAATTCGCCCATCATGCTCTCTTGTTAGAAACGGCTAGGGTAAGTAAAGGTTTGGATCGATAAGTGACAGGGCCGGTCTGAACAAATGGCATCAAACGAAAAAGCCCTGCAAATAGACCGGCGATTATACGCACAAGTCACTTGGGAGAGACCGCGATGCTAGAACCTGCGCTGTACGATTGCCCTTATTGTGGTGAAGAGGTTGAGACAAGCGTGGATTTATCCGGCGGTGACCAGAACTATATAGAGGACTGCCAGGTGTGCTGCCGGCCGATCGTTTTCGACCTGCAGGTTCATGGTGATGAGTGGATGCTTGAAGTGCGCAGCGAGAACGAATAAAGGGGGCGACGATGCAACGAATCTACGAGCCGGAGAATCTGATGGAGGGCGAGTTGCTGCAACAAATGCTTGCCAGCGAAGGTATCGACGCCCATCTGGTCGGGCGCCATCTGCTCGGTGGCACGGGTGAGCTGCCGATCTTCGGCCTGCTGGGCCTTGAGGTAGAGAACGACCAGGCCCTTGTCGCCCGAGAGCTGATTAGCGCCTATATCGGCGCGCAACCCCTGCCTGGCGATGAACCCGACAGCTTCCCCGACGTGCTGGTCTGTTAGGCTGTCGACCGGTTTACCCAAGAGTCGTGTTGCCCCATGTGTGGACGTTATGCCCTGTTTCGCTGGAACCCCTCGTTTGCTGCCTTGCCGGGCTTCCCAGCGGATCAACAGGCCCAGTGGAATATTTCCCCCAATGATTCGGTACTGATCCAGCGCCTCAGCGACGGCCAGCGCAGCTTGGCGCGGGCGCGTTGGGGGCTGACGCCGCCGTGGTTGACCGACCTGTCCCGCACACCGGCCCACGCCCGCGCCGAAACCCTGGCTGAGCAACCGATGTTTCGCGAGGCCTTCCGCCTGCGCCGTTGCCTGCTGCCGGCCAATGGCTTTTATGAATGGCGCGGCACCCAGCGCAAGCGACCGTACTGGCTGACGCCGGGGGAGGGCTCGACGTTGTTCTTTGCGGCGATCTGGGAGGCCTACCCGGTGCAGGAGCAGGTGTGGTTGAGTACGGCGGTAGTGACCCAGGCGGCGCAGAGCCAGCGCCGGCCGTTGATTCTCGATGCGGCAGGGCAGGAGGCCTGGCTGGATCCCGAGACGCCGCTGCATGTGTTGCAGGGATTGCTGGCCAGCGAGCCTACGGCGTTGCGCGAGCGGGTGTTGGCTAATATGGTCAATGATCCGAAGCTCAATGGGCCGGAGTGCCTTACTCCGGGGTGAGACTGCCAGTGCTTTGTTGTTTTGGTTGGCCTCATTGCGAGTAAGCCCGCACACATGTTGATGTGTGAATACATTCAAAATGTGGGAGCGAGCCTCCCGCAAAAGAATCAGAAGTGTCATCAATAGAACGGTCGCAGGCGTGGGGCGTATCGGAAATTTAGCGGTTAAGCGTCAGGTGTATCTGGCGCCGATACATGGGAGGGCCTACGATACGCGCCATGTTTTCAGGGAGAATGTGCATGAAAAAATCATTGGTGGTCACGGCATTGAGCGCAGCCTTGCTGCTCGCCGGTTGCCAGTCCGTCAACACCACCAGCGGCGGTGCCGTGGGTGTGGAGCGCAAGCAGTACATGTTCAGCATGCTGTCGAGCCAGGAAGTCGACCAGATGTACGCGCAGTCGTACCAGCAGACCCTGGGTGAAGCCAGTGGCAAGGGGTTGGTGGACAAGACCAGCGCCAACGCCAAGCGCGTACAGGCCATCGCCAAGCGCCTGATCGCCCAGGCACCGACCTTCCGTCCGGATGCGGCGCAGTGGAAGTGGGAAGTGAACCTGATCAAAAGCGACGAGATGAACGCCAACTGCGGGCCTGGTGGCAAGATCTTCGTCTACAGCGGGTTGATCGAAAACCTCAAGTTGACCGACGACGAATTGGCCGCGGTCATGGGGCATGAAATCGCCCACGCCTTGCGCGAGCACGGCCGCGAAGCCATGTCCAAGGCCTACGGTATCGAAATGGCCAAGCAGGGCGCCGGTGCGTTGCTGGGGCTTGGGCAGGACAGCATGGCGCTGGCCGACACCGTGGCCAACTACGGCATGACCTTGCCCAACAGCCGCAGCAATGAGAACGAAGCCGACCTGATTGGCCTGGAACTGTCGGCCCGCGCCGGTTATGACCCGAACGCTGCGATCACGCTGTGGAACAAAATGGCCAAGGCTTCCGAAGGCGCACCGCCTGAGTTCATGAGCACTCACCCGGCCTCCAGCAGTCGGATTGCCTCGTTGCAGGCGGCGATTCCCAAGGTGATGCCGCTTTACCAGCAAGCCAAGAAGTCCTGATAACTCGGACCGTGTGAAGATCCAAATGTGGGAGCTGGCTTGCCTGCGATAGCGGTGTATCAGTTACATATTTATCAACTGAGCCACTGTTATCGCGGGCAAGCCCGCTCCCACACAAGCCCGCAGGTCAGATCCAGCCGCTGCTTTGCATGGCCTTGTACACCGCTACCAGCGCCAGGATGAAGAACGCCGAGGCCGCCAGGCGACGGATCAGGGTCAGAGGCAGTTTCTCAGCCGCGAAATTCCCCGCCAGAACCACCGGCACGTTGGCAATCAGCATGCCTAAGGTGGTGCCGATAATCACCAACCACAACTCCGGATATTGCGCCGCCAGCATCACTGTGGCGATCTGCGTCTTGTCGCCGATTTCAGCGATGAAGAATGCAATCAGGGTGGTCAGGAACGGCCCGAACTTGCGCGAAGTGCTGGCCTCGTCATCGTCGAGCTTGTCCGGCACCAGGGTCCACAGAGCCGTGGCGCAGAAGCTTGCGGCGAGGATCCAGTGCAGCACCGCCTCCGAGAAGAAACTGCCAAACCAGGCACCCACGGCGCCGGCGGCGGCGTGGTTGGCCAGGGTCGCGGCGATGATGCCGGCGATGATCGGCCAGGGTTTGCGAAAGCGGGCGGCGAGAATAAGCGCGAGCAGTTGTGTCTTGTCGCCAATTTCGGCCAAGGCAACGATTGCGGTAGGAACGAGAAGTGAATCCAGCATCAGGTAGGTTTCCAGGGGCGGGTCGACACGGCTATGACACGTACAGCCTTCCCGCCCCGGGTAAGGTGTGCGTGTCATAGGTCTTGTCAAACCCCGGTCCGTCTGTGCGGACTCCTGGGTCGCATACGCCATGGTCTGCTGACCAAGTATGTTGACGTATGCCGGACGAGCATGTTGCTCGTGGGAGACTACTCCCCTAGGACGGAGCGGATTCTGCCTTGGCAAAATCCATTCGGCAAGCCTTCTTTTTCAAACACTCGTCAGCCGCGCTTGGCCCGGTAGATACGAAACCCCTGGCCTTCGGCCTTGATTGCACACACGCCCAGGTGTTCTTCGATCAGTGGCTGGTACTTCAGGAAGCTATTGGCGACTAGCCGAAGTTCGCCGCCATTTTTCAGATGTTGGCGTGCTTTTCGCAGCAGGTTTTCCGTTGCGAAATAATCCGTATGCACCCCGACATGGAACGGCGGGTTGCTCAAGATCGCATCCAGCCCCATGGGCGCGGCGTCGATGCCATCACCGGTCAGCACTTCGCCTTCCAGGCCATTGGCCTCCAGGGTCAGGCGACTGCTGGCGGTGGCGAAGGCGTCCACATCAAGCAGGGTCACGGTGTTGTGCGGGTAGCGCCGCTTGACCGCCGCGCCCAGCACGCCGGCGCCACAGCCGAAGTCCAGCAGATGACCGCTGGGCAGTTTGTCCAGGTGCTCCAGCAACAGCGCGGTACCGCGATCCAGGCGGCCATGGCTGAACACGCCTGGCAGGCTGACGACCTTGAGCGGCCCGTCGGCCAGTGGCACCTCAAATACCTCGGCCAGGCTCGCAAGGTCTGGCGCCACCGGGGCGTTGGCCACGGTGGTCAGCCATAACTGGCAGTGTCGCGCGTTGTCGAGTTTGCGTGGCTTGCCAAAAGCGTTCAGTTGCTTGGCGGCGCTTTCAATGCCGCCGCGCTTTTCGCCGACCAGGTACAGCTCGGCGCCCGGCAGGCGCGCGGCCACGGCCTTGAGGATGTAGTCAGCCAGGTCCTTGGACTTGGGCAGGAACACCACCGCCGTGTCGAATGGACGCTGCGGCACATTCACCCCGAAATGGCTGCGCTCGGCAAACTGCGCATCCAGCGCTGCCTGATCGCCGGCATGCCAGCACCAGCCGTGGGCATTGGGCAGGCGGCCAAGCAGGTCATCGGCGGGCAGGCCAGCCAGCAACACGTTGCCTTGAAAAAGTTCGGCCTGACGAAGCAGTACTTCACTGCGCGGATCCATGGTCTGCTCCCTGAAAAAGGAGCGCAGTTTATCAACTGACGACGCGCTGCGGTGCGCCGCTGAAAAAGCCCCGGGCGTTTTCGGTCAATTGGCCGACGATCCGTTGCCGTGCTTCGCGGCTGCCCCAGGCACTGTGTGGCGTGATGATCAGCCGTGGGATGTCACCGGCCAGCAGCGGGTTGCCGGTAGTCGGCGGTTCGACGCTCAGCACATCGGTGGCCGCGCCACCCAGATGACCGCCGCGCAAGGCGTCTGCCAAGGCTTGTTCATCGATCAGGCCACCGCGTGCGGTGTTGATCACGAACGCGCCTGGCTTGAGCAGAGCCAACTCGCGGGCACCGATGAAGTGGCGCGTGTGCTCGTTGAGCGGGCAATGCAGGGTCAGGGCGTCGATCTGCGGCAGCAGTTCGTCCAATGGCACTCGGTCTGCACGCGCCGGGCGGCCGGGGATTGCGCCCAGCAGCACGCGCATGCCAAAGGCTTCGGCCAGGCGTGCGACGGCGCCGCCCAGTTCGCCATGGCCCAGCAGCCCGAGGGTTTTGCCTTGCAGTTCGACAATCGGGTAATCCAGCAGGCAGAACTGCTTGGCTTGCTGCCACAGGCCGGCGTCGACGTCTTTTTGATAGTCCTTCAGGCGTGTGGCGAGGTTGAGCAACAGCATGATCGTGTGCTGCGCCACCGACGGCGTGCCGTAGCCCTGGCAGTTACTGACGGTAATGCCTTGGGCGCGGGCAGCGGCCAGGTCGACGTTGTTGGTGCCGGTGGCGGCGATCAGGATCAGCTTCAGGTCGGGGCAGGCGGCCAGGGTCTGGGCGTTGAGCAGGATCTTGTTACTGATAGCTACCTGAGCGCCTTGCAGGCGCTCGACCACCTGATCCGCCGAGGTCTGCTCGCACAGCTGCAAGTCGCTGAAAACTTCCTGCAGCTCGCTGAGGTCAAGGTCCCTCTGGTCCAGTGAAGGGTGATCAAGGAAGACGGCGCGGCGATTGTTCGTCATCAACTGTACCTTTTGCGACAGGGTTCGAAGGCGTAATCTGCCGAGCCTACCAGATGAAATAATCAGTTACTTCTTGGAGTGTGCATGTACCTCACCGAGTTTTTGACCGTGGCGTTGATTCACCTGCTGGCCGTGGCCAGTCCCGGGCCGGACTTTGCCGTGGTGGTCCGCGAGAGCGTGACCCATGGCCGGCGCGCAGGCACCTGGACAGCACTGGGCGTTGGTTCGGCGATTTTCCTCCACGTCGGCTACTCGTTGCTCGGTATCGGCTTGATCGTGTCCCAGTCCATCGTGCTGTTCAACGCCCTGAAATGGGCGGCCGCGGCCTACCTGTTGTACATCGGCTTCAAGGCTCTGCGTGCGCAACCGGCCAAGCCTGCCAGTGAAGAAGACCTGCACCGCGAAGTGGGCGAGCGCAGTGCCCGCGGCGCTTTTACCTCGGGCTTTGTGACCAATGGCTTGAACCCCAAGGCCACGCTGTTCTTCCTGTCGCTGTTCACCGTGGTGATCAACCCCCACACGCCGCTGGCGATCCAGGCGGGTTATGGCGTGTACCTGGCCGTGGCCACCGCCCTGTGGTTTTGCATGGTGGCCATGCTGTTCAGCCAACAGCGCGTGCGCGCCGGCTTTGCGCGCATGGGCCATTGGTTTGATCGGAGCATGGGCGCGGTGCTGATTGCCATCGGTGTGAAAGTGGCTCTCACCGAGCGCTAGGCACGCCATTCGTGAATGAATGCTGGCGCAAAGCTAGCATTCATTGTGCGCTGCAAATCATTCCTTCGGCTGATTTGGCAGGCGCGCAAGGTCTCTACAGTGCAAATCCTTTAGCCAAGACCGTGCAGTCATAAAAAGGGATTCGTATGTTGCAGACTCGTGTTATCCCGCCCGCCGAAGGCGCCTACCAATACCCGCTGTTGATCAAGCGCCTGTTGATGTCGGGCGCCCGCTACGAGAAAACCCGGGAAATCGTCTACCGCGACAAGCTGCGCTACACCTACCCAACCCTGATCGAGCGCGTTGCCCGCCTGGCCAATGTGCTGACCGCAGCCGGGGTCAAGGCCGGTGATACCGTGGCCGTGATGGACTGGGATAGCCACCGTTACCTGGAGTGCATGTTCGCCATCCCGATGATTGGCGCGGTGATCCACACCATCAACGTGCGCCTGTCGCCGGAGCAGATCCTCTACACGATGAATCACGCCGAGGACCGCTTTGTGCTGGTCAACAGCGAGTTCGTCGGCCTGTACCAGGCCATTGCCGGGCAGTTGACCACGGTCGACAAGACCCTGCTGTTGACCGATGGCGACGAAAAAACCGCTGACCTGCCGAACCTGGTGGGTGAGTACGAAACCCTGTTGGCCGCCGCCAGTACTCAGTACACCTTCGAGGACTTCGATGAGCATTCGGTAGCCACTACCTTCTACACCACCGGCACCACCGGTAACCCCAAGGGTGTGTATTTCACCCACCGTCAACTGGTGCTGCACACCATCGGCGTGGCGACCATCATGGGCAGCATCGACAGCGTGCGCCTGCTCGGCACCAACGATGTGTACATGCCGATCACGCCGATGTTTCACGTGCACGCCTGGGGCTTGCCGTATGTGGCGACCATGCTCGGCCTGAAGCAGGTCTATCCCGGCCGTTACGACCCGGAATACCTGGTGGAGCTGTGGCGCAAGGAGAAGGTGACGTTCTCCCACTGCGTGCCGACCATCCTGCAGATGCTGCTTAACGCCAAGGCCGCCCAGGGCGTGGACTTTGGCGGCTGGAAGATCGTGATCGGCGGCAGCGCCCTCAACCGTTCGCTGTATGAAGCGGCCAAGGCCCGTGGTATCCAATTGACGGCAGCCTACGGCATGTCCGAGACCGGGCCGCTGGTGTCCTGTGCCCACCTCAATGAAGAACTGCTGGCCGGCAGCGAAGACGAGCGCACCACCTACCGGATCAAGGCCGGTGTGCCCGGGCCGTTGGTGGAAGCTGCGATTGTCGACGCTGACGGCAACTTCCTCCCGGCCGATGGCGAGTCCCAGGGCGAACTGGTGCTACGCGCACCGTGGCTCAGCGAGGGTTATTTCAACGAACCGCAGAAGGGCGCCGAACTCTGGGAAGGCGGTTGGATGCACACCGGCGACGTGGCCACCCTGGATGCCTTCGGCGTGATCGATATTCGCGACCGCATCAAGGATGTGATCAAGACCGGCGGTGAGTGGATCTCGTCCCTGGCCCTCGAAGACCTGGTCAGCCGTCACCCGGCGGTACGCGAAGTAGCGGTGGTCGGGATTGCCGACCCGCAGTGGGGCGAGCGTCCGTTTGCCCTGTTGGTGGTGCGCGAGGGCCACGGGATTGGCGCGCGTGAACTCAAGGAGCACCTCAAGCCGTATGTCGAGCAGGGCCACCTGAGCAAGTGGGCGATTCCAAGTCAGATTGCCATTGTTACGGAAATTCCCAAGACCAGTGTCGGCAAACTCGACAAGAAACGTATCCGTATCGACATCATTGAATGGCAGGCCAATAACAGCACCTTCCTCTCCACGCTTTGACTCCTTTCGCCGTGCCCGCCCGGGCACGGCAATGCTCTATTACAAGCCTTCGCCTTGTCATTTGGCAAATTTCAGCCATCCTCTTTCGCGTCAGCTCTCGCTGACATGGCGAAAGGGCTGTTGCAGACGGGTTGGTGATGCAAATCACACTTTAGAGGGATCAAGCGATACCCCCTGCTGGCTATAGTCCCTCCCAGAGTTTTTCAAGAATGTGGCGCTGCGGTCCTGGGTGGTCCGGCGGTTGTCTGGCATTGGAATCGTTGTATTCCGGCTGTTACAAGCATGTTTGAAAAGGCTCACTGCCATAACAATAAAATGCACATGGAGTAGCGTCGATGACCTCAGTAAATCAGTTCTGGCGCCGGGCGAGATTACCCCTGGCGGTCAGTCTTGCCTCGACCCTCGCCGGGCCCGCATTCGGCGTCAGTTTCAACATCGGTGAGGTCGAAGGCAGCTTCGACTCGTCCCTGTCGGTGGGGGCCAGCTGGAGTACGGCCAAGCCCGATCGCGACCTGATTGGTGTCAACAACGGTGGCAAGGGGTTGTCTCAGACCTCTGACGACGGTCACTTGAACTTCAAGCGTGGGGAAACGTTCTCGAAGATCTTCAAGGGTATCCATGACCTGGAACTGAAGTACGGCGATACCGGTGTGTTTGTACGTGGCAAGTATTGGTATGACTTTGAACTCAAGGATGAAAGCCGCGAGTTCAAGGACATCAGCGACCACAACCGCAAAGAGGGCGCCAAGTCTTCTGGCGGGCAGATCCTCGATGCGTTCATCTACCACAACTACTCCATTGCCGATGCGCCGGGTTCGGTGCGGTTCGGTAAGCAGGTTGTGAGCTGGGGTGAAAGTACGTTCATTGGCGGTGGTATCAACTCCGTCAACCCGATCGACGTGTCTGCGTTCCGTCGTCCGGGCGCCGAAATCAAGGAAGGCCTGATTCCGGTCAACATGTTCTACGTGTCTCAATCCTTGACCGATAACCTGTCGGCAGAAGCCTTCTACCAGTTGGAATGGGACCAGACGGTTACCGACAACTGCGGGACGTTCTTCTCCCAGCCGGATGTGGTGTCCGATGGCTGCAGCGACAACCTGCGCCTGCTGGCCAAGCGTTCGACCATTGCTGCAACGGCCCCAGGTCGTGGTGCATTGGCGGTATTTGATCGCATGGGCATGGACATTAACAATGAGGGCACACTGGTTCGCCGTGGCCCCGACCGGGATGCACGCGACAGCGGCCAATTCGGCGCGGCGATGCACTACAACTTCGAGCCGCTGGATACCGAGTTCGGCGCTTATTTCATGAACTACCACAGCCGGGCGCCGATCTTCAGCGCGACGGCTGCGCCAGCCTCAGCTTATGCAATGGCACCTAACTTTGGTCAGTTGGCGCCAGTGTTCATTGCGGGTAATTCCAAGTACTTCATCGAGTACCCGGAAGACATTCGTCTGTATGGCTTGAGCTTCTCCACGACGTTACCTACCGGCACCGCATGGAGCGGTGAAGTCAGCTATCGCCCGAATGCTCCGGTACAGCTCAATACCACCGATATCTTGTACTCCGCCGTTAAGCCTTTGAAGGGCCTTTACGATAATGCATCGCTGCTCAATGGCGTTCCTGGGCAGGACATGCATGGTTATCGCCGTAAGGAAATCACCCAGTTCCAGACCACACTGACCCATTTCTTCGATCAGGTGATGGGCGCCAGTCGTCTGACCGTGGTGGGTGAAGTCGGTGTGACTCACGTGGGCGGGCTTGAGAGCTCATCGAAGATTCGTTATGGCCGTGACCCGGTTTATGGTCCAGGCGCACTGCCTAATACCGGCTCTGCGAATACCTGTTCGCAAATCTTGAACACGGGCACCATCGGTGGCGCGGGTCCGGGAACAGACGCCAGTAATCTGTCCAAAAACTGCAACAACGACGGCTTCACCACCTCCACATCCTGGGGCTACCGTGGCCGCGCTATCTGGGAATACCCGGATGTGTTCGCCGGTGTAAACCTCAAGCCTAGTGTGGCCTGGTCCCATGACGTGAGCGGTTACTCGCCAGGTCCTGGCGGCAACTTCGAAGAAGGTCGCAAAGCGGTGAGCCTGGGGCTGGACGCGGAATACCAGAACACCTACACCGCGAGCCTGGCCTACACCAACTTCTTTGGTGGCGACTACAACACCTCGGTTGACCGCGATTTCGTGGCCCTGAGTTTCGGCGCGAACTTCTAAGCACACTGCATTTCAGGAAGACCAGAACATGAAAATAACCAAAAGTCTGTTGCACGTGGGTGTGCTGGGACTGTCGATCATGGCCAGCAGCGTCATGGCGGCCGTCTCGGCGGATGAAGCCGCCAAGCTGGGAACCACGCTGACCCCGATGGGCGCGGAAATGGCCGGCAACGCTGCCGGCACCATCCCCGCCTGGAAAGCCCTGCCAACCAACGCGGGCGCCGTGGATGCCAAGGGCTTCCTGGCCAACCCCTATGCCAGCGAGCAGCCGCAGTTCACCATCACCGCGCAGAACGTCGAGCAGTACAAAGACAAGTTGGCGCCGGGGCAGTACGCGATGTTCAAGCGCTACCCTGAAACCTTCAAGATGCCGGTGTACACCACCCATCGCGGCGCCACTGTGCCGGCCGAAGTGTTCGCCTCCATCAAGAAAAACGCCACCAGCACCAACCTGGTAGGTGGCGGTAACGGCCTGGAAAACTTCGAGACCGCGATTCCGTTCCCGATCCCGAAAAGTGGGGTCGAGGTGATCTGGAACCACATCACCCGTTATCGTGGTGGCAGCGTGACGCGCCTGGTGACCCAGGCCACGCCACAGGCCAACGGCTCGTACAGCCTGGTGTACTTCCAGGATCAGTTCGTGTTCCGCGACAAGATGAAGGACTACGATCCGGCCAATCCGGGCAACATCCTGTTCTACTTCAAGCAGCAAGTGACTGCACCGGCGCGCCTGGCCGGTGGTGTGCTGCTGGTACACGAGACCCTGGACCAGGTGAAGGAACCGCGCGCGGCGTGGGTCTACAACGCCGGTCAGCGCCGTGTGCGTCGGGCGCCGCAAGTGTCCTATGACGGGCCGGGTACTGCTGCCGATGGCCTGCGTACCTCCGATAACCTCGACATGTACAACGGCGCGCCGGATCGCTACGACTGGAAGCTGGAAGGCAAGAAGGAAATCTACATCGCGTCCAACAGCTATAAGCTCGACGATCCGAAGCTCAAGTACGCCGACATCATCAAGGCCGGCCACATCAACCAGGACCTGGCACGCTATGAACTGCGCCGCGTCTGGCACGTGGTCGCGACCCTGAAGGAAGGCCAGCGCCATATCTACGCCAAGCGTGACTTCTATATCGACGAAGACACCTGGCAAGCAGCCGTGATCGACCACTACGACGGTCGTGGCCAGCTGTGGCGTGTGGCTGAAGCCCATGGCGAGAACTACTACGACAAGCAAGTGCCGTGGTACGCCCTGGAAACCCTCTACGACCTGCAGTCCGGCCGCTACCTGGCACTGGGCATGAAGAACGAAGAGAAAAAGGCCTATGACTTCGGCTTCACCGCCACCACCAAAGACTTCACGCCAGCGGCCCTGCGCCAGGAAGGCGTGCGCTAACCAGCGGTAAACAAGTCCGCACCTGTGGGGGCGGGCTTGTGTGGGAGCGGGCTTGCTCGCGATAGCGGTGGTTCAGTCAATTCACCAGTGACTGACACACTGCTATCGCGAGCAAGCCCGCTCCCACATTTGTTTTCGGCTACCCGGAAAATGGTTGGTTATTTTTTGTTGTAGTCTTTTTCAGACAAATGTTGCAAAGATCTACAAAGCTGCCGCTTTTAACGCTAGTCTGCCGACATCTGCAATGCCGACCACAGCCTATTACAAGAGCCCGGCGATGACTGATCTGTCCCGAATCCAAGGGCCTGCCAGCACGGTAATCCCCACGCTGGAAGGGCGCTTCTATCGACCCCCGCTACCCGACGGCTATGTGCTGCGCCCGCGCCTGTGTGAGCGTATGAGCGCGGGCCTGGAGGGCCGTTTGCTGTTGGTCAGCGCGCCGGCCGGGTTTGGCAAGAGTTCGCTGGCGGTGGAGTTCTGCCAAAGCCTGCCTGACCACTGGCAAAGCCTGTGGTTGGGCCTCAGTTCGCGGGACAGTGATCCGGGGCGCTTCCTTGAGCGTTTGCTGGAGGGTTTGCAGCAGTACTTCCCGCAGGTCGGCAACCAGGCCCTGGGCTTGTTGAAAATGCGCCAGCGCCATCAGCCATTTGCCTTTGAAGAATGGCTCGATGGCTTGCTCGATGAATTGACTGTCCATCTGTCTACACGCACGCCGTTGTTACTGGTGCTGGATGACTACCATCTGGCCCAGGGTCCGGTGCTGGATCGCTGCCTGCAATTTTTTCTCAATCATCTGCCCGATGGCCTGTTGGTGCTGGTCACCAGCCGCCAGCGTCCCGACTGGCATTTGGCGCGGCTGCGCCTATCGCGGCATTTGCTGGAGTTGCATGAGCAGGACCTGCGCCTGACCAACGATGAATCCTTGGCCTTGCTCGACCGCCATAGCAGCTCGTTGCGCGGTGAAGCGCTGGACAACCTGATCCGCCGTAGCGAAGGCTGGGTGGCCGGCCTGCGTTTTTGGTTGTTGGCGGCCTCCGAAGCCGGCAGCGAGGCCGACCTGCCCCAAGGCCTGCATGGTGGGGAAGGGCTGATCCGTGACTATCTGCTGGAAGAGGTGATCGACTGCCTGCCGCCAGAGGTCCAGGCCTTCCTCTATGACACCGCTTCCCAGGAGCGTTTTTGCAGCGAGCTGTGCGACGCCGTGCGTGAGGCCCATGACAGCGCGGAAATCCTGCGCTACTTGCAAGCCCACCAAGTATTCCTGGTGCCGCTGGACGAGCAGGGCCACTGGTATCGCTATCACCACCTGTTTTCCGATTTGCTGCGCACCCGGCGTTCACCGAACGCGATGCTGCCGGCCGCCAGCCTGCACTTGCGCGCCTGTCGCTGGTTCAATGCCCAGGGTTTGCTTGATGAGGCGGTGGAGCAGGCCCTGCGCGCGGGGCATCTGGATGTGGCGGCGAACCTGGTGCAGAACCTGTCCGAAGAGCAACTGTTGGCCGAGCAGAACGTCGGCATGCTCCTGCGCTGGAAGATGGACCTGCCCGATAGCCTGTTGATCAGCACGCCACGCTTGATCGTGCTTTATAGCTGGGCGTTGGGGCTGGCCTGTCAGTTGGACGCAGCAGAGGAGTTGTCCAGCCACCTCAGTCGCTTCCTGCCGGCACCGTCGGCCACGGCGCAGAAGTCGATGCTGGCCCAGTGGCTGGCCCTCAGCGGCATCATTGCCCGTGGCCGCGGCAATCGCGAGTTGACCCAGCTGTATTGCAGCGAAGCCCTGGAAAGCCTGCCGCACAAGCGTTACGGCCAGCGCTTGATGTGCCTGTCGACCTTGTCGAACCTGGCCATCGTCGATGCCGACCTTTGGCGCGCGCGTGGCTTGAATCGTGAATCCCTGGAGCTGGCGCAACGTGTTGGCAACCCGCTGTTCGAGGCCCTGGCCCATTACGACCGGGCGCGCGTGCTGCAGGCGCGCGGGGAAATCCTGCGTTCCCTGGATGAGGTGCACGAGGGCCTGCAACGCTTGCAGGGCCTGGGGCCTCAACGCCTGTATGCGGTGCGCGCACGCCTGTCATTGTATGAAGGGTTCCTGCTGCTGATGCGTTGCCAGCCGGAAACCGGCCTGTTGCGTTTGCGTACGGGGTTGGCTGAAGCCCGTGCCTGCCGAGATATCAGCGTGTTGATCGGGCACTGTGTCATTGCCAACTTTGAAGGGCGCCGTGGCGACTTTCCCAAGGCTTTTGCCGAGCTGGCCGAAGCCGAGCGGCTGATGCACATCTGGGACGTGCCGCCGATCTACTACCTGGCCATGATTACCCTGATCAAATGCGAGTTGTGGCTGGCCCAGGGGCGTACCGACCTGGCCGATGCCTGGCTGGCCCGCCTGGGGCAAACCTATAACGGCGAGCAGGCAGCGGCCGCCCCGGAGTTTCACCCACATCTGCCGCAACATATCGAACTGCAACAGGCGGCCCTGGAGGCCATTCGTGGTCAGTCCGAAAGCGCCCTGCGTCGGCTCGATGCGCTCGCCCGGCAGGCTGAAGACAAGGGCCAGCAGATGATCGCGGTGATGGCCCTGAACCAACACGTCCTGTTGTTGCTGGATGACGGTCAGGCAGCGTCAGCCCGGCCGGTTTTTGCCCGGGCCCGGCAAATGGCGAGCGGCGGCGCGTTGCAACCCTTCCAGCGCCTGTTGGAGCGTTATCCCGACTGGGTGCGCGAGCAACTGGGCCAGGCGCCGAGTGACTTGCTGCGGCAAAGCCTGTGGGCCCTGCTGCCGGCGGTTGCCCCGCGCGAGCCGGTCGAAACCAGCCACTCCAGCGAAACCTTGAGCGCCCGTGAGTTGGCGGTGCTGCAGTTGATCGCCCAAGGCTGCTCCAACCAGGAAATCAGCAACCAGCTGTTTATCTCGCTGCACACCGTTAAGACCCACGCCAGTCATATCAACAGCAAACTGGGGGTCGAGCGCCGCACCCAGGCGGTCGCGCGGGCGCAAGAGATGGGGTTGTTAGGGTAAGGGGGAGACTTGCGCCGCAAAAGCCGGATAATGGCGGCCAATTCGTTTGCTCCGCTATTCTGGTAATCCCGCATGGAAATCAAGGTCAATTTTCTCGACAACCTCCGGCTTGAAGCCAAGTTCGATGACTTCACCGTGGTGGCCGACCAGCCGATTCGCTACAAGGGCGATGGCTCGGCCCCCGGTCCGTTCGACTACTTCCTGGCTTCGTCGGCGTTGTGTGCGGCTTACTTTGTGAAGTTGTATTGCAGCACGCGCAACATCCCCACGGATAATATCCGTCTGTCACAGAACAACATTGTCGACCCGGAAAACCGCTACAACCAGATCTTCAAGATCCAGGTCGAGTTGCCTGCGGATATTTCCGACAAGGATCGCCAAGGCATCCTGCGCTCCATCGACCGCTGTACGGTCAAGAAGGTCGTACAGGCCGGGCCTGAGTTTGTCATCGAAGAGGTGGAAAACCTCGACGCCGATGCCCAGGCGTTGCTGATGCCGGCTTCTGCTTCGGACGCGGGCACTTATATCGCGGGCAAGGACCTGCCGCTGGAGCAGACCATCGCCAACATGTCGGCGATTCTCGCGGGCCTGGGCATGAAGATTGAGATCGCCTCGTGGCGCAATATCGTGCCCAATGTCTGGTCGCTGCATATCCGCGATGCCCATTCGCCGATGTGCTTTACCAACGGCAAGGGCGCGACCAAGGAAGGCGCACTGGCGTCGGCCCTGGGCGAGTTTATCGAACGCCTGAACTGCAACTTCTTCTACAACGACCAGTTCTGGGGCGAAGACATCGCCAACGCGGCGTTTGTGCATTATCCGGACGAGCGCTGGTTCAAGCCGGGCCGTAAAGATGCGCTGCCGACTGAGATCCTCGACGAGTACTGCCTGAAGATCTACAACCGTGATGGCGAATTGCGTGGTTCGCACCTGATCGACACCAACTCTGGCAATGAAGAGCGCGGCATTGTTTCGCTTCCGTTTGTGCGCCAGTCGGATGGCGAGGTGGTGTATTTCCCCTCAAACCTGATCGAAAACCTGTACCTGAGCAACGGCATGAGTGCCGGTAACACCCTGGCGGAAGCCCAGGTGCAGTGCCTGTCGGAGATCTTCGAGCGCGCGGTGAAACGCGAAATCATCGAAGGCGAATTTGCCCTGCCGGATGTACCGGCCCACGTGCTGGCCAAATACCCAGGCATCCTCGCCGGTATCCAGGCCCTGGAAGAACAGGGGTTTCCGGTGCTGGTCAAGGACGCCTCCCTGGGCGGTGAATTCCCGGTAATGTGCGTGACCCTGATGAACCCGCGCACCGGTGGTGTGTTTGCCTCGTTCGGTGCCCACCCAAGCCTGGAAGTGGCGCTGGAGCGCAGCTTGACCGAGCTGCTCCAAGGCCGCAGTTTCGAAGGCCTGAACGACTTGCCGCAGCCGACCTTTGAAGGCCATGCGGTGACTGAACCGAATAACTTTGTCGAACACTTCATCGACTCCAGTGGCGTGGTGTCGTGGCGCTTCTTCAGTGCCAAGTCCGATTACGAATTCGTGGAATGGGACTTCTCCGGCCAGGGCGAAGACTCCAACGCCGAGGAAGCCGCGACCTTGTTCGGCATTCTCGAAGGCATGGGCAAGCAGGTCTACATGGCGGTCTACGAACATATCGGCGCCAAGGCCTGCCGCATCCTGGTGCCGGACTATTCGGAAATCTATCCGGTTGACGACCTGATCTGGGATAACACCAACAAGGCGTTGTTCTTCCGCGCCGATATCCTCAACCTGCACAGCCTGGATGAGGACGGCCTGCAAGCGCTGGTCGAGCGCCTGGTGGAAAGCGAACTGGATGACTACACCGATATCACCACCCTGATCGGTATCGAGTTCGACGACAACACCGCATGGGGGCAGTTGACCATCCTGGAGTTGAAGCTGCTGATCTATCTCGCCTTGCAGCAGTTTGAAGAGGCGAAAGAGGCGGTGGAGATGTTCCTGCAGTACAACGACAACACCGTCGAACGCGGCCTGTTCTACCAGGCGGTGAATGCGGTGCTGGAGATGCAACTGGACGAGGACCTGGAATTGGAAGACTACGAGGCTAACTTGCGTCGCATGTTTGGCAATGAGCGCATGGATGCCGCCATCGGTTCGGTGGATGGCCGCGTGCGGTTCCATGGCTTGACGCCGACCAGCATGAAGCTCGAAGGCCTGGACCGACACCTGCGGTTGATCGACAGCTATAAAAAGCTGCACGCCGCTCGGGCTAATAGTTAGGACGGACCTCTTATGCACGCTGCAAAGCTCCAACTGATTCGCGAGACATTTCCTGTCGGCCCTTTGCAGTGCAACTGCACGATCATCGGCGACCCGATCAGCAAGAAGGCCATCGTGGTCGATCCGGGTGGCAACCATGAATTGATCCTGGCGCGGCTCGACGCGCTGGGCTTGAAGGTGGTGAGCATCATTCATACCCATGCGCATCTGGATCACTTCCTGGCTTCCGGCCAATTGAAGGAGAAGACCGGTGCCACGCTGCACCTGCACAAGGAAGATCAGTTCCTGTGGGATAACCTGGAGATGCAATGCCAGATGTTCGGCGTGCCCTACACGCCGGTGCCGTCGCCGGATCGCTGGCTGGCCGATGATGAAGAGTTGGCGTGTGGCTGCGGGGTGGCCTTGCACACACCCGGGCATACACCGGGCTCCATGAGTTTCTGGTTTGCCGATGCCAAGCTGCTGATCGCCGGGGATACCTTGTTCCGGCGCGGGGTAGGGCGTACGGATTTGTGGGGCGGCGACCAGGCGACCATCGTTCGCTCGATCCAGCAGCGCCTGTATACCCTGGATGAGGACGCGACCGTGGTGACGGGGCATGGTCCGGATACGCGACTGGGGGATGAAATGCGCGAAAATCCGTTTGTCAGGGCCTGATATGGCGAGGCTCTGCTAGTGTTCAGGTAAGCGCACCGGTCTCCATCTTTTGTTACAGGGCAGAGGCCGGGCATGGAATTTTTGTCGTTTGTCGCGTTCCAAACTCGGCACAGGTCCATTGCCAATGTCCTCTGCATCACAGAATGCAAAAGTAGGAGCTTCCTTCATGTTCACTTCGCGTCGTCTGCTTGTTGTTGCTACAGCGGTAGCCCTGTTGTCGGGCTGTGCTTCCCCTAACCCTTACGATGGCAGCCAGGGGCAGGCGGACAGCGGTTCACAAGGCATGAGCAAAACCGCCAAGTATGGCGGCCTCGGCGCGCTGGCTGGCGCGTTGGCTGGTGCGGCCATTGGCCATGATAATCGTGGCAAGGGCGCGCTGATCGGCGCAGCGGTGGCCGGTATCGGTGCCGCAGGTTATGGCTATTACGCCGACCAGCAGGAAAAGAAATTGCGTGAAAGCATGGCCAATACCGGTGTCGAGGTGCAGCGCCAGGGTGACCAGATCAAGTTGATCATGCCGGGTAACATCACCTTCGCGACCAACTCCGATGCAATTGCCAGCAGCTTCTACTCCCCGCTGAATAACTTGGCCAACTCGCTCAAGCAGTTCAACCAGAACACCATTCAGATTGTCGGCTACACCGACAGCACCGGCAGTCGCCAGCTCAACATGGACCTGTCCCAGCGTCGTGCGCAAAGCGTGGCCAATTACCTGACATCCCAAGGTGTGAGTCCGACCAACCTGACCACCCGCGGTGCCGGCCCGGATAACCCGATTGCCAGCAACGCCGACGTCAACGGCCGCGCACAGAACCGTCGCGTCGAGGTCAACCTCGGCCCGATCCCTGGCCAGCAATATGGTCAGCCTGCACAGCAGCAACAGCAGCAGAACAACCAGTTCCAGGGCAATCCATACCAGCAGTACCAGTAACCGCCAGCCATTAAAAAGGGCGCCGTGCAGTCAATGCGCGGCGCCCTTTTTTGTGGCTGGTGATTACATCAGTCGATGTATTCGAACAGCTTGACGATTTTCTGTACGCCGGACACACCCTGCACCAGGTTGGTTGCGCGAGTGGCTTCCTGTTGAGTCAACAGTCCCATCAGGTAGACGATACCGTTATCAGTCACGACTTTGATCCGAGAGCCGGGAATCGCGCTGTCGGTCAACATCTGCGCCTTGATCTTGGTGGTCAGCACCGCATCGTTGCTGATTGCCAGCAGCGTGATCGGCTGCGTGACCTGCAATTCGTTGTGGACCTTCTTGACCCGTTGCACAGTTGCGGCGGCTTGTTCGGCCTGGGTCTTGAGGT
Organism: Pseudomonas sp. 25 R 14; assembly: GCF_900004755.1. Classification (NCBI taxonomy): domain Bacteria; kingdom Pseudomonadati; phylum Pseudomonadota; class Gammaproteobacteria; order Pseudomonadales; family Pseudomonadaceae; genus Pseudomonas; species Pseudomonas sp. 25 R 14. The sequence goes on along the minus strand of NZ_CVTS01000065.1, from coordinate 268,417 downwards.
CGGCGCGCGGGGTTTGCCCGGCGAGCAGCACGATGCCGTTGAAGCTGGTCACGACGATACGCGATGCGCCGTTGCCCAGGTCGGGTGCGGCCTTGGCGACGTTGACGCCGACCTTGGTTTCGATCAGCGAGTCATCGATCTTGCTACCAAAGGTGCGCGTGCCCCGGTCGTCCTGGATCGGTGTGTCGCGGGTCGCGGTGATGGCCGAGGTGCAGCCGCTGATACCGAGGCACAGCGTGATGGCCAAAAGGCTGAGGCGGTTAACGGTCATTCTTCACTCCCAAACAGTTGGCTGTCGATCAGATCGCACAGGCAGTGGATCGTCAGCAGATGGACTTCCTGAATACGTGCAGTGACATTGGCCGGGACGCGGATCTCCACGTCTTCGGGCAGCAGCAGCGAGGCCATGCCGCCACCGTCGCGGCCGGTCAATGCTACGACAATCATTTCGCGATCATGTGCGGCCTGGATCGCTTGAATAATGTTCGCCGAGTTGCCGCTGGTGGAAATAGCCAGCAGCACATCGCCCGGTTGGCCGAGGGCACGGATTTGTTTGGAAAAGATTTCGTTGTAGCTGTAGTCGTTGGCGATCGAGGTGATCGTCGACGAATCGGTGGTCAAGGCGATGGCCGGCAGGCTCGGCCGCTCGCGCTCAAAGCGGTTGAGCAGCTCGGAGGAAAAGTGCTGGGCGTCGCCGGCCGAACCACCGTTGCCACACGAAAGCATTTTGCCTTCGTTGAGCAGGGCGTTGACCATGACCTGGCTGGCTTGCTCGATGTGCGGTGCAAGTACGTCCATCGCCTGTTGCTTGGTATCGATACTGGCCTGGAAAAGCTGGCGAATTCGGGATTGCATGTCCATCTGTGTGACCTTAAGTAGCGCGGCTGTATGGCACACGAATGTGCAGCCCGCAAAGCAAAGAGCAAAAGTGTGCGGTGAAGATGTCCGATCCGTCCCGGTGGTGCTCAGCCGTCGAAGGCGTTGCGCAGCCAGTTCAGATCAGTGGTTCCGTGGGGCGTGCTTTCCATGGCAACCACATCGAAACGGCAGGGGGAGTCAGCCCAGCGACGTTCACTGAGCAGGAAAAACTGCGCGGCGAGTATCAGCTTTTGGCGTTTGCGCTCGTCGATACTGGCGAGTGCGCCACCCCATTGTGCGTATTTTCTGTAGCGGACTTCGACAAATACTACTGTATCGCCGTCAAGCATGACCAGATCAAGCTCGCCGCGTTTACACAACCAGTTCTGCGCCAGCAGGCGCAGACCCTGTTGTTGCAGGTGTTCAAGTGCTTGTTGTTCGGCATCCTTGCCGCTTTGTGCGCTGGAGCGTAGGGGCATCAGCGCGGGGTATCGGGCAGGCGTTCGACCTGGCCACTGACAAACTTGGCCCACGGCAGTTGGCGCTCGATCCGTTGGCTTTGGCTCATCCCCAGGTTGCCGGAAAGGCCATCGATGCGGGTATCCGGCAGCGCCTTGAGCTGGCCCAGGCGCGGTGCCAGGCGGTAGGCATCAACACCCATCGCGTACAGGCGGCCCAGGCTGCCATTGGCTTGTGGCCATTGTGCGGTGACCTGGTTGCGCAGTGGGTCGGTGGTGTTGAGCAGCCACGGCGTCTCGCAGAACATGATGGCGTTCATGTCGTTGTACTGGTTCTTGTCGCCGCTGGCGCTGTACACGTGGGAGGTGGCATACACCGGCACATCGCCCGCGTACTGGAAGTTCAGCGTTGGCTTGATCTGCTGGGCCTGCTGTGGCGTCACGGCGAGGAAGATGAACTCGATGTCCTGGCGGCGCGATGGCTGTGCGGCGACGTCAGCGCCGACCGTGCTTTGCAGGCTCTTGGCGCGGCCTTCGCTCTGGCGCAGCTTGAACAGGTCGGCGATCTGCTGGGCCAGGGCGACGGGCTGGTCGACATGCTCGACACCGATCAGGGTGCCGCCATTGGCTTCCCAGTCCTGGCGGAAGGCCTTGAGTACGCGGTCGCCCCATTCGCCTTTCGGCACCATGGCCGCAGCGCGGTGCAGGCCATCGGCGCGGGCACGACGTGATACTTCGCGGGCTTCGTCCTCGGCTGCCAGGCCGAACTGGAACAGTTGTGCAGGTGCTTGATCGCCTTCGCTGTAGTTCAGGGCCAGGGTGGTGATGGGCAACTGCGCACGGGTGCTGAGTTGCTTGACCAGCGGTTTTTCCAGCGGGCCGATCACCAGTTGCACGCCGTCAGCCTGGGCCTTTTTGTAGAACTCATCGAGGGAGCTGACCCGTGAGCTGTCATAGAACTCGATGGTCGGTGGTTTCTGCCCGGCCTGTTGCGCCTGGTAGTGCGCGGCCATGAAGCCTTCGCGCAAAGCCTTGGCCACGTTGGTCAACGGGCCTTGCTGCGGCAACAGCAGGGCGATTTTGTTCAGTGGCTGGCTTGCCAGCTCCTTGAGCTTGGTCAGCGGCAGGGGCAGTTGCACCGCCGCCGGGTGCGCAGGGTTCTGCGCACGCCAGGTGTCGATGGCGGCTTGTTGCTGCTCCAGGGTACCGGCGTTCTTGACGGCCTGGGCCAGGCTGATCCAGCCATCGAGTGTCGGGTTGCCGCTGGCCTGCAATTGTTCACCAGGCACAGCAGCAATCAGGCTCCAGATGGCCTCGTGATTGCTGGCGGCGGCATCTCCCGTCAGCAGCGGGGCGATGTCCACGCGTTCGCGGGCTGCGGCCAGGGTCTGGCCGTCGGCTTCATAGGCGCGGGCGTGTACGGTGCCGGTGCGGACCTGTTGCTCCGGCGGCAACTCCTTGAGGTTTTGCAGGCTCGGATGGCTCAACGCCGTCAGCGCCGCCTTGGGCTGGTTGCGGGTCATGGCCAGCTCTGCAGTCAGGGTGCTGGCAAAGACCTGGGCCGCCGGCTTGAGGCTGTCCAGTGGCACTTGCGCGAGAATCTGCGCCGAGCGGCCGGGATTGTTCTGGTGGAAGGCCATGTCAGCTGCGCTCAGGCGCAGCAGTGCAGCTTTTTCCGGAGTCTTGGCCGAAGTCGCCTGTTCGAGCAGTTGCTCGATCGTGGCATCCGGGGTCCGTGGGAGTTCGCCAAGGCTTGACGAGGGCGAGCTTGCGCAAGCCGCCAACAGGGCAGCCAGGCAAAGGGCAGAGAACAGCCGCAGGCAAGCGATCATGTAAGTGTTCCTGATACCGATCAAATTAGCGTGGAATTGTACCCAAGCACTGGCCGGGGCGCGATGTTACTGGCGTGAAACCGTCTATTTAGATCGTTTAAATGTTGCAGAGCGTCAGTAACCGCCGCAAACAGACCCGATGGACGCTACCCCGTTGGCGCATTTTCTTGACGTCTACGCGCTACAATATGGCTTTTGCCAATCTTCGAGGTGTGCGCTTTGACTGCTCCAGGTCCTTTGAATTCCACTGCTGGCTCGCTTTTTGTGGTGGCGACGCCGATTGGCAACCTGGACGACATCAGCGCGCGGGCGCTGAAGGTGTTGCGCGAAGCCAAGTTGATTGCGGCGGAAGACACTCGGCACTCGCTGCGCCTGATGCAGCACTTTGGTATTACCACGCCCTTGGCGGCTTGCCATGAACATAACGAGCGTGACGAGGGCAGCCGCTTTATTACCCGCCTGTTGGCGGGGGACGACGTGGCGTTGATTTCCGATGCCGGTACTCCACTGATCTCCGACCCTGGCTACCATCTCGTGCGTCAGGCTCGTGCCGCTGGTATCAATGTAGTCCCTGTTCCCGGGGCGTGCGCGTTGATTGCGGCTTTGTCGGCGGCGGGCTTGCCGTCTGACCGCTTTATCTTCGAAGGCTTCCTGCCTGCCAAGGCCGTGGGGCGTCGCGCGCGCCTGGAGTTGTTAAAAGAAGAGCCGCGCACCCTGATCTTCTACGAAGCACCGCACCGCATCCTTGAGTGCCTGCAGGACATGGAGCTGGTCTTTGGTGGCGAGCGCCTGGCCCTGCTGGCGCGGGAGTTGACCAAGACTTTTGAAACCCTCAAGGGCTTGCCGCTGGAAGAGCTGCGCGCCTTTGTCGAAGGTGACAGCAATCAGCAGCGCGGCGAGTGTGTGGTGCTGGTCGCAGGCTGGAGTGCGCCGGAAAGTGAAGATGCCGTGGGCCGCGAAGCCATGCGCGTGCTGGACCTGTTGCTCAAGGAAATGCCGCTCAAGCGTGCGGCGGCCCTGGCGGCGGAAATAACCGGGGTGCGCAAGAACGTGTTGTATCAGGCTGCGCTTGATAAGCAAAAGAGCGAATAGTTCCGGGTTTAACGTGCACGACGTCGGCACATGATGGCAATGCTGTCTTTTAATACTTGTTCTAAGGCCGCCGTGCCGTTAACCTTCGCGGCGGAGAGTCGATTGGACAGTCGCTGCCCTCTATGAAAATTAGGGGGGGGAGGAAAGTCCGGGCTCCATAGGGCGAAGTGCCAGGTAATGCCTGGGGGGCGTGAGCCTACGGAAAGTGCCACAGAAAATAACCGCCTAAGCACTTCGGTGCCGGTAAGGGTGAAAAGGTGCGGTAAGAGCGCACCGCACGACTGGCAACAGTTCGTGGCTAGGTAAACCCCACTTGGAGCAAGACCAAATAGGGTTCCAAGGCGTGGCCCGCGCTGGAACCGGGTAGGTTGCTAAAGATGTCCAGTGATGGCCATCGTAGACGAATGACTGTTCAAGACAGAACCCGGCTTATAGATCGACTCTCCACCTTTTTCCTTCTGCACGAGTCTCGGGCAGAAACCAGGTAGTAACGCAAGAATCCCTCCCTGCCAAATCATTGGCAGATGCGTCTTCGTAATACCGAAAAAATCTTACTCTTAATAAATTACTTTAACTTCAAGCTCTAGCTCTTTGAGCTGCTTGGGATTATCGAGTCAAAAACATCGCTGAACTCTCGTTTCTCCTCCTTTTACGCTCCTAAATCTCCGTTCTGTAAGGCTTTTCCTTTAATCCGCGCCTTGACGGTGTGGTGGGCGCATTCCTATAGTGTGCGCAAGTGGCGGAAAGTGGCACAAAGTGGGTTTTTTGAACGTAAAACGCTAATATTTGGAGAAACGCATCTGTGTTTCGCGGAGCTAACGCTATCAGTCTCGATGCAAAAGGCCGTCTCGCCATGCCGAGCCGGTATCGTGACGAGCTCATTTCGCGAAGTTCAGGCCAGTTAATCATCACGATTGATGCCGTTGATCCATGTTTGTGTGTTTACCCGCTCGATGAGTGGGAGTTGATTGAAACCAAGTTGCGCGCTCTGCCTTCGTTGCGTGAAGAGAACCGTCGCCTGCAACGCTTGCTGATTGGTAATGCCGTCGACCTCGAACTCGATGGCAGTGGTCGTTTCCTGGTTCCGCCGCGTCTGCGCGAATACGCCAAGCTCGACAAGCGCGCGATGCTGGTAGGCCAACTGAACAAGTTCCAATTGTGGGACGAAGATGCCTGGGATGCTGTTTCTGCAGCTGACCTGGCTGCTATTCAACAACCGGGCGCCATGCCTGATGAACTGCGTGATTTGATCCTGTGACTATTGATAGCGGCTTTAACCACATCACCGTGCTGCTTGACGAAGCCGTCGAGGCTCTCGCCGTGCGCCCTGATGGCTGCTATCTGGATGGCACATTCGGGCGCGGCGGGCACAGTCGCTTGATCCTCAGCCAGCTTGGCTCGGAGGGCAAACTCCTCGGGTTCGACAAGGATCCCCAGGCGATTGCCACCGGGCAAGCGCTAGCGGCCGAAGACGGCCGCTTTGTCGTTGTGCAGCGCAGCTTTGCCGAGCTGGGCGCGGAAGTCGCCGAGCGGGGCATGGCGGGCAAGGTGGCCGGGGTCTTGCTGGACCTGGGCGTGTCTTCGCCGCAGTTGGACGACCCTGAGCGCGGCTTCAGTTTCATGAATGATGGTCCGCTCGATATGCGCATGGACCCGAGCCGTGGCATCAGTGCTGCGCAGTTCATCGCCAGTGCGCCCCACGAAGAAATTACCCGCGTGTTCAAGGAATACGGCGAAGAGCGTTTCGCCGGCCGCATGGCGCGTGCCGTGGTCGAGCGCCGGGAAATCCAGCCGTTCGAACGCACTGCCGACCTGGCCGAAGTGCTGAAAGTCGCCAACCCTGCGTGGGAAAAGGGCAAAAACCCGGCGACCCGTGCCTTCCAGGGCCTGCGCATTCACGTCAACAACGAACTGGGTGACCTGGAGGCTGGCCTTGAGGCTGCCCTGGAGTCCCTGGAAGTGGGTGGTCGCCTGGTGGTGATCAGTTTCCACTCCCTGGAAGACCGCATCGTCAAACTGTTCATGCGTCGTCTGGTCAAGGGCGAAACCGACAACCTGCCGCGCAACCTGCCGGTACGTTTCGAAGCCTTTGTGCCGAAAATCAAAATCCATGGCAAAGCGCAGTTCGCTTCCGAAGCCGAACTCAAGGCCAACCCACGTTCCCGTAGCGCCGTCATGCGCGTCGCGGAGAAGCTGCGGTGAGCAAGCTTTTCGCCAAGCCCCTTCCGGGCGGCAGCTTCTTTATGATGCTGCTGTATGTCGGCGTGCTGGTGTCCGCGATTGCGGTGTCCTACAGCGCCCACTGGAACCGTCAGTTGCTCAATAGCCTGTACGGCGAATTGAGCGTGCGCGACAAGGCACAGGCGGAATGGGGTCGGCTGATTCTGGAGCAAAGCACCTGGACGGCCCACAGCCGGATCGAAGTGCTGGCTGCCGAGCAACTGAAGATGCACATTCCTGGCGCAGCAGAAGTACGCATGGTGGCGCCATGATGAAACTCGAAGGCGCACTCTACCCGTGGCGCTTCCGCGTCGTGCTGGGCTTGCTCGCATTGATGGTGGGCGCGATTGTCTGGCGCATCGTCGACTTGCAGGTGGTGGACCGCGACTTCCTGATCGGCCAGGGCGATGCCCGCAGCCTGCGGCATATCCCGATTCCTGCGCACCGCGGCCTGATCACCGACCGTAACGGCGAACCCCTGGCTGTCAGCACCCCGGTAACCACCCTGTGGGCCAACGCCAAGGAACTGCAAGTCGCCAAGGACAAGTGGACCGAGCTGGCCCACGCCCTCGGCCAGGACCCCAAGGCCCTCAAGGAACGTCTTGAGGCCCAGGCCAATAAAGAATTCATCTATCTGGTTCGCGGCCTCACCCCCGAGCAGGGTCAAGGCGTACTCGACCTGAAAATCCCCGGTGTCTATGGCATCGAGGAATTCCGTCGTTTCTACCCGGCCGGTGAAACCACTGCCCACATGGTCGGCTTCACCGACATTGATGATCATGGCCGCGAAGGGGTGGAACTTGCCTACGACGAGTGGCTGGCCGGGGTTCCCGGCAAGCGGCAGGTCATCAAGGATCGGCGCGGCAGACTGATCAAGGATGTCCAAGTCACCAAAAACGCCAAGGCCGGTAAGCCCTTGGCGTTGTCGATTGACCTGCGTTTGCAATACCTGGCCAACCGTGAACTGCGCAACGCGATCATCGAGAACGGCGCCAAGGCCGGCAGTCTGGTGATCATGGATGTGAAGACCGGCGAGATCCTGGCCATGGTCAACCAGCCGACCTATAACCCGAACAACCGTCGCAACCTGCAACCGGCGATGATGCGCAACCGCGCGATGATCGACGTGTTCGAGCCGGGCTCGACCATGAAAGCCATCTCCATGAGTGCGGCCCTGGAAAGCGGGCGCTGGAAGCCGACCGACAAGGTCGAGGTGTATCCAGGCACCCTGCAGTTGGGCAAATACACCATTCGCGACGTATCGCGCAGCGAAGGCCCGGTGCTGGACCTGACCGGCATCCTGATCAATTCCAGTAACGTGGGCATGAGTAAAGTCGCCTTTGATATCGGCGGCGAGACCATCTACCACCTGGCGCAGAAGATCGGCCTGGGCCAGCCCACCGGCCTGGACTTCCCGGGCGAGCGCGTCGGCAACCTGCCCAACTACCGTGAGTGGCGCAAGGCCGAGACTGCGACCCTGTCCTACGGCTATGGCCTGTCGGTGACGGCGATCCAGTTGGCCCATGCTTTTTCCGTGCTGGCCAACAATGGCCGCATGACGCCGTTGAGCCTGATCCACGTGGACGAAGCGCCGAAATCCGAACAGGTCATCCCGGAAAACGTCGCCAAAACCATGCAGACCATGCTGCAACAGGTGATCGAGGCGCCGCGTGGTGTGTTCCGTGCACAGGTCCCGGCCTATCACGTGGCCGGCAAGTCCGGTACCGCGCGTAAGACTTCGGTGGGCACTAAGGGGTACGCGGAAAACTCCTACCGTTCGCTGTTCGCAGGCTTCGGTCCCATGAGCGATCCGCGCTATGCCATCGTCGTGGTCATTGATGAGCCGAGCAAGGCCGGCTACTACGGTGGCCTGGTCTCGGCACCGGTATTCAGCAAAGTCATGTCCGGCACCCTGCGCTTGATGAACATCACGCCGGACAACCTGCCGCCGACCCAACAAGCCAACGCCGGACCACCGGCCGCAGCGGTAAAAGCCAATGGAGGGCGCGGCTGATGTCTCTTAGCCTGAACAAGATTTTCGCCCACGCTGGCCGCGATCTGTTGATTCGCGAACTGAGCCTGGACAGCCGCAATGTACGTGCCGGCGACCTGTTCCTGGCCGTGCCGGGTGGCAAACTCGATGGTCGTGCACACATTGCCGACGCCTTGCAGCGCGGTGCGGCAGCGGTGGCCTATGAAGTTGAAGGCGCCACCGTCCTGCCAATCACCGATGTGCCGCTGATCCCGGTCAAGGGCCTGGCGGCACAGCTGTCGGACATCGCCGGGCGCTTTTATGGCGACCCGAGCCGCCAGCTCAACCTGATTGGCGTTACCGGCACCAATGGCAAGACCAGCGTTACCCAGTTGGTGGCGCAGGCACTGGACCTGCTGGGTCAGCACTGCGGCATCGTCGGTACCCTGGGCACCGGTTTCTACGGCGCGCTGCAAAGCGGCCTGCACACCACGCCGAACCCGATTGCCGTGCAAGCGACCCTGGCCGACCTGAAAAAGGCCGGCGCCAAGGCGGTTGCCATGGAAGTTTCGTCCCATGGCCTGGATCAAGGCCGGGTGACCGCGCTGGCCTTCGACGTGGCGGTGATGACCAACCTGTCCCGCGACCACCTGGACTACCACGGCAACATGGAGGCCTACGCTGCGGCCAAGGCCAAGCTGTTCGGCTGGAATGACCTCAAGTGCCGGGTGGTCAACCTGGACGATGCATTCGGTCGCCAACTGGCCGCTGAAAAAAGTGAATCGCGCCTGATCAGCTACAGCCTGGAAGACTCCAGCGCCTACCTGTATTGCCGCGAAGCCCAGTTCAATGATGAAGGCGTGCTTGCAACGCTGGTCACGCCCCAGGGCGAGCATCACTTGCGCAGCACTTTGCTGGGCCGCTTCAACCTGAGCAATGTCCTTGCTGCCATCGGCGCTTTGCTGGGCCTGGATTACGCCCTGGATGAAATCCTGCGCGTACTGCCCAAACTCGAAGGCCCGGCTGGGCGCATGCAGCGCCTGGGGGGCGGGACGCAACCGCTGGTGGTGGTCGATTACGCCCACACCCCGGATGCCCTGGAAAAAGTACTCGAAGCCCTGCGCCCGCACGCCAAGGGCAAGTTGCTGTGCATGTTCGGCTGCGGCGGTGACCGTGATCGCGGCAAGCGCCCCTTGATGGCCGAGATTGTCGAACGCCTGGCAGATGGTGTGCTGGTGACTGATGACAACCCGCGCAGCGAAGCGCCGAGCCAGATTTTCGATGATATTCGTGCAGGCTTCAAAGACGCCTCCCAGGTGACCTTTGTTGCCGGTCGCGGTGCTGCCATTGCCCAATTGATCGCCAGCGCCAGCGCAGACGACGTGGTGGTCCTGGCCGGTAAAGGGCATGAGGACTATCAGGAAATCAACGGCGAGCGCCATGCCTTCTCCGATCTGGTCGAGGCTGATCACGCCTTGACCGCATGGGAGGTTGCCCATGCTTAAGGCCATGACATTCAGCGAACTGACCCAGGCCCTGGCAGCCCGCGTCCTGTCGAGCGATTGCAGTTTCGACGGCGTCAGCATCGACAGTCGTGCGATCAAACCGGGGCAATTGTTTGTTGCGCTGGCCGGACCGCGTTTCGACGGTCATGACTACCTGAACGAAGTGGCCGCCAAGGGCGCGGTCGGCGCTCTGGTGCAGCGCGAAGTGGCTGATTCGACCTTGCCGCAATTGCTGGTGGCCGATACGCGCCTGGCCCTTGGCCAGCTGGGGGCCCTTAACCGCGCAGCGTTTACCAACCCGGTGGCTGCGATCACCGGTTCCAGTGGCAAAACCACGGTCAAGGAATTGCTCGCCGGCATCCTGCGCACGCGCGGGCCGGTGCTGGCCACCCGTGGCAACCTCAATAACGATTTTGGCGCACCGCTGACCCTGCTCGAACTGGCCCCGGAACACACGGCGGCGGTGATCGAGTTGGGCGCGTCGCGCATTGGCGAAATTGCCTACACCGTGGCCATGACCCGGCCGCACGTCGCCATCATCAATAACGCGGGTACCGCCCATGTTGGCGAGTTTGGTGGCTCCGAGAAAATTGTCGAAGCCAAGGGCGAAATCCTTGAAGGCCTCGACGCTTCGGGCACCGCGGTACTGAACCTGGACGACAAGGCTTTCGAAACCTGGCGTGTACGTGCCGCCGGTCGCAAGGTCCTGACCTTTGCCGTGCATAACGCCGCCGCTGATTTCCACGCCTCGCGCATCACCGTCGATGCCCGTGGCTGCCCGGCCTTCACCCTGCACAGCCCGCAAGGTGACGAGCACGTCCAACTGAATCTGTTGGGTAACCATAACGTGGCCAATGCCCTGGCCGCAGCGGCTGCGGCTTATGCCCTGGGCGTGTCGCTGTTCGGGATTGCCACGGGTCTTGGCGCCGTGCAACCGGTCAAGGGCCGCACTGTTGCGCAGTTGACCAGCAGCGGCATTCGGGTGATCGACGATACCTACAACGCCAACCCGTCCTCGATCTGTGCCGCCGTCGACCTGTTGACAGGTTTTACCGGGCGCAAGGTGTTGGTGCTTGGCGATATTGGTGAGCTGGGCGAGTGGGCCGAGCAAGGCCATCGTGAAGTCGGCGCCTATGCCGCCGGCAAGGTCGACGCACTGTATGCCGTGGGCACGAATATGGCCCACGCCGTAGCTGCGTTTGGCTCCGCTGCCCGGCATTTCGCGACCCAGGCTGAATTGATCCAGGCGCTGGTCGGCGCCGAACAAGAAAAACACACAACCATTTTGATCAAGGGATCGCGCAGCGCGGTGATGGAAAACGTCGTCGCGGCCTTGTGTGGCTCAAGTACGGAGAAACATTAATGCTGCTGCTGCTGGCTGAGTATCTGCAACAGTTCCACAAAGGCTTCGCGGTCTTTCAGTACCTGACCCTGCGCGGGATCCTGGGTGTGCTGACCGCGCTGTCGTTGTCGCTGTTTCTGGGGCCATGGATGATCCGTACTCTGCAAAACCTGCAGATCGGCCAGTCCGTGCGCAATGACGGCCCGCAGTCGCATCTGTCCAAGTCTGGCACGCCGACCATGGGCGGGGCGTTGATCCTGTCGTCCATCGGTGTCAGCACCTTGCTCTGGGCCGACCTGGCCAACCGCTACGTGTGGGTGGTGTTGCTGGTGACCCTGTTCTTCGGTGCCATCGGCTGGGTCGATGACTACCGCAAAGTGATCGAGAAGAACTCCAAGGGCCTGCCAAGCCGCTGGAAGTACTTCTGGCAATCGGTATTCGGCCTGGGCGCGGCGATCTTCCTTTATATGACTGCGCCAAGTGCGGTGGAAACCACCCTGCTGATTCCGATGCTCAAGGATGTGAGTATCCCGTTGGGCGTCGGCTTCGTAGTGCTGACCTACTTTGTGATCGTCGGCTCCAGCAACGCGGTCAACCTGACTGATGGCCTCGATGGCCTGGCGATCATGCCGACGGTCATGGTGGGCGGCGCCCTGGGCATCTTCTGCTACCTGTCGGGTAACGTGAAATTCGCGGAGTACCTGCTGATCCCTTATGTACCGGGCGCAGGTGAGCTGATCGTATTCTGCGGCGCGCTGATCGGCGCCGGCCTGGGATTCCTGTGGTTCAACACCTACCCGGCGCAAGTGTTCATGGGCGACGTCGGCGCACTGGCGCTGGGCGCGGCCCTGGGCACCATTGCCGTGATCGTGCGCCAGGAAATCGTCCTGTTCATCATGGGCGGCGTGTTCGTGATGGAAACCCTGTCGGTAGTGATCCAGGTAGCGTCCTTCAAGTTGACCGGCCGCCGCGTGTTTCGTATGGCACCGATTCATCACCATTTTGAACTCAAGGGCTGGCCTGAGCCGCGTGTGATTGTCCGTTTCTGGATCATCACCGTGATTCTTGTGCTGGTTGGCCTTGCCACCCTGAAACTGAGGTAGAAACGAGTGTCCCTGATCGCTTCTGACCACTTCCGCATCGTTGTCGGCCTCGGCAAGAGCGGCATGTCCCTGGTTCGCTTCCTGGCGAACCGGGGCACGTCGTTTGCCGTGGCCGATACGCGGGAAAATCCACCGGAGCTGGTCACGCTGCGCCGTGACTACCCGCACGTGGAAGTGCGTTGTGGCGAGTTGGATGTCGAGTTTCTGTGCCGTGCCGACGAGCTCTACGTGAGCCCGGGCCTGGCCCTGGCTACACCGGCCCTGCAAGCTGCCGCAGCGCGTGGCGTGAAGTTGTCTGGCGATATCGAGTTGTTTGCCCGCAACGCCAAGGCGCCGATCGTGGCGATCAGCGGCTCCAACGCCAAGAGCACCGTCACTACCCTGGTCGGCGAGATGGCGGCTGCGGCCGGCAAGCGCGTGGCCGTGGGCGGTAACCTCGGTACGCCGGCGCTGGACCTGCTCAGCGACGATATCGAGCTGTACGTCATGGAGCTGTCTAGCTTTCAGCTGGAGACTACCGATCAACTCGGCGCCGAAGTGGCCACCGTGTTGAACGTCAGCGAAGACCATATGGACCGCTACAGCGGCCTGCCGGCTTATCACCTGGCCAAGCACCGGATCTTCCGTGGTGCGCGGCAAGTGGTGGTCAATCGCCAGGATGCCCTGAGTCGTCCGCTGATGGGCGAGGGTCTGCCGTGCTGGACCTTCGGCTTGAGCAAACCCGATTTCAAGGCCTTTGGTATCCGGGAAGAGAGTGGCGAGAAATACCTGGCCTTCGAATTCCAGAACCTGATGCCGGTGCGTGAACTGAAGATCCGTGGCGCCCATAACCAATCCAATGCCCTGGCGGCCTTGGCACTGGGGCACGCGGTCGGCTTGCCGTTCGATGCGATGTTGTCGAGCCTGCGCACCTTTGCCGGCCTCGAACACCGCTGCCAGTGGGTACGCGACCTCGATGGCGTGAGCTACTACAACGACTCCAAGGCCACCAACGTCGGTGCCGCACTGGCCGCCATTGAAGGCCTGGGCGCCGATATCGACGGCAAGCTGGTGCTGATCGCCGGTGGCGATGGCAAGGGTGCCGACTTCAAGGACCTCAAGAGCCCGGTGGCTGCCCATTGCCGTGCGGTGGTGCTGATGGGTCGTGACAGCGACTTGATCGCTGCTGCCCTGGGCGACGCTGTGCCGCAAGTGCGTGCCACCTCGCTGGACGACGCCATCGCCCAATGCCGCGGCCTGGCCCAGCCGGGCGATGCGGTGCTGCTGTCGCCAGCCTGCGCGAGTTTCGACATGTTCAAGAACTACGAAGAGCGCGGCCAGTTGTTCGCCCGCGCCGTGGAGGGCTTGGCATGAGTCTGGACCTGAAAAACATCATCAAGCCGTACCCGTCGCCAATCATTACCGGGCGCGGGATCGACCTCGACTTCCCGATGCTCGCCGGTTGCCTGGCGTTGCTGGGCCTGGGCCTGGTGATGATCACCTCGGCGTCCTCGGAAGTGGCCGCCGTGCAGTCGGGCAACACGCTGTACCACATGATCCGCCACCTGATTTACCTGGTGATCGGTCTTGGTGCCTGCATCGTCACCATGATGATTCCTATCGCCACCTGGCAGCGCCTGGGTTGGCTGATGCTGATCGGCGCCTTCGGCTTGCTGGTGATGGTGATCGTCCCCGGTATCGGCCGTGAAGTGAATGGTTCGATGCGCTGGATCGGCTTCGGTGCCTTCAACGTGCAGCCCTCGGAAATTGCCAAGGTATTCGTGGTGATTTACCTGGCCGGCTACCTCGTGCGCCGGCAGAAAGAAGTGCGCGAAAGCTGGATGGGCTTTTTCAAGCCGTTCATCGTGCTGCTGCCCATGGCCGGCCTGCTGTTGATGGAGCCGGACTTCGGCGCCACCGTGGTGATGATGGGCGCGGCTGCAGCGATGCTGTTCCTCGGTGGCGTGGGCCTGTTCCGCTTTGCCTTGATGGTCGGGCTGGCGGTTGCCGCCGTGACGATCCTGGTCCAGGCGCAACCCTATCGGATGGCGCGACTGATCACCTTTACCGACCCCTGGTCCGACCAGTTCGGTTCCGGCTACCAGTTGACCCAGGCACTGATCGCCTTCGGTCGCGGCGAGTGGTTGGGCGTGGGCCTGGGCAACAGTGTGCAGAAGCAGTTCTACCTGCCGGAAGCGCATACCGACTTCGTGTTCTCGGTCCTCGCCGAAGAGCTGGGCGTGGTTGGCTCCCTGGCCACCGTCGGGCTGTTCGTGTTCGTCTGCGTGCGGGCCATGTACATCGGCCTGTGGGCCGAGAAAGCCAAACAATTCTTTGCTGCCTATGTTGCGTACGGCCTGGCCTTCCTGTGGATCGGCCAGTTCCTGATCAACATCGGCGTGAACGTCGGCCTGCTGCCGACCAAGGGCTTGACCTTGCCGTTCCTCAGCTACGGCGGCAGCTCGTTGGTGATCTGCTGTGCCTGTCTCGGCTTGTTGCTGCGTATCGAATGGGAGAGTCGAACCCATTTGGGCAGCGAAGAGATGGAATTCAGCGAGAGCGACTTTGCCGAGGAGCCGACCCATGGGCGCTAACGTGCTGATCATGGCTGGCGGCACCGGCGGCCACGTGTTCCCGGCGCTGGCCTGTGCCCGTGAGTTCCAGGCCCGTGGCTACACCGTGCATTGGCTGGGCACACCGCGTGGCATTGAAAATGAGTTGGTCCCGGCTGCCGGTTTGTCCCTGCACCTGATCAACGTCAGCGGCCTGCGCGGCAAGAGCAAGTTGTCACTGCTCAAGGCGCCGTTCGTGTTGCTCAAGGCGGTGTGGCAGGCGCGCAAGGTCATCCGTGAATTGAAACCGGTTTGTGTGCTGGGTTTTGGTGGCTATGTCACCGGTCCCGGCGGTGTGGCTGCGCGCTTGTGTGGTGTGCCAGTGATCGTCCACGAACAGAATGCCGTGGCCGGTACGGCCAACCGTCTGTTGGCGCCATTGGCCGCGCGGGTGTGCGAGGCGTTCCCGAATACGTTTGCGGCCATGGACAAGCGACGCACCACCGGCAACCCGGTGCGTACCGAACTGTTCATGGACATTACCCGCCAGGCCCTGGTCGGGCGCAAGGCTCACCTGCTGATCCTGGGCGGAAGCCTGGGCGCCGAGCCGTTGAACAAATTGCTGCCAGAAGCGCTGGCGCAACTGCCTGTGGACCTGCGTCCCGAGATCTTCCACCAGGCTGGCAAGAACCACGATGAAGTGACCGCTGGCCGCTACCGCGAGGCCGGGGTCGAGGCAACGGTAGAGCCCTTTATCAAAGACATGGCCCATGCCTATGGCTGGGCCGACCTGGTGGTCTGTCGCGCAGGTGCGTTGACCGTCAGTGAACTGGCTGCCGCCGGTCTGCCGTCCTTGCTGGTGCCTTTGCCCCACGCGATTGACGATCACCAGACCCGCAACGCCGAATATTTGGCCGCAGAGGGCGCTGCCTTCCTGCTGCCGCAAAGAACGACTGGCGCCGCCGACCTGGCCGCTCGCCTGACTGAGGTTTTGATGCAACCCGAACGACTGAACAGCATGGCGAGCACCGCAAGCCGCCTGGCCAAACCCGACGCCACCCGCAGCGTGGTCGATATCTGCCTGGAGGTGGCCCATGGTTGAGAATCAAAAAGCCATGCCGCAACCGGAAATGCGCCGCATCCGTCGCATCCACTTCGTCGGTATCGGCGGCGTGGGCATGTGCGGGATCGCCGAGGTGTTGCTGAACCTGGGTTACCAGGTTTCCGGCTCCGATCTCAAGACCTCGCCGGTCACCGAGCGCCTGGAATCGTTCGGCGCGCAGATCTTTATCGGCCACCGTGCCGAGAACGCCGCGCAAGCCGATGTACTGGTGGTTTCCAGCGCCGTGAACACCTCCAACCCGGAAGTGGCCACTGCCCTTGAACGCCGTATTCCGGTAGTGCCACGCGCCGAGATGCTGGCCGAGCTGATGCGCTACCGCCACGGCATCGCCGTCGCCGGTACCCACGGCAAGACCACCACCACCAGCCTGATCGCCTCGGTGTTCGCTGCCGGCGGCCTGGACCCGACTTTCGTGATCGGTGGCCGGCTGAATGCAGCAGGTACCAATGCACAACTGGGTACCAGCCGCTATCTGATCGCCGAAGCCGATGAAAGCGATGCCAGCTTCCTGCACCTGCAACCTTTGGTCGCCGTGGTCACCAACATCGACGCCGACCATATGGCGACCTACGACGGTGACTTCAACAAACTGAAGAAAACCTTCGTCGAGTTCCTGCACAACCTGCCGTTCTACGGCTTGGCCGTGCTGTGCCTGGACGATCCGGTGGTGCGTGAAATCCTGCCATTGGTCAAGCGCCCGACCGTGACCTACGGCTTCAGCGAAGATGCTGACGTGCGCGCGATCAATGTTCGCCAGCAAGGCATGCAGACGTTCTTCACCGTGCTGCGCCCGGATCGCGAACCGTTGGACGTGTCGGTGAACATGCCGGGCAACCACAATGTGCTCAATTCCCTGGCAACCATCTGCATTGCCACCGATGAAGGCGTCAGTGATGAAGCCATCGTCGAAGGCCTGTCGGGTTTTGCCGGCGTGGGCCGGCGTTTCCAGGTCTACGGCCAGTTGCCGGTAGAGGGCGGGGAAGTGATGCTGGTGGACGACTACGGTCACCATCCGACCGAAGTTGCGGCCGTGATCAAGGCTGTGCGCGGTGGTTGGCCGGAGCGTCGCCTGGTGATGGTCTACCAGCCGCACCGCTACAGCCGCACCCGCGACCTGTACGACGACTTTGTAAATGTATTGGCCGATGCCAACGTGTTGCTGCTGATGGAAGTCTACCCGGCCGGTGAAGAACCGATTCCCGGCGCCGACAGCCGCAAGCTGTGCAACAGCATCCGCCAGCGCGGCCAGTTGGACCCGATCTACATCGAGCGGGGTGTCGACCTGGCGCCAATCGTCAAGCCGCTGCTGCGCGCCGGCGACATCCTGCTGTGCCAGGGTGCCGGTGATATCGGCGGCCTTGCCCCTAAATTGTTGGCGAGCCCGCTCTTCGCCGTGGCCAAGGGGAAGTCGAAATGATCACTGACTACGGCTCCCTGTTCTCCACCATCGCGCCTGCCGATTTCGGCCGTGTGGCGGTGCTGTTCGGCGGCAAGAGTGCTGAGCGCGAAGTGTCGCTCAAGTCCGGCAATGCCGTGCTTGAAGCCCTGCAAAGTGCAGGCGTGAATGCCTTTGGTATCGACGTGGGCGATGACTTCCTCGCCCGCCTGCAGGCCGAGAAGATCGACCGCGCCTTTATCATCCTGCACGGCCGTGGCGGTGAAGACGGCAGCATGCAAGGCTTGCTGGAGTGCGCCGGCATTCCCTATACCGGCAGCGGCATCCTCGCCTCGGCACTGGCCATGGACAAGTTGCGCACCAAGCAGGTGTGGCACAGCCTGGGGATTCCGACCCCGCGTCACAGTGTGCTGTGCAGCGAAGACGATTGTATTTCTGCAGCCAAGGAACTGGGCCTGCCTTTGATCGTCAAACCTGCCCATGAAGGCTCCAGTATCGGCATGGCCAAAGTGAACTCGGCCGCCGAATTGATCGACGCATGGAAAGCGGCAAGTACCTACGATTCGCAAGTGTTGGTGGAACAGTGGATCCAGGGTCCCGAGTACACCATCGCCACCCTGCGTGGCCAGGTATTGCCGCCCATCGCATTGGGCACGCCCCACACCTTTTACGACTACGACGCCAAGTATGTGGCTTCCGATACCCAGTACCGGATCCCATGCGGCCTCGATGCAACCAAAGAGCAGGAATTGATGGACCTCACGGCGAAAGCCTGTGAGGCGTTGGGTATCGCCGGTTGGGCGCGGGCAGACGTGATGCAGGATGACCAGGGGGATTTCTGGTTCCTTGAAGTCAACACTGCGCCGGGCATGACCGACCACAGCCTGGTCCCCATGGCTGCACGCGCAGCCGGCCTGGATTTCCAGCAGTTGGTGCTGGCAATTCTGGCGGCTAGCTATATAGAGGCACGAGGTTAAGACCATGCAAGGCGCATCGCTTCGTCATCAGCAACCCGCTCCCGGCCGCAAGCCGGTGCCGCGTGGTGCCAGTCGAATGGTGGCTAAAGAGCCGATGTCGGCGCGCCTGCCGAAAGCCAACTTTGGTTTTCTCAAGGCCTTGTTCTGGCCGGTGCTGCTGGTGGCGCTGGGCTTTGGTACCTATGAAGGTGCGCAGCGCCTGTTGCCGTATGCCGACCGCCCGATCACCAAGATCAGCGTGCAAGGCGACTTGAGCTACATCAGCCAGCAAGCGGTGCAGCAGCGGATCGCGCCTTTTGTCGCGGCGAGCTTCTTCACCATCGACCTGGCAGGCATGCGTGCCGAACTGGAACAGATGCCGTGGATTGCCCACGCCGAAGTACGGCGCGTGTGGCCGGATCAAGTGACGATCCGCCTGGAAGAGCAACTGCCCGTGGCCCGTTGGGGCGACGAAGCGCTGTTGAACAACCAGGGCCAGGCGTTCAACCCGCGTGAGCTGGCCAACTACGAGCATTTGCCGCAGTTGTTCGGACCGCAACGGGCACAGCAGCAAGTGATGCTGCAGTACCAGGCGTTGAGCCAGATGCTGCGGCCACTGGGCTTCTCCATTGCGCGCCTGGAATTGCGCGAGCGGGGCAGTTGGTTCCTGACCACCGGGGCAGGCAGTTCCGGCCCGGGCATCGAGTTGTTGCTGGGACGCGACCACTTGGTGGAGAAGATGCGCCGCTTTATCGCCATCTACGACAAAACCCTGAAAGAACAGATTACGAACATTGCGAGCATCGACCTGCGTTACGCCAACGGCCTGGCCGTTAGCTGGCGCGAACCGGCTGCGCCCACGGCAGCGCAACCCGCTGTCGCGAAGAATTAAGAAGAGGCAGGACCCATGGCAAACGTGCAAAGCGGCAAAATGATCGTCGGTCTCGATATCGGCACCTCCAAGGTGGTGGCGCTGGTAGGCGAGGTCGCGGACGACGGCACGCTGGAAATCGTCGGAATCGGCACGCATCCGTCCCGGGGCCTGAAGAAGGGCGTGGTGGTCAATATCGAATCCACCGTGCAGTCGATCCAGCGCGCTATCGAAGAAGCGCAGTTGATGGCTGGCTGCCGGATTCACTCGGCATTCGTCGGTGTGGCAGGCAATCACATCCGCAGCTTGAACTCCCACGGCATCGTGGCGATCCGCGACCGTGAAGTCAGCTCGGCTGACCTGGAGCGCGTATTGGACGCGGCCCAGGCCGTGGCTATCCCGGCTGACCAGCGCGTGTTGCACACCCTGCCGCAGGACTATGTGATCGACAACCAGGAAGGTGTTCGCGAGCCCCTGGGCATGTCGGGCGTACGTCTGGAAGCCAAGGTCCACGTGGTGACCTGCGCCGTGAATGCTGCACAGAACATTGAAAAATGCGTGCGCCGCTGCGGCCTGGAAATCGACGACATCATTCTTGAGCAACTGGCCTCGGCCTACTCGGTATTGACCGACGACGAAAAAGAACTGGGCGTATGCCTGGTGGACATCGGCGGCGGCACCACCGACATCGCGATCTTCACCGAAGGTGCGATCCGTCACACCGCAGTGATCCCGATTGCCGGCGACCAGGTGACCAACGACATCGCCATGGCGCTGCGTACACCGACCCAGTACGCCGAAGAAATCAAGATTCGCTACGCCTGCGCCCTGGCCAAGCTGGCCGGTGCCGGTGAAACCATCAAGGTGCCAAGCGTGGGCGACCGTCCACCGCGCGAACTATCGCGCCAGGCCCTGGCCGAAGTGGTCGAACCGCGCTACGACGAACTGTTCACCCTGATCCAGGCTGAACTGCGCCGCAGTGGCTACGAAGATCTGATCCCGGCCGGCATCGTGCTGACCGGCGGCACCTCGAAGATGGAAGGCGCGGTCGAACTGGCCGAGGAAATCTTCCACATGCCTGTGCGCCTGGGCGTGCCCCATGGCGTCAAGGGCCTGGGCGACGTGGTGCGCAACCCGATTTACTCCACCGGTGTGGGCTTGCTGTTGTACGGCCTGCAAAAGCAGACCGACGGCATTTCCCTGTCGGGCATTGGCAGCCGCGAAAGCTACAGCAGTGACGAGCCGAAAGCGCCGTTGCTGGAGCGCCTGCAAGCCTGGGTGAAGGGCAATTTCTAAAGATTTACCGCAACACCGTTTCAAGTAGTAGGCGAAAAAACTAGAGAAATGAAAGGAGAGGGAAAATGTTCGAACTCGTAGACAACATCCCCGCAAGCCCGGTTATCAAAGTAATCGGTGTCGGCGGTGGCGGCGGCAACGCTGTCAACCATATGGTCAAGAGCAACATTGAAGGCGTTGAATTCATCTGCGCCAACACTGATGCCCAGGCGCTCAAAAGCATCGGCGCGCGGACCATCCTGCAATTGGGCACCGCGGTGACCAAGGGCCTCGGCGCTGGTGCCAATCCGGAAGTCGGCCGTCAAGCCGCCCTGGAAGACCGCGAGCGTATTGCCGAAGTGCTGCAAGGCACCAACATGGTGTTCATCACCACTGGCATGGGCGGCGGTACCGGTACCGGTGCAGCACCGATCATTGCCGAAGTGGCCAAGGAAATGGGGATCCTGACGGTTGCAGTCGTGACCCGTCCGTTCCCGTTCGAAGGCCGCAAGCGCATGCAGATCGCCGACGAGGGTATCCGTCTGCTGTCTGAAAGCGTTGACTCGTTGATCACCATCCCCAACGAGAAACTGCTGACCATTCTCGGTAAAGACGCAAGCCTGCTGTCGGCTTTCGCCAAGGCCGATGACGTACTGGCCGGTGCCGTTCGCGGTATCTCCGACATCATCAAGCGTCCGGGCATGATCAACGTCGACTTTGCCGACGTACGTACCGTGATGAGCGAAATGGGCATGGCGATGATGGGCACTGGCTGCGCCAGCGGTCCGAACCGTGCACGTGAAGCCACCGAAGCGGCCATCCGCAACCCGTTGCTCGAAGACGTGAACCTGCAAGGTGCACGCGGCATCCTGGTGAACATCACCGCAGGTCCCGACCTGTCCCTGGGTGAGTACTCCGACGTGGGTAGCATCATCGAAGCCTTCGCTTCCGAGCACGCGATGGTCAAGGTCGGTACTGTTATCGATCCAGACATGCGCGACGAACTGCATGTGACCGTGGTTGCCACTGGCCTGGGCGCAAAAATCGAGAAGCCTGTGAAGGTCATCGACAATACCGTTCACACCAGCCAGGCGTCTTCGACTGCCGCTCCAGCGCCTGTGCGCCCGGAAATGCCGTCGGTGAACTACCGTGACCTGGATCGCCCGACCGTGATGCGCAACCAGGCTCAGGCCGGTGCTGCTGCGTCCCGTAGCCCGAATCCGCAAGATGATCTGGATTACCTGGACATCCCGGCTTTCCTGCGTCGTCAGGCCGATTAATGGAATGTATCAGGGCTATGAAGGTGATTGGTGTTCAGCAAAGGTCTGGTCTGTTATTATCGCCAGCCTTTGTTGATACCAGTTCGCAATTTGCGCTGAAGCGGTCCAAGCCATGATTAAACAACGCACCCTGAAGAATATTATCCGTGCCACAGGTGTAGGTCTGCACTCCGGGGAGAAGGTATACCTGACCCTCAAGCCCGCACCTGTCGACACCGGCATCGTGTTTGTTCGTGCCGACCTGGACCCTGTGGTGCAGATTCCTGCTCGCGCGGAAAACGTTGGCGAAACCACCATGTCGACCACATTGGTCAACGGTGACGTCAAAGTGGACACGGTGGAGCACTTGCTCTCGGCCATGGCTGGCCTGGGCATCGATAACGCCTACGTCGAGCTCTCCGCGTCTGAAGTCCCGATCATGGATGGTAGCGCTGGACCTTTCGTATTCCTGATTCAATCTGCCGGCCTGGAAGAACAGGACGCAGCCAAGAAGTTCATTCGCATTCTGCGGGAAGTGACAGTAGAAGACGGCGACAAGCGCGCCACCTTCGTCCCGTTCGAAGGCTTTAAAGTGAGCTTTGAGATCGATTTCGATCACCCGGTATTCCGTGACCGCACCCAAAGTGCAAGCGTGGATTTTTCCAGCACTTCGTTCGTAAAAGAAGTCAGCCGCGCCCGTACCTTTGGTTTCATGAGTGACATCGAGTACCTGCGCAAGCACAACCTCGCACTCGGCGGCAGCGTGGAAAACGCCATCGTGGTCGACGCGGATGGTGTACTGAACGAAGACGGCCTTCGCTATGAAGACGAATTCGTGAAGCACAAGATCCTCGATGCAATTGGTGACCTCTACCTGCTGGGCAATAGCCTGATAGGCGAGTTCAAAGGCTTCAAGTCGGGCCATGCACTGAACAACCAGCTCCTGCGCAAGTTGATTGAGCAGAAAGATGCTTGGGAAGTCGTCACCTTCGAAGATGCCAGCACCGCACCGATCTCTTACATGCGTCCCGTTGCGGCGGTGTAAGTAACAACTCTCTTTCTTTAGTTTTTAAAGGCTGCCTTCGGGTGGCCTTTTTTTATAGCGCAATCAACCTGCGGCATCAACGGTACGGTTGCGCCCGCCATCCTTGGCCTCATACAGCGCCCGGTCGGCACTGAGCAGCAGTTCTTCCAATGACGCATTGCTGCGTTTGTGCCAGCTACTAAGGCCGATGCTCACGGTGACTGGCTGTGTATCCCCGGCCACCCGTGGCAAGTGCTCGACGCTGCTGCGGATATGCTCGGCAATCACCTGGGCGCCCTGGCTGTCGGTATTGGGCAGGATCACCGCAAACTCCTCACCGCCATAACGGGCCGCGAGGTCGGCGGGCCTGCGGATATTGCTCTCGATCACCTGAGCCACACTGCGCAGTGCTTCGTCACCACCCTGATGGCCATGGCGGTCGTTGAAGGCCTTGAAGTGGTCGACATCAATCATCAACAGGGTCAAGGGTTCGCCGGAGCGCTGGGCGCGATCCCATTCCAGGTTCAGGCGCTGGTCCAGTGTGCGGCGGTTGGCCAGGCCAGTGAGCGGGTCGGTAGCTGCCAGTTCTGACAGCACCCCTTCGGCACGATAGCGACGGCGCAACTCCATGCACAACATCCAGGTCAGCCACAGCAAACCGATGCACAACACCCCGGTGGCAGCGCTGATCAGCAGGGCGGCACGTTTCCAGGGGGCGAAGATCTCGTCGTTGGACAAGGCCACCACCACAATCAACGGCAGGGCACCGACATTGGAGAAGGTGTACAGGCGTCGTTGACGGTCGACGCTGGAGACGCTGCTAAAGCTGCCGTCGCGCTCGCGCAGGATCCGGGCAACGTTGGGTCGGGCGCTCAGGTCCTTGTTGATAATGTCCGGCTCCAGCAACGGCTGTTGCGCCAGCAGGATGCCCTGGTGATTGAGCAGGTTGATGGTGCTGTTGTTGCCAATGTTCAGGCTATTGAACAGTTGGTCAAAGTACGACAAACGCATGGACGCGACTGCGACGCCCATAAAGCGCCCGTCGGCGGACGACACACGGCGGCTGAAGGCAATGCGCCAGTTATCCTCACACACGCAGTGAGTCTGGAAGGGGCGGCTGATAAACAGCCCGAGCTCCGGGTTTTGACGGTGCACCTGGAAGTAGTCGCGGTCGGCAAAGTTGCCGGGCTTGGGCTTTAGTAGCGAAGAGTCGGCGATGACCTCGCCGGTCCTGTCCAGCAACAGGATATCGCCCTTGTAGCGTGCGGCCGTCGAGCGGTCGAACAACACCAGGTGGCGGATGTTGGCCGACACACCCTCTAGATCGCTACGCTCGGTGGCGGCGATCAGGCCCTTGAGGGACAGGTCATACAGTTCGACGTTCCGCAGCACATCGGCGTCGATCAGTTGGGTGATGGTGCTCGCCGTACGCTTGGCTGCCTGCAGGGTGTTGGCGTGTTCACGAATCAGCAGCACGGTCACGACACTGACGATCATCAGCACGGTGAGGCCGCTGCCCAGGATCAACATAAACTCCGGGCGACGGGTCGGGCGGGGCGGGCGTGCTGGGCTTGAGCTCATCGGGCGTACTTCTGCGTCGAGGATGCCCTTAGCGTAGTAGCAAGCCCGCAAAAGAGTGCAGAACAAGATGTAGGGGCCGACAAGCCGGCTCCTACAGTGCTACGGGTTAGAACACGTTGATTGGATAGTCGACGATCATCCGGTACTCATCCACATCCCGGTCCACCGCCGAGTAGCCATTGCTGCCACGGTTGGTCGCCCATTGCAGGCGCACCGCCAGGTCCTTGGCCTTGCCGCCCTGCACCACGTACTTGAGGTCGATGTCCCGTTCCCAGTGCTTGGCGTTCTTGCCGTCGGCGTTGTACCAGGCCGAGTAGCCACGGCTGTTGGGGTCGACCTTGGTCAGGTCGGTCTTGCCACTGATATAGGACACCGCCGAGGTCAGGCCAGGCAGGCCCAGACCTGCGAAGTCATAGGCGTACTTGAGCTTCCACGAACGCTCGTTGGGGCCGTTGAAGTCCGAGTACTGCTGGGAGTTGTCCAGGTACACGCTGTCGCCCTGGGCGATGTAGTCGAACGGCGTGTTGCCGTTGACCCGCTGGTACGCGGCGGTGACGCTGTGATTGCCCACGCCGACGGTGAAATGCAGGCTGTAGGTGTTGTTGTCGATATCCCCCAGCAGCGCATGCCCGGTGTCCTGGGTATGGTAGAAGTGCAGGCCCGGGTTGAGGCTGACCAGGTCATTGAGCGCGTAGGTGTAGTCCAGGTCGTAGTAGTACTGGTTCCACACGTCCTTGAGCTCGGAGGCGTACAGGTTGCTGGTCAGTCCTGGCAGGCCGCTCCAGGCCATGCCGGCCCAGTTCATGTGTTGGCTGCTTTCACCTTTGGGCAGCGCGCCATAGCTGGTGCCGATACGCCCATGGCCACTCTGGTTGTAGAGCTTGGCAAAGCTGGCCTGTCCACCTTCGAACATCCAGCCGTCCAGGCTGTGGTTGGTCAGGCTGACGCCACGAAAGGTCTCGGGCAGCATGCGAGTCATGCCACCGGCAATCACCGGGTTGTTGAGGAACAGGTCACCGGCTTTCAGCTCGGTATCGAAGGCGCGCATCTTGAGGGTGCCGCCACCGGTGGAAAACGACCCGGGCGCTTTGCCGCTGCCGCTGCCGTACGGCAGGATGCTGGAGCCATCGGTGCCGCCACCGCCGTCGAGTTTCAGGCCGAGCATGGCGTGGGCATCCAGGCCAAAACCCACGGTGCCTTGGGTGTAGCCGGATTCGAAGATACCGAGAAAACCCTGGCCCCATTCTTTGCTGTCATCGATATGAATGTCGCGGCGGTCGCGGTTCATGTAGTAGTTGCGGGTGTTGATGTTGAGCGTTGAGCCTTCGACGAAACCGTCGGCAGGTGGAGCGTCTGCCGCATGGGCGAGCGGGGAGATAGTTGCTGCAATCGCGAGGAATAACGGGGTGAATGTCAGCGCGGTTTTCACCGGGGAGCTCCTTTGGGTCAGTCTGAACGGCCAATGTCGTGGGGTGTTCCTGGCCTTTTTTACGGCAAAAAAAAGCCGCTGAAGTCAGCGGCTTTAAAACAGATTCCCAGTGTAGAGCCCTGGAAATAAGTCGAGGGAAATGGCAGGGCGGGTCGGCTGTCTTTGCCGTCTCGCTCGTCGGTGCGACATATTGGCGCAGGCGAGCGGTACGGTACAGAGTGTAACAAGATAATGACTGTTGCCCAAACCGCAACAGTCCAGACGATGAAGATCAACCTGTGGGAATGGGTTTATGTGGGAGGTTTGAAAATTCAAATCGGCAGGGTGATACCAAAGGTGTTGCCACCGTGCTCGCTGCGCACAAACACATCCCCGCCATGCATCAACGCAATCGCCTTGACGATGGCCAGGCCCAAGCCATGATTGGCCCCGCTGTTACTGCGCGAGGCGTCAACGCGGTAGAAACGTTCGAACAAACGGGGCAAGTGCTCGCTGGCAATCAGCTCGCCAGGGTTGGTCACCCCGATCACCACCTGCTGCTCCCGGGCTTCAATCCGCACCTCGATCACCTGCCCCGGTGACGTGTGCTGCACCGCATTGCTCAACAAGTTGATCAGTGCTCGCCGTAAATGGGCCTTTTCGATTTTCACCAAGGCATCGCCAACCACCGAGACCTGCACCTGGGCGTCCTCCAGGATGAAGTCCAGGTAGTCGAGGGTGGTCGCCACCTCATCGGCCAGGGAACTTTCAATCAGCTTGGTCGCCTTGCTGCCCTGGTCGGCGCTGGCCAGGAACAGCATGTCGTTGATGATCGAACGCAGGCGCTCCAACTCTTCCAGGTTCGATTGCAGCACTTCGAAGTAGTGTTCGGCGGAGCGGCCACGGGTCAGCGCCACCTGGGTCTGGCCGATCAGGTTGGTCAACGGCGAGCGCAGTTCATGGGCCACATCGGCGTTGAACGATTCCAGGCGCGAGTAGGCGGTTTCCACACGTTCCAGGGTGGAGTTGAAGGAATTGACGAACTGCTTGAGTTCCGGCGGCAGCGGCGACAGTTGCAGGCGCCCGGAGAGTTTCGGCGGTGCCAGTTTTTGCGCTTCATCCGACAACTTGATCAGCGGCTTGAGGCCGATACGCGCGACCCAGAAGCCCAGCAGGGAAGCCAGTACCACGCCGACAAACGCCAGGCTGATCAGCGCCATCAGCAAATGATGCTGGGTGGTGCGGAAGTTGGCGGTGTCGATGGCGATCATAAAACGCAGGGGCGGGCGCTGGTCTTTGGCGGGGAACTGACTGACCAGTACTTTGAACGGGTAGGCTTGCCCCGGCAGGTGCAGGTCGCGTTTGCCCGTCGGCCCTGTGGCAAATTCGCGGATGCGCGCATCCGGGTTGCCGTATTCATAGGTTGGGTCGCTGCTGACCACCCAGAAACGAATGCGCTTGTCCTCTTCCCCCAACAACTTGAGCTTGTTGGCCATCTTGCCCCAGTGATCCTGTGTACCGAAGCGGGTGATCGACGACTCCAGCACGCTGTAGCGCGCATCCAGTTCGGCTCCCGGCAACAGGCCCAGGCCGCGGTCCACCTGCTGGTACAGCGCACCGCCAATCAGCAGGAAAATCACCAGCGCCACCAGGCTGAACATGCCGCTCAGGCGCAGGGCAATGGAGTTACTCGACACTGCGGTTCTCCAGCACGTAGCCCATGCCGCGAATAGTGTGCAGCAGCTTGTGTTCGAACGGCCCGTCGAGCTTGGCCCGCAGCCGCTTGATTGCCACCTCGACCACATTGGCGTCGCTGTCGAAGTTGATATCCCAGACCATTTCCGCAATCGCCGTCTTCGACAGGATTTCGCCCTGGCGCCGGGCCAGGACACTGAGCAACGAGAACTCCTTGGCCGTCAGGTCCAGGCGCAGGCCGGCGCGGCTGGCCTTGCGGCTGATCAGGTCGATCCACAGGTCGGCGATGGTCACCTGCACCGGTTCATGCCCACCGCTGCGCCGGGTCAGGGCTTGCAGGCGCGCTACCAGTTCGAGGAAGGAAAACGGCTTGCCCAGGTAATCGTCGGCGCCTTCGCGCAGGCCGCGAATGCGATCTTCCACGCGCTCGCGGGCGGTCAGCATGATCACCGGGGTTTGCTTGCGCGCCCGCAGGGCACGCAGTACGCCAAAACCGTCGAGGCCGGGCAGCATCACATCCAGCACGATCACCGCGTAGTCGCTTTCCAGGGCCAGGTGCAGGCCCTCGACGCCATCGTGGGCGACGTCCACCGTATAGCCTTGCTCCGTCAGCCCGCGATGCAGGTAGTCGGCAGTTTTTTCTTCGTCTTCAATAATCAGGACACGCATGACCCCGCCTCAATGTGTGGTCGCCAGCCCGAGCGCCGGTTTGGGTCTGTGGAAAAGTTTCTCAAGGTACAAGTATATGACCGGTGTGGTGAACAGCGTCAGCGCCTGGCTCACCAGCAACCCACCGACCACCGCGATGCCCAGTGGCTGGCGCAGCTCCGCGCCGGGGCCTGCGCCGAGCATCAGCGGTACGGCGCCCAGCAGGGCGGCGAGGGTGGTCATGATGATCGGCCTAAAACGCGTGACACAGGCTTCGTAAATCGCATCGCCAGGTGCCAGCCCACGTACGCGCTGGGCTTCCAGGGCAAAGTCGATCATCAGGATGCCGTTTTTCTTGACGATGCCGATCAACAGCACCAGGCCGATCAAGGCCATGATCGAAAAGTCCTGGCCCAACAGCCACAGCATGATCAATGCGCCGAGGCCGGCGGAGGGCAGGGTCGAGATGATCGTCAGCGGATGCACGAAGCTTTCGTATAACACGCCAAGGATGATGTAGACCGCCACCAGCGCCGCGAGGATCAGCCATGGCTGGCTGGCCAACGAGCTCTGGAATGCCTGGGCCGCGCCCTGGAAGTTGCCGATGATGGTGCTCGGCATGCCGATCTCGTTCTTCGCCTGGTCGAGCATGATCACCGCGTCGCCCAGGGCCACCCCCGGCGCCAGGTTGAACGACAGGTTGGCCGCCGGGAACATACCGTCATGGCTGATGGACAACGGTCCGACGGTTGGCGGATCAACCTTGGCCAGCGCCGAAAGCGGCACCATCTCGCCACTGAGCGGCGAGCGCAGATAGAAATAATTCAGGCTCTCGGCCTTGCCCCGTTGTTGGCTGTCCAGCTCCAGCACCACCTGGTACTGGTTGGTCTCGGTCTGGAACTCATTGACCTGACGCTGGCCGAACGCGTCGTACAGCGCCTGGTCGACATCGGTGGCCGTCAGCCCAAACCGCGCGGCCGCCTGGCGGTCGATGCTGATGTGGGTGATGCTGCCGCCCAGTTGCAGGTCGTTGGACAGATCGCGAAAGGCCGGGTTGGCGCGCAGTTTTTCGGTCAGGCGCTGGGTCCAGGTATTCAGGGTTGCGCCATCGTTGCTCTTGAGCACGTATTGGTACTGGCTGCGGCTGGGCCCGGAGCTGAGGTTGATGTCCTGGCCGGCGCGCAGGTACAGCACGATCCCCGGTACCTGGGCCAGTTTGGCGCGAATCCGGTCGATGAACTGGCTGGCGGACACGTCGCGATCGCCGCGATCCTTCAAGGCAATCCAGAAGCGGCCGTTGGCAATGGTCTGGTTGCTGCCGGTCACGCCCACCGAGTGTGAGAAATTTTCCACCGCCGGGTCGGCCTTGATGATCTCGGCCAGGGCCTGGTGCTTGGCCACCATATCGGGGTAGGACACATCGGCGGCCGCCTCGCTGGTGCCGAGGATAAAGCCGGTGTCTTGTACCGGGAAAAACCCCTTGGGAATAAACACGTAGCCGGCCACGGCCAGGCCCAGGGTCACGGTGAAGATAGCGAGCATCGTGCGCGGATGGGCCAGTGCCCGTCGCAGGTTCCGGGCATAGCTGGCCAGCAGGCGCTCGCCAAAGCCCGGCTTGTCGTGGGGAGGGTGGGTGGGCGCGCGCATGAACTGCCCGGCCAGCATCGGCGCCAGGGTCAGGGACACCACCACCGAAATCAGGATGGTCGAGGTCGCGGTCAGGGCAAACTCCTTGAACAGGCGCCCGACCACGCCACCCATGAACAGCAGTGGGATAAACGCGGCCACCAGCGAGAAGCTGATGGACACCACGGTAAAACCGATTTCGCCGGCCCCCTTGATCGCTGCCTCGCGCTTGTCCAGGCCCGCCTCAAGGTGACGATGGATGTTCTCCACCACCACAATCGCATCGTCCACCACAAAGCCCACGGCGATGACGATGGCCACCAGCGTCAGGTTATTCAGGCTGAACCCCATCACGTACATCAAGGCGAAAGTGGCCACCAGCGATACCCCCAGCACGCTGGAGACAATCAGGGTTGCCGACCACTGGCGCAGGAACAGCGCCATCACCGCCACCACCAGCAACACGGCGATCAACAGGGTGATTTCCACTTCATGCAGCGAGGCGCGAATGGTCTTGGTGCGATCCGACAACGAGCTGACATCCACCGACGCCGGCAGCATCGCCTGCAGGCGCGGCAGCTCGGCCTGGATGCGGTCCACGGTGTCGACGATGTTGGCCCCCGGCTGGCGGAAAATCACCAGGTTGACCCCTGGCGTGTCGCCAGACCAGGCCTGCACGTAGGCGTTCTCCGAGCCATTGATCACCCGCGCCACATCGCGCAGTTGCACGGGCGCGCCGTCTTTGTAGGAAACAATCAGCTCGCCATATTCCTCGGGATGAAACAGTTGGTCGTTGGTCGACAGCGTCGACACGCTGTCGCGCCCATACAGCGCGCCCTTGGCCAGGTTCAGGCTCGATTGCTGGAGCACCAGGCGGATGTCGGCCAGGGTCAGGCCAATGGCGGCGAGCTTGTCCGGCGAGGCTTGCACGCGAATGGCCGGGCGCTGCTGGCCGGTGATGCTGATCTGGCCCACCCCGTCGATCTGGCTGATCTGCCGGGCCAGGAGGGTTTCCACATAGTCGCTCAGTTCGGTGCCAGGCATGTTGTTGGAACTGATGCTGAGGATCAGCACCGGGCTGTCCGCCGGGTTGACCTTGCGCCAGGTCGGCAGGTTGGGCATGTCGCTGGGCAACTTGCCGGCCGCGGTATTGATCGCCGCCTGCACTTCCTGGGCGGCGGTATCGATGCTCTTGTCGAGGGTAAATTGCAGGGTCAGCAGCGTGGAGCCCAGGGCGCTGCTGGAGGTCATCTGGGTCATGCCGGGGATGGCACTGAATTGCACTTCCAGGGGCGTGGCCACCGAGGACGCCATGGTGTCGGGGCTGGCGCCGGGCAGTTGGGCGGTGACCTGGATGGTCGGGAACTCCGCCTCTGGCAGCGGCGCGACCGGCAGGCGCGGGAAGGCAATCAAGCCCAGCAGCACCAGGGCAAAGGTCAGCAGCAGGGTGGCGACCGGATGGTCGACGCACCAGGCCGATACCGAACCATGGCCTTTCATGGCCGGGCCTGCGCTTGGGCCGTCTGGATCACTTGCGGCGGCTCCTTGAGCACCTCCACCTGGGCGCCGGCCTTGAGGCGTGACTGGCCGTCGCTGACCAGCACATCGCCGGACTGCACCCCGGTGACAATCGTCAGGTCACTGTTCTGGTAGGTCACGTGTACGGGGACCACGTCCACCTTGTCGCCATTGAGGCGGTACACGAAGTGCGAGTCCATGCCGCGCTGGACCACGGTCGGCGGCACCACCAGGGCCGCCTTGTCGAGGGCGGTCTGGATCTTCACCGTGACCAGTTGCCCTGGCCATAGTGTTTGCGTGGCATTGCTGAATTCGGCCTTGGCGCGGATGGTGCCGGTGGTAGCGCTGATCTGGTTATCGATCAGGCTCAGGCGGCCTTCGCCAAGCAGGACCGCCGCCGGGCTATCGGTGTCGGCGCCGAGGAACGCATCGACACTGGCCGGGTGCTGCGCGGCGATCAGGCCTTGCAGGGTCGGCAACATCTGTTGTGGCAGGGAGAACTCCACCGCGATCGGGTCGATCTGCGTCACCGAGAACAGGCCTTGGGTATCGCTGGTGCGCAGGAAGTTGCCTTCATCCACATTGCGAATCCCCACCCGGCCGCTGACGGGGGAGCGAATCTGCGTGTAGGAAAGTTGTACCTGGGCCGCATCAATCGCCGCCTGGTTGCCCTGTGCCGTGGCCTTGAGCTGGTTGACCAGGGCTTGTTGCTGGTCATACGTCTGCTTCGACACACCGTCGTCGATGCTCAGCTCCTTGTAACGCTTGAGATTGACCTGCGCCACCTGCAACTGCGCCTGGCTTTCGCCCAACTGGGCCTTGGCCTGGTCGAGGCTGGCGCGGATCGCCCGGTCATCGATGCTCGCCAGCAGGTCGCCGGCCTTGACCAGTTGCCCTTCCTTGACCTGCAATTGGGTGAGAATGCCATCGACCTGGGGGCGAATCACCACACTGTGCAGCGACAGCACCGAGCCGATCCCGCTGACAAAACGCGGGATATCCTGTTGCGCGACACTGACCACCCGCACCGGAATCGCACTGGAGGCGGACAGCTTGGTCTTGGTTGGCCGGATCGAGAGCCAGGCCACAGTCGCCAGGGCCACGCAGACGAGCACAATCAAGGTGGTTTTTCGTTGAATGTGCATGGGCGAGCGGCGTCCGGACAGAGAGTTGGAAGGCTGGATGCTCTTTATAGCCTGCAAACCCGGTCAGCAAAGTGACCGTTAACTGACAGCGCTGTCAGCAAAGGTCGACCATTCGTACGAGCAGTGGTTAAAGAACTAGGGCGCGCAGGTATACTGCGCGCCAGTGTGGCCTGCAAGGCGGGCCCGCGTCATTTTTTGCACGTTCCGGAGCTTCCATGACTTCCCCGACACAATCGCCTGTTGAAAGCGCCGAATTGGCTGATCCCGCCAACCCAGACAGCCTCGACAGTGAAGCCAAGCCGGTAATTCCTGCTTTTAAGTTCCCTTTCAAACCGGGTGAACTGGCCGGGGCGAAAGACGGTAATCAGCCGTGGTACAAAAACGGCGCCAAGAACGGCCACACCAAGACCCCTGGTATGGCGCCGCCAGGCACACGCCGCTCGATGGGTAAACGCTAACGGCAGTTGTGCCTACAATCATTGCTGACTTTTCGCCTTGTCGGTCCATGACTCTTTCTTGAAAGCTTGCTCGATACCCCTTCGCCCCACCTGGCTGGCAGAAGCCCCGGTTGAAGGCGTTGGTCTTTCAAGAAAGGGATGTCTTCATGGCTTTGGCAAAGATCTTCGTGTTATCCGCTGGGCTGTTGTCAGGCGGCTTTTTTGTTGGGGCAGCAGCCGGTGCTGCGCCACGCAGCGAGATCCGCTTCGCGATCTCCCCGCTGTTTCCTCCCTATGAAAGCCGTAATGCACAAGGGCAGTTGGTCGGCCTGAACATCGACTTGGGCAATGCCTTGTGTGCCCAGCTCGACGCCCGCTGCATCTGGGTCGACCAGGTATTCACCCGCAGTATCGAGGCCCTCGAAAACCGGCGTTTCGATGCGATCATGGGTATGGCTTCAACGCCCCAGCGCCGCAACTTGATCGACTTTACCGACGATTTGTACCCCCTGACCACGCACTTGGTAGCACGTAGGTATTCCGGGCTGATGCCCACGGTGCGCGCCCTCAAGGGCAAGCGTGTGGGCGTGCTGACCGGGAGCAATCGTGAAGCCTTCGCCCAGGCACAATGGGCACCGGCCGGTGTGATCATCAAGAGCTTCTGGCTCAACGACCAGTTGATCCGCAGCCTGGTGGCCGGTGATATCGACGCGACGCTGCAGGGCACCGCAGAAATCCGCCAGGAACTGCTCGACACTGAGCAGGGGCAATCTTTCGACTTCGTCGGCCCGCCAGTCACCGGGCAGCAGATGGGCACCGCCGTGGCCATCGGCGTGCGCAAATCCGATCCAGAGTTACGCAGTGACCTTAACCGGGCGCTGGAGCAGCTCAGGCAGAGCGGCGAGCATCGGCGCATTCTCCAGAACTATCAGGAGCAAGAGCCCGACGCCGCCACCGTGCAAGACACCAATGGGCCGCAGTTCTACCCCACTGATGTGGAGCTGCCCTTTTCCGAGGCTGTGCGGGTGGGCAGCACGCTGTATATCTCGACTATTTTGGGTGTGGATGCGAACCGCAATCTGGTCAGAGGGGGCACGGGCGCGCAGATGACACAGGTGATGAAGACCCTGCACGACCTGCTGGAGCGCCATCAGTCGTCGCTGGACCGAGTGGCCAAATGCACCTTGATGCTGGTCGAGCTGGATGACCTGGCCCTGGTCAACCAGGTGTACCTGGGTTACTTCGCCAGTAGCCGCTTGCCCGCCCGCAGCGTACTGGCCGTACGCAGGCTGCCGCGCGGCGCACGGGTGGCGATCGAGTGTGTGGCCCAGACCGAGGACCATCACGGGGCGGTGGTGATCACACCGGGCAACTAAATGCGTGGAACATGAGCTGGATCAGTATTTGCTCAAGCGGTGCGCTTAGAGTCGGTGCCCCTTGCCGACTCCCTCAATAACCCCCCGAGCGCGCTTTCCATGAAGATCAATCTCCCGGTCACGGGGCGAAGTGTGGACATTGCCCAAGACGCCAATATCCTCTCGACCACTGACCTCGGCAGTTCGATTACCTACGCCAACCAGGACTTCATCGACGTCAGTGGCTACAGCCGCGAGGAATTGTTGAGCGCGCCACATAATCTGCTGCGCCATCCGGACATGCCGTCGGCGGCCTTTGCCCATATGTGGCAGGCCCTCAAGAGCGGTCGCTCGTGGATGGGCATGGTGAAGAATCGCTGCAAGAACGGTGATCATTATTGGGTCAGTGCCTATGCCTCGCCGGTCACGCGCGACGGCGTGGCGGTGGAATATCAGTCGGTACGCACCAAGCCTGATGCGCGGCGAGTGATGGCGGCGGAGCGCGCTTATGCGCGCCTGCGTGCAGGGACTCGGCGCTGGCGGCCAATACTGGAGATGCCCTTGAAGTTGTCGCTGGTCACCGGCGCAACGTGCGTCCTGACCTGGGGCGTGGGGGCTGGGTTGGCGAGTTATTCATGGGCGTTGCAAGTGCTGGGCCTGGCGGCAGTGGGCGCGGCGGGGGTATTGGGCATCAATCTGTTGTTGCGTCCCCTGAAGCAATTGAGTGAGCGGGCGCGGCAGATTGCCGACAACCCCGTCAGCCAGGCGATCTACACCGGGCGCGCGGATGAGCTGGGGCAAATCGAATTTGCCATGCAGATGCTTGAGGCCCAGGTAGGCGCGGTGGTCGGCCGGATTGGCGATGCGTCGCAGCGTTTATCCGGGCACGCCGCCGCATTGGTCGAACAACTGGATAGCAGTCACACCAGCACCCTTGGCCAGCAGAGCCAGACCGATCAGGTGGCAACCGCCATCCAGCAGATGGCGGCCAGTGTGGCGCAAGTCGCCCACCATGCCCAGCAGGCCTCGAAGGCCGCAGACCAGGCCGGTAGCGAGACCCGCGAAGGTCATCAGCGGGTGGACGAAAGCCGCGATGCGGTGCTGCGCCTGTCTCAGGAGCTGGCCAGGGCCACCACCGTGATCCATCAGTTGGAAAACCACAGCGGTGATATTTCCAGTGTGCTGGAAGTGATCCGGGCGATTGCCGAGCAGACCAACCTGCTGGCGCTCAACGCGGCCATCGAAGCCGCGCGGGCGGGCGAACAGGGCCGTGGCTTTGCGGTGGTGGCCGACGAAGTGCGCGGCCTGGCCCAACGTACCCAGCAATCGACCAATGAAATCCAGCGCATGATCAGCACCCTACAGGGTGGCGCCCGGGATGCGGTGATGGCCATGGAGCAAAGCAGCCAACATGTCGACGTCAGTGTCGAGCATGCCCAGCGTGCCGCATCGGCCCTGGACGGCATCAGTCAGCGGGTCAACCAGATCACCGCGATGAGTGTGCAGATCGCGACGGCGGTGGAAGAGCAGAGCGCGGTGAGCGAGGACATCAATCGCAATATCGTCAGCATCCGCAATGCTGGCGAGGCCACTGTCAGTGCCGGCCAGCAAAGCCAGCTCAGTTCGGGCGACGTGGCGGCACTGGCGCAAGACCTGCGGCGGCTGGCAGAAGAGTTCTGGGGCAAGCGCCGCTAGCGTTTGCCCGTGTCAGGTCAGGCTGCGCGCAGGGAGATAAACGCATAGTTGGCTGGTACTTCTGTGGCTATCTGCGCCCCGGCGTCCAGCAACTGTTCGGCAATGTCCATTCCGGAGACATGAAATGCCCATTCATGGGCCTCGGCGGGTTGCTCCACCGCCAACTCAATGGCCTGGGCAAAGGCGCCCATGTCCGGCAGGTACGCGGTAAAGCCATCGCCCTTGAGCGCGGTGGTGCGAATCCCCAACAGGGCGCACACCGCTTCCTTGGTCTGCACATCGTCACGGTCGGCCTGGCGGGAACGGCGGATCAACTCTGCCAGTTCCAGGTCCATCAGTTCGCCGCCGACGATCAGCGCCGGGCCCTGTTCCCAGGCGTGCGGTGGGCAATCCTTGGCGGCCGGGTTCAGCGGGATATGCGGGTTGATCTCCATCGGGTAGATGCGACAGACCAGCGGGCGACGCTCATAGATCCCGCAGCGGTTGTCTGCGTCAAGATTCCGACAGGGCCCGGCGTTGTAGGCGGCAAAGGTGATTGCTACAAACGCTTGGGTTGTGCCGCTGGGCACCACCACCGAACGCCGTTCGGCATGCTCGCGTTGCTGCAGTGGCAGGCCCAGGCCGTTGCCCAGGAAGCCTTCCACCAGAACGATGACATTGCCACCGTCTGCCGCCCACATGCGGGCTTCGTCGAGGGTCAGGGGTACATGGTGATCGGTGCAGCATTTGCCGCAACCTACGCAGGAAAACTGAGTATTCATGGAGGATCTGCTACCAGGCCAGGTCAGAGGGCTCTCTAGAACGGTGACGGGTTTTTACCTCTATCCGCCGTTCAGAGACTCTGGAAGCAAGTTATGCGCCAGTGCCTGTCAGTCTTGCGGCACCACGTCGCGCAGGACAAAGACCATGCCCGCACTCTCATACAACTGACGTGCGCGCAGATTGCTCTCGCGTACCTTGAGGTCCACATAGGGTTCGCCACGCTGCTTGAACACCTGGAAGCTATGCAGCAACAAGGCGCGCCCCAGGCCCTGGCCCTGGGCGCAGGGGTGTATGCAGAGGTGCTTGATAAAGGCACTGGTCCAGCACTGTGCGACGCCGAGAATGCCATCACCGTTACTGGCCACCAGGCACAGCGTGGGGTCGAATTCTGCGTCGGTGACGAACTGCTGCTGCCAGGTGTCCAGGTTGGCGACGCGGCCACCGCCCTGTTCCTGGGTCATGCGCAATACCGCATGAATCGCCGGGGCCAGCTCTTCGCGGTAATGATCCAGGCGGGTGTCGGCCGGCCACTGTGGTGCGGGCAGGCTGCCAGTGAGGTCGCGGCGTAGCAGTTGGTAATACTCTGTCACCGTCTACAGGCCTTTCTGCGCCACGGTCTGGGCCGCGACAACCAGGCATTTGGTCAGTTCGGGCGACGAGAACTTGGTCAATACCGCGTCGGCACCGGCCAGGCGCGCTTTTTCGCTGTTCATCGCGCTGTCCAGAGAGGTGTGCAACAGCACGTAAAGGTCCTGGAAGTCCGGGGTTTCGCGCAGGGTGCGGGTGAGGGCATAACCGTCCATTTCCGACATCTCGATGTCAGACACCACCACATTGATCTGCCCGGCAGTGCCTTGCAGCTCCAGCAGCACGTCGATGGCTTCCTTGGCGCTGCGTGCGGTGTGGCAGGTCAGGCCGAGGTTGCGCAGGGTGTGTACCGATTGCTGCAGGGCGACCTGGCTGTCGTCCACCACCAGGATGCGTGCATGGCCGAGCACTTCGGCCTCTTCCATGGTCAGGTCGGTGGGGGCCACTTCGATCTGGGCGGGGGCGATGGCATGGATGACTTTTTCGATGTCCAGGACCTGTACCAGCACCCCATCAACCTGGGTCACGCCGGTGATAAACGAGCGCGTGCCGCCGGAGCCAAAGGGCGGCGGGCGGATATCGGTGGTCAGGCAATGCACGATCCGGCTCACGGCCTGCACATGCAGGCCCTGCTTGGAACGGCTGACATCGGTGACGATCAGGCAGCCGCCGTCGGGGTCTTGCAGGGGCATTTCGCCCAGCGCGCGGCTGAGGTCGATCACCGACAAGGCCGCGCCACGCAGGGTGGCGATGCCTTTGACGTGGGGGTGGGACTCCGGCAGCTTGGTCAGCGGCGGGCAGGGAATGATTTCGCTGACTTTCAGCAGGTTGATGGCCATCAGCTTGCCGCTGCGCAAGGTAAAGAGCAGAAGCGAGAGTGAATCTGCGCGGGCTTTGGTGGTGGACATAAAAACCTTCTGTGGATCAGGGATAACAATCTTCTATGGGAGGTTATCGACGCAGGCACAAAAAACTGTAGGAGCGAGCGTGCTCGCGAAAAACCCGAGGACGCCGCGTTTATTCAGGATAGACGCGTTATCGTTAATGTTTTTCGCGAGCACGCTCGCTCCTACAGTGGGTTGTGTTGTGTCTTAGCCTTTCCACACCTGCGGGTTCACCAGATCCTGCGGGCGCTGGCCCAACAATGCGCTGCGCAGGTTGTCCAGGGCGCGGTTGGCCATGGCTTCGCGGGTTTCATGGGTGGCCGAACCGATATGCGGCAAGGTCACCGCATTGCTCAGTTGGAACAGCGGCGACTCGGCCAGCGGCTCCTTCTCATACACATCCAGCCCAGCGCCGCGAATGGTGTGGTTTTGCAGGGCCTCGACCAGCGCGGGCTCGTCCACTACCGGACCCCGGGAGATGTTCACCAGGATTGCACTGGACTTCATCAGCCCCAGTTCGCGAGTGCTGATCAAATGACGGGTTTTCTCGCTGAGCGGCACCACCAGGCACACGAAATCCGCCTCGGCCAGCAACTGGTCCAGGCTACGAAACTGCGCGCCCAGTTCCTGTTCCAGCGCGCTCTTGCGGCTGTTGCCGCTGTAGAGAATCGGCATATTGAAGCCCAGGCGCCCACGGCGGGCGATGGCGGCGCCGATATTGCCCATGCCGACGATGCCCAGGGTCTTGCCGTGTACATCACAGCCAAACAACGGCGCGCCGACACTGGCTTTCCACTGCCCGGCCTTGGTCCAGGCGTCCAGCTCGGCCACGCGACGGGCGCTGCTCATCAGCAGGGCGAAGGCCAGGTCGGCGGTGCTTTCGGTCAGCACATCGGGGGTATTGGTGAGCATGATCCCGCGTTCGTTGAAGTAGTCCACATCGTAGTTGTCGTAGCCCACCGAGACGCTGGACACCACCTCCAGCTTGCCCGCACCTTCGAGTTGCGCACGGCCCAGCTTGCGGCCCACGCCGATCAGGCCGTGGGCGTGGGGCAGGGCTTCATTGAATTGCGCGTTGATATCACCGAGCTTGGGGTTGGGCGCGATGACGTCAAAGTCCTGTTGCAGGCGTTCGATCATCTCGGGGGTGACACGGCTGAAGGCGAGGACAGTCTTTTTCATCGCAAGTGGGGCTCATCGACAGGGAGGAATGCCAAGCAAGCTAACATTCCTGCACACACTTGTCAGGACACCTGGGAGGCCGTGTTCCAAATCAGGTCGTAAGGCGCACGCTACCCAAACTCCCACTCAACTCATACGCCACCAACTCCGCCTGGTGCGCCGCCAGGATCTCCGGCAGCGAGCCACGCAGGTATTCGACCCAGGTCTTGATCTTCGCATCCAGGTACTGGCGCGACGGGTAGATGGCGTACAGGTTCAGTTCCTGGGAGCGGTAAGTCGGCATCATCCGCACCAGGGTGCCATTGCGCAGGCCTTCGATGGCCGCGTACACCGGCAGCAGGCCGACACCCATGCCGCTGATGATCGCGGTCTTCATCGCGTCGGCGGAATTCACCAGGAATGGCGAGCTGTTGATGCTCACGCTTTCCTGGCCATCCGGGCCGTTGAACACCCATTTGTCCAACTGGATCACCGGGCTGACCAGGCGCAGGCAGGCATGGTTGAGCAGATCACTGGGGCGCTGCGCGCAGCCGTTAGCTTTGACGTAGGCTGGCGAGGCACAGACGATGCTGTAGGTGATCCCCAGGCGCTGGGAGACAAACCCTGAGTCCGGCAGCTCGCTGGCGAGCACGATGGACACGTCGTAGCCCTCGTCCAGCAGGTCTGGCACGCGGTTGGCCAGGGTCAGGTCGAAGGTCACATCGGGGTGGGTGCGGCGATAGCGGGCAATCGCGTCGATCACGAAATGCTGGCCGATGCCGGTCATGGTGTGCACTTTGAGCTGCCCGGCAGGCCGTGCATGGGCGTCGCTGGCCTCGGCCTCGGCTTCCTCGACATAGGCCAGGATTTGCTCACAGCGTAATAAATAGCGTTTGCCCGCCTCGGTCAGGGCGATGCGGCGGGTGGTGCGGTTGAGCAAACGGGTTTGCAGGTGGGCCTCCAGATTGGAGACCGCGCGCGAGACGTTGGCCGTGGTGGTGTCCAGTTGCACGGCGGCGGCGGTGAAGCTGCCGGCTTCGGCGACACAACTGAAGGCGCGCATGTTTTGCAAAGTGTCCATGGGGTGCTCTCAAGGGAGATGGCAAATTGTGACACGAAGTTACGGGGGCGAGTGAGCCCGACCAATGGATTATCGCCTTAACGGTAACAAAGATTCACAGGAATCCCACCTTATCGCCATTCCTTGCGCCCCCTAGAATTGCCGCACCGTCCCCGCAACACCACCTCAGGAATTCGCAGCAGTGCCGCGTCGCATCAGCAGAGAGCTGAAGACTCTCAGTGTTTGGGCTTTATCGTTAGCAATCAGCGGCTGCATCGGAACCGGAGGAGTTGCCCCCCAAGGCAAGAGCCTCGCCGCCAATACCCTGGCCACCGACGACGCGATCCAGAGCGCCGCCCGGGATGCCCACTGGCCGACCACCCGGTGGTGGCAGGTTTATGGCGATCCGCAACTCAATGCCTGGATCGACCTCGCCGTACAAGGCAGCCCGAGCATGGCCGAAGCCGCCGCGCGGGTGCGTGAAGCGCGGGCCATGGCCGGGCTGGCCGAGTCCGCCGAGGCCGTGCAGATCAACGGGGATGCCACGCTCAAGCGCCACAACTGGCCGAGCGATCAGTTCTACGGCCCCGGCAAACTGGACAACTCCACCACCTGGGACAACAACGCCGCCTTGGGCCTGAGTTACGCCCTCGACCTGTGGGGCCGCGAACGCAACGCCACTGAACGCGCGGTGGACCTGGCTCATATGAGTGTCGCCCAAGCGCGCCAGGCCCAGCTGGAATTGCAGAACAACGTGGTGCGCGCGTATATCCAACTGTCGCTGCATTACGCCCAGCGCGATATCGTCGCCGCCACCCTGGCCCAGCAACAGCAGATCCTCGACCTGGCGCAAAAGCGCCTGGATGGCGGTATCGGCACACATTTTGAAGTCAGCCAGGCCCAGTCCCCATTGCCCGAAACCCACCGGCAACTGGACGCCCTCGACGAAGAAATCGCCCTGACCCGCAACCAACTGGCGGCTTTGGCCGGCAAGGGCCCGGGGGAGGGTGCGAAACTGCGGCGGCCGACCCTGGCCCTCGGTGAACCGCTGAAACTGCCGTCGGCACTCCCCGCGCAATTGCTTGGCCAGCGTCCCGATGTGGTCGCCAGCCGCTGGCAAGTGGCGGCCCAGGCCCGGGGGATCGACGTGGCTCACGCCGGCTTCTACCCCAATGTTGACCTGGTGGGCAGCCTCGGCTACGTCGCCACCGGCGGCGGCATGCTGGAGTTCCTTACCGGCAAGAAGCTCAACTACAGCGTCGGCCCGGCGATCACCTTGCCGATCTTCGACGGCGGCCGCCTGCGCGCGCAATTGGGCGAGGCCAGCGCCGGCTACGACATTGCCGTGGCTCGCTACAACCAGACCCTGGTCAATGCGCTCAAGGGCATCAGCGACCAACTGATCCGCCGCGAATCCATGGCCAAGCAGCAAATATTCGCCGCCGAATCGGTGGCC
Organism: Pseudomonas sp. 25 R 14; assembly: GCF_900004755.1. NCBI lineage: Bacteria > Pseudomonadati > Pseudomonadota > Gammaproteobacteria > Pseudomonadales > Pseudomonadaceae > Pseudomonas > Pseudomonas sp. 25 R 14. The sequence goes on along the minus strand of NZ_CVTS01000065.1, from coordinate 226,581 downwards.
TCGGCGCAGAAAACCTATGACATCGCGATGATCGCCTACCAGCGCGGCCTGACCGATTACCTCAATGTTCTCAACGCCCAGACGTTGCTGTTTCGTCAGCAACAGGTCGAGCAACAGGTCCAGGCTGCGCGCCTGAGCGCCCATGCCGAGCTGGTTACCGCCCTGGGCGGTGGCCTTGGCGCGGGCAGCGATGCCCCGGCCCCGGACACGACCCTCCCGAGCAAGACCCCGGCGGCACTGGCCGTGTTCGATCACTGATCAGGTTTCCCATGACTCCCTTGCCTGCACCGCTGCGTTGGCTGCATTCCCTGGAATGGCGCCGTGGCTTTTTCGACTGGGCACGCAGTGATGGCGTGACCTGGGTGTATATCTTCAAAGTACTGATCGCCGCGTTTCTCACCCTGTGGCTGGCGATGCGCCTGGAGCTGCCACAACCGCGCACCGCGATGATTACCGTGTTTATCGTGATGCAGCCGCAAAGCGGCCAGGTGTTCGCCAAGAGTTTCTATCGTTTCCTCGGCACCCTCGCAGGCTCTGCGGTGATGGTGTTGTTGATCGCCTTGTTTGCGCAAAACACTGAGCTGTTCCTTGGCTCGCTGGCGATCTGGGTTGGCCTGTGCACGGCGGGTGCGACGCGCAACCGTAACTTTCGCGCCTACGGATTTGTGCTGGCCGGTTACACGGCGGCAATGGTGGGTTTGCCTGCGCTGGCCCACCCGGACGGCGCATTTATGGCGGCGGTATGGCGGGTGCTGGAAATCTCCCTGGGGATTCTCTGCGCGACCCTGGTCAGTGCCGCAATCCTTCCGCAAACCAGCAGCGCGGCCATGCGCAACGCCTTGTACCAGCGCTTCGGCACCTTCGCCCTGTTCGTCACCGATGGCCTGCGTGGCCGCAGCCAGCGCGAGGGTTTTGAAAGCAGCAATGTGCGCTTTATCGCCGAAGCCGTGGGCCTGGAAGGGCTGCGCAGCGTCACCGTGTTCGAGGACCCGCACATGCGCCGGCGCAACGGCCGCCTGAGTCGTTTGAACAGCGAGTTCATGGGCATCACCACGCGCTTCAATGCCCTGCACCAGTTGCTCGAACGCCTGCGCAGCGATGCTGCCGACCATGTGGTAGCGGCCATCAAACCCGGTTTGCAGGACCTTGCCGAACTGCTCGATGGCTTCAGCGGACGTGCCTTGACCAGCCCCGATGCGGCACGCCTGGTGAGCCAACTCACGGCTTATAAAGAGGGCCTGCCCGCCAAGGTGCGCAGCCTGCGGGCGCTGTTTCAGAAGAGCGGGCCGAGCGAGGCCGAACAACTGGATTTCCATACCGCCTACGAGTTGCTGTACCGCTTTGTCGATGACTTGCACAACTATGCGCAGACCCACGCCTCCCTGGCCGAACACAGCCACGAGCGCGAGCACTGGGACGAAGCCTACACGCCAAAAACCAACTGGCTGGCCTGCGCCGCCTCGGGGATTCGCGCGTCATTCATTCTGATCGTCCTCGGCAGTTACTGGGTGGCCACCGCCTGGCCCAGCGGCGCCACCATGACCCTGATCGCGGCGGCCACCGTGGGTCTGTCGGCCGCTACGCCGAACCCCAAGCGCATGGCCTTTCAGATGGCCTGCGGCACCTTGATCGGCGCGGTGGTGGGGTTTGTCGAAATGTTCTTCGTGTTCCCCTGGATCGATGGTTTTCCCTTGCTCTGCGTGATGCTCGCCCCAGTGATCGTGCTGGGTGCGTTCCTGTCGTCGCGGCCGCAATACGCCGGGGTCGGCCTGGGCCTGTTGATTTTTTTCAGCACCGGTTCCGTGCCGGATAACCTGACGATCTACAACCCCTACACCTTTATCAACGATTACATCGCGATGATCCTCGGCATGTTGGTGTGTGCGGCGGCGGGCGCGATCATCCTGCCGCCCAACAGCCCCTGGCTGTGGCGCCGCTTGGAGCGCGACCTGCGCGAGCAAGTGGTGTACGCGATCAGCGGCAAGCTCAAGGGCCTGGCGTCAAGTTTCGAAAGCCGCACCCGCGACCTGCTGCACCAGGCCTATGGCCTGGCCGCCGGGCAACCGCAGGTGCAGCGCAACCTGTTGCGCTGGATGTTCGTGGTGCTGGAGGTCGGCCACGCGATCATTGAGTTGCGCAAGGAACAGGCGATCCTGCCGGTGCATCCGGCGTATGCCGAATCCCAGCCCTGGCGCCAGGCCATCCGGGTGATGGGGCGCTCGCTGGTACGGCTGTTCCTGCAACCCGGCCAGAGCAATCTTGAGCGCGCCTTGATCGCGGTGGATCACGCGATCAGCCGCGTGCAAGCCACTGACGAACCCTTCGCCCCGCACTTCGACACCTCGGCCCTGCGCCGGGTGAAAAGCTACCTGCACTTTATCCGCACGTCCCTGCTGGACCCGCAATCGCCCCTGGCTGCCCTGAAGCCTTCCGGAGTCGCCCATGCCTCGTGAAATCGCGTTCCACGGCATCTACATGCCAACCATGACCCTGATGTTTTTCATTGCCGCGGGGCTGGCTTGGGCCCTGGACCGTTTCCTGGCGGGTTATGACCTGTACCGTTTTTTCTGGCACCCGGCGTTGCTGCGCCTGAGCCTATTTGTTTGCCTGTTCGGCGCCATGGCGCTGACCGTCTACCGTTGAGAATGCCCTGATGAAAAAGTTTTTCAGCCTGCTTGCGACATTGCTGGTCTTGGCCCTGGCGATCTGGATTGGCCGTACGCTGTGGGTGCATTACATGCAGACCCCGTGGACCCGTGATGGTCGGGTGCGCGCCGACATCATCAACGTCGCTGCCGACGTCACTGGCGAGGTGGTTGACGTGCCGGTGCGTGACAACCAGTTGGTGAAAAAGGGCGACCTGCTGATGCAGATCGACCCCGAGCACTACCGCATTGCGGTGAAACAGGCGCAATCACTGGTGGCGTCACGCAAGGCCACCTGGGAGATGCGCAAGGACAATGCGCACCGCCGCGCTGACCTTGACGCCCTGGTGATCTCCAAGGAAAACCGCGACGACGCCAGCAACATCGCCGACTCGGCCCTGGCCGACTACCAGCATGCCCTGGCGCAACTGGAAGCGGCGGAGCTGAATTTGAAACGCACGCACGTGGTGGCGGCCGTCGATGGTTATGTCACCAACCTCAACGTACATCGCGGCGATTACGCGCGCATCGGCGAGGCGAAGATGGCAGTCGTCGATATGAACTCGTTCTGGGTCTATGGCTTCTTCGAAGAAACCAAGCTGCCCCATGTAAAAGTGGGGGATAAAGCCGACATGCAACTGATGAGCGGCGAAACCCTCAAGGGCCATGTGGAAAGCATCTCGCGCGGCATCTACGACCGTGACAACCCTGAAAGCCGCGAACTGATCGCCGACGTGAACCCGACCTTCAACTGGGTGCGCCTGGCCCAGCGTGTGCCGGTGCGCATTCATATCGATGAAGTGCCGGAAGGCGTGCTGCTGGCGGCTGGTATCACGTGCACGGTGATCGTGAACCAGACACAACACTAAAAGTGTGGGATCTGGTTTGCTCACAGATTTTTTGCGGTTGACTAAGAGATTGACGCGTTAGCCCTGATTTTACGCCGACGCTTGACCCTCAGCATGTTGGTGTAGCGGCGGTGGTTTCTTGTATTGAGGATGACCAGGCAGAGCAGAGATTGCAGCAGAGGAAATAGCGCAAACAGAGTGACCGGGTGGTTGCCCAAGTAGTCCGCCGAAAGCAGAACATTCAGAGCCGCGACACATGCAAGTAGTGGAGGGCCCAAACGAAACCCTAGCGCCACCAAGGCTAATCCGATACACATTGCCAATACCAGTATCAGGCTTGCCATCACAGCATAGTCGCTAGAGAGATAGTTTATTCGGGCGTAATAAGAGAGGCTATGTGACAGGTTGCCCGAGATGCTCACTAAGTTCATTGATATTGCAGTACCCACCGTGAAAGCAAAGCGTTGGGTGTAACCACGCAATGTTCGCGGCTTGCATACCGTATTGGCGTTATTGGTCATGGCTACTGAACTCCTCATAAAGCGCGATGACGATGTGGTTAATATTTCCAGAGATGCTGCTACCTGTGACGGCTATCGCGGCCCCTATCTGATCTGCTATCTGAGTGAGAATGTCTCGGCGTAATTGGGCATTGCTGTAGCGTTTAGGAAGAGTTCCGACCAACTGCTTCAACCGGATTATTTCGCGAGGATGGCGAGGGTTTTTCAGTCGCAGCACCGTCACCCGATAATCACTGCTGATATGCACTACGCCAGCCCCGACGATGGCAGGATCGGCGTCAATGGTTCGATAGAGCCTGGGCAGGTCCAGTAGGCTGGTTAGTCGTTGACGAGTTGTTATGTGGGCATTGGGCACGCCGCTGCTGAGAAAGTCCTTGAGCATCCTTTCACCTTTCCTTGGACAAGAGGTGAAAGAGCCTGAAGATTGGTTACCGTTAATGATGTCAGCTAGTTCGCGGATTGCTGTAGGAGCCGGCTTGCCGGCGAAGAACCTGAGAGCAACGCGGGGTACCTGGTGCTCCGTGTCAGCGTTGACGTTTTTCGCTGGCAAGCCAGCTCCTACAGGAGGCGTTATTGGCCCTGGATATAGGTCTCGTGCAGATGGCGCCACAGCAGCGCGCCACTGGCTTGTTTCTCGAATACTACGGTGGCACGGCGGTCTGTTTGTGTACCGCTGTCATCGATCTGGCGTTCGCGGTAGGTCACCGTGGCCCCGCGTGCATGCCGGTCAATGCCTGCCATTTCACTCAAGGTGATTTTCAATCCGGGCCGCATGCCGCCCAGGCGAGTGAACAGGGCATTGACCCCGGCGGCATTGACCCGTGCGCCGGTGGCGGGGGCGATCATGCTGAATTCGGGGGAGAAGCGCGCAAGCAGGTTCTGCAGGGTGCCTTCGGGTGCCACGCCGGCAAACCATTGCTCGATTTCTATGTGGGTCTGGATCACTTCTTCAAAAAAATCACTGTAGTCAATCATCGTTGCGGCTCGCTGGCTGGGTGAAGCAGCGTGCGGACTCTGGAAGCATCCAGGTGCAGCACTGCGAAGAGTGGCAGCAGTGTCAGGGCTGCCGCTATCGTGAAGGTTATGCTGAAGGAATCCAAGGCCGACAACAGTGCGCTGAGCGCTGCGGCACCCAGGCAGAAGCTGACTTGCCGATTGATATTCCACAGCGCGCTGGCATGGCCCATGCGATCGACGGGAACATCGAGAAACGCCAGGGTCTGTGCGGTGCTGCTGCACAGGCTGCCGCCCAGGCCCATTGAGGCGTAGGCAAGAATGATCAGCACAGGTTCGGCGGTGTTCAGCAGCACAATACCGCTGCATTGCAGCACCATGCCCGCCAGCAGCAATGGCTTGGGCCCACAGCGGTTGAACAGTTTTTTGCTGAGGAAAATGGCCAGGGCCGACGCCACTGCCCATGGCAGCATCAGGCCCCCGGTGCGTGTCGCGTCGTATCCAAGGCCGCGCAGATAGAGGATGGCAATCAGGCTGGTGCCGATAAAGACCCCGGGAATAAACAGATAGACCAGCATCGCCACCCGTAACAGCGGGCTGCTCAGGGGGGTGAAAATCCCCCCCAGCTCAAGCACAGGGTGAACATTTGTTGGTTGGTCGGGTTTTATCCACAGCAGCGCCAGCAGTAAGGTCAACAGCGCCAGCGGCAGGTTGGCGTAGAAGATCCAGCGCCACGACACACTGTCGACGATCACCCCGCCCAGCGCTGGGGACAATGCTGGTACCAGTAACGCGACGGACATCACCCTGGCGGTGAGTTGGCTGCGTTCTGCTGGGGGAAAGTGCCGGTAGGCCATTGCCTGGCCCACCGGGATCAGTAAGCCACCCCCCAACCCTTGCAGGCCGCGCCAACCGATCAGCGCTTCAATCGAACTCGCCTGCCCGACCATCACCGAGGCTGCGGCGAACAGCAGCAGGCTGACGGCAATCAGGTTTCTTTCCCCCAGCATGGCGGCCAGCCACACACTCATGGGAATGATCGCAGTCAGGCCGAGCATGTAGGCATTGCTGACCCACGCCAATTGCGTGACCGAAGCCTGCAGTTCGCGGGCGATATCCGGGTAGGCAATGGTGGCGACAAACATGTTCACCAGGTCGAGGGTAAAACCCAGTAAAAAGATCCAGGCGACTTTCGAGCGGTAGGTCATCAGGGCGTTCCTGCATTCAATCAATCCTGGCAGGGTAGAGTGCTGCGGATGCTTGGGGAACGCTGGTTTGGCTGTTAGTTTGTCAAAAATATTTTGACAAATGGAGGCGTGGCCCATGGTCAGCCTGGATCGTTTCGAGACGTTCAAGACGGTGGTGGAGGCCGGCTCGTTGACTGCCGCGGCCGATAGACTGGGGCAGACCCGCGCCGTAGTCAGCTTCAATCTCAAGCGCCTGGAGGCTGAACTCGGTGTCACCCTGCTGACGCGCAACACCCGGCAATTGGCGTTGACCGATGCCGGCGAGCGGTTTTACCTGCGTTGTACACGCATGCTCGAAGAAGCGCAGTTGGCGGTGGAAGAAGCCCGCTCTGAACACGCCCAGCTCAAGGGCACGCTGCGCATCACCACCACCGTGGAATATGCGTTGGCGGTGGTTGCCCCAGCAGTGGAAGCCTTTCGACGTCTGCACCCGGATCTGAATGTCCACTTATCCACATCCTCCACCCATGCCGATCTGATCTCCGAGCGCTTTGATGTGGCGATTCGGTTGGGGCGGCTGCTGGATTCCAATCATCGTGCGGTGCAGTTATCCACTTACCAGATATTCGCGGTTGCGGCGCCTGGTTTTGGTACCGCCCATACGCTGGATGAACTTGAACAACTGCCCAAGCTGGGGCACGGCCGATTGACCGAGTTGAGTGTGATCGACCCGGCAGGTGGCGAGCATCAATATCGCTCTGGTCCCTGTGCGCTTATGGTTGACAGTGCCGCCGTGCTCCAGGCATTTGCCGTGCGTGGCCATGGCGTGGCAATCCTGCCGCAGTGGCTGGTACAGGAGGATCTGGACACGGGGCGATTGGTACGCCTGTTGCCGGATTATCGCTTCGTACCCCAGGGGGTGTATGCACTGTACCCGGACACGCGGCATTTGCCGCTCAAGGTGCGGGCGTTTATTGATTTCATGAAGGAGGGGGCGGTTGCTGGTTGGGACGCCATCGCGAGCAAGCCCGCTCCCACAGGTTGACCGCATTTCAAGGATGTATTCGGTAAGTGTGGGAGCGGGCTTGCTCGCGATACAGGCGCCTCGGTCCCTGAATAAACCTACAAAACCCCAGCCAAGCCAAACCGCTTCTTCAACACCTTCTCCAGCAACCCCTTGGGCAACAGCGCCGCCATCAACGGCAACGCCCGGCTGCCATTGCCCGAGCGCAGCAGGCGCGGTGGTTCTGGTTGTTGCACGGCCTTGAGCACATCTGCCGCGAATGCGCTGGCCGGTGTGGGTTTGTCCTGAGAGGCCTGGGAGCGCGCACGGATGCTTTCGCGCAACGGCCACCATGGCGATTGTTCGTTGATCAGCAATTCGGCCTGGGTGCCGGCGTTCTTGGCAAAACGGGTGTTGATCGCCCCCGGCTGCACTTCCATGACCCGCACGCCAAACGGCGCCAGCTCCATGCGCAGGGCATCGCTCAGGGCATGGACGGCGGCTTTGGAGGCGCAGTAGGCGCCGGCAAACGGGGTGACCAGCACTCCGGAAACACTGCCGATATTCACCACCAACCCCTTGCGCGTGCGCAAGGCTGGAAACAGCGCCTGGGTCACGCCGACGATGGAGAACACATTGGTCTCGAATTGGCGCTGCATCGCCTCGGTACCGCCATCGAGCAGCGGGCCCATGGCGCCGTAGCCGGCGTTGTTGATCAGTACATCCACCTCGCCCACTTGCCCGGCCAGTTGCGCCAGCGCCGCCCCATCGTTGACATCCAGTTGCACGGCCTTGAAGCCGGCTGCCGCCAGGGTCGCGACGTCTTCGGGACGGCGGGCGCTGGCCCACACGTCATAGCCGGCAGCCTTGAAGGCATCGGCCAGGGCGCGGCCGATGCCGCTGGAGCAACCGGTGATAAGCACGTTGGGCATGGATCAATCCTTTGTGGGTATTAGTCGGAGAAACTGCCTTGCAGGCGTTCGGCACGAAACTCCAGGGTTTGTGGGCGATAGCCGGGACGCAGTGGCGGCATCGGCAGGCAATCTTCCCAGGTCGCGCCGGCCTGCAACTCGCCGGGGCCGCGATAGCGCGGGGCAGCATAGACGTTGTCGGCCAGGTTGACCGTATCGCCCGGCGCGTAGGCGGCGACGCGCCAGCGCAATTCGGTCAGGGGCACATCGTTGCCATTGTTGAGTTTGAGCTGCAAGGGGCGATCGACAGGGCATTGCTCGGGGGCGTAGCTGATGCGTAGTTCCAGGCGCGCCAGTTGCGCGGCTTCGCGGTTGTCCAGCCAGACCACCCACATCGCTACGAAGCCCAGGCCCACGGCAGCTGCGAGGGATACTGGCAAGGCCTTGGCGGGATAGCGCAGCAGCAGGATCAGCCAGGTGATGATCAGTAGAACGCCGAAGAACATGGAGACCACCTCGAATAAGGAACGAACATCCTAACTGAAGCGTAGGTGGGATTGGCTACCTTAAGAGGTGTGTTGGCTGGGCTGACGCCTTCGCGAGCAAGCCCGCTCCCACAGGTTGACCGCATTTCAAGGATGGACTCGGTAAGTGTGGGAGCGGGCTTGCTCGCGAAAGGGCCCTCAGCATCACCCAAAGCCCCAAAGAAAAAGCCCCCGCCCAACCCCCTGCGGATAGGGGACGCAGTGAGCTGGACGGGGGCTTTTTGTACGGCGTGGTTACTGCGCGATGGTTTTCACCGACACGCCACGCTCAATCGGGGTCGACCGACCGTAGATATCCTCAAACCGCTCGATATCATCCTCGCCCAGATAACTGCCCGACTGCACTTCAATAATCTCCAACGGGATCTTGCCCGGGTTGCGCAGGCGATGCACCGAGGCAATCGGGATGTAGGTGGACTGGTTCTCGCAGAGCAGGAACACGTTATCGTCGCAGGTCACCTCGGCGGTACCACTGACCACGATCCAGTGTTCGGCGCGGTGGTGGTGCATCTGCAGTGACAGGCACGCGCCCGGCTTGACCGAGATGTGCTTGACCTGGAACCGCCCGCCCATGTCCACCGAGTCGTAGGAGCCCCACGGGCGATAGACCTCGCAGTGGTTCTGGGTCTCGCTGCGCCCCTGTTCGTTGAGGGTGTTGACCATCTGTTTGACGCCCTGGACCTTGTCCTTGTGGGCAATCATCATCGCGTCCTTGGTTTCCACCACCACGATGTTTTCCAGACCGATCACCGACACCAGTTTGCCGTTGCCGTGGATCATGCAGTTCTTGCTGTCCTGGATCACCACGTCGCCTTTGGTCACGTTGCCGTTGGCGTCCTTGTCATTGACCGCCCACAGCGAGGCCCAGCAGCCCACGTCGCTCCAGCCGGCGCTGAGCGGGACCACGCAGGCGCGCTGGGTTTTTTCCATCACCGCGTAGTCGATGGAATTATCCGGGCAGCAGGCGAAGGTGGCTTCGTCGAAGGTCACGGTATCGGCGGTATGTTCGCTGCGCTCCAGGGTCAGCACGCAGGTGTCGTAGATGTCCGGGTCGTGCTTTTTCAGCTCTTCGAGGAAGCGGCTGGCGCGGAACAGGAACATGCCGCTGTTCCAGAAGTAACCACCGCTTTTGACGAACTCCACGGCGCGTTTTTCATCGGGTTTTTCCACAAACTGCTGCACGCGGCTGACGCCTTCGGGCAGCAGTGAGTCGTTGGTGGACTTGATATAGCCGTAGCCGGTTTCCGGGCGAGTGGCGGGCACGCCGAACAGCACCATCTCGCCACGCTCGGCGGCCACGGTGGCCAGGGCCAGGGCGCGTTGCAGGGCTTTCTGGTCGTCCAGTACGTGGTCGGCGGGCAGGACCAGCATCAGTTCGTCACGGCCTTCATTGACCAGCATCATCGCGGTCAGGGCCACGGCCGGCGCGGTGTTGCGGCCAAACGGTTCCATCAGGATGCGCTGGCTCTCCAGCTTGCGTGCGCTCAACTGCTCGTTGACGATGAAACGGTGCTCCTTGTTGCAGACCACGATCGGGCTGTCCATGCCTTCGAACACCAGGCGCTCCAGGGTTTGCTGGAACAGCGTGTGCTCGCCGGTCAGGGCCAGGAACTGTTTAGGGAACTGTTTACGCGAAAGCGGCCAAAGACGTGAGCCGCTACCACCGGAAAGGATTACTGGGATCATGGGTTTCTCCTTGAATCTGTATGGGTTAGAGCAACGAAATTCAGTCGTTTCACTCTTGTTTTTGTCTCGGTCCGAACTGACGCCTTGATCCCCTGTAGGAGCGAGCTTGCTCGCGAAGCACTTCCAGACACCGCGTTCATTCAGATTGCTCGCGTTATCGTTGGCGATTTTCGCGAGCAAGCTCGCTCCTACAGTGGGTAGCCGTCAGTTCAGGAAATAATTAGCGGGTCGACACGGGGCGCTTGACCCACACTGGCGACAGGCTGCTGCCAGAACCGGTGACATACAGCACCGCCGCCTCACCACGCTCCAGCGCCACCGGCTTCACGTCGCCGACTTTCTTGTCGCCGTCGTACAGCGCCAGGCTGACCTTCACCGGGTTGATTTCGCGCTCGCCACGGCCCTTGGCGGCCACGGCCTTGACCACGTCGGTCTTGCCGTCGGCGGTCTTCAGGGTCAGGGCCTTGTCGCTGAGGTTCTGCACGCGCACCAGGGATTTCTGCTTGTTCTTGAACGGTGGTTCTTCGATCAGTTGCGGCTGGCCGCTGCCACTGTTGACCAGGGTGTAGTAGTGATCGGCGGCCAGCTTGACCGTGACGTTCTGGCTACCGACCTTGGCGCTGTAGTCGCCGCCCGGCAGGAAGCTGAAGTCACTGCTGGCCAGCGGGGCGACGTCGCTCAAGGCGGTGTTGCCGACCGTGGCGCTGACTTCCTGGTTGCTGGCGTTGAACAGGCGCACGAAGCTCGAACCTTTCGGCGCTACCGGGCCGTAGAGGGCGGCATCGCCGGCGAAGGCGGACATCGATACGAAGCTCATACCGGCGGCCAGGGCCAGGGTCTTGGCGAGACGACGCGGAGTAGTAGTGAAAGTCATGTGAGTTACCTCTCTTTCAGTTTTGCGCCCGGTCGGGCGTCTCGGATTTCTGGGTTTTAACGGGAGTGTTGAGTGCCATGTTCTGTTGGCGGGTACCGGCTTGTTTGAGTTGCGCAACCCACTGGGGGTCGGCGTCGCCGATTTCGTTGTTCACAGGCAGATAGCGTTCCGGAAACTCCCAGATCAGCACTTGTGGCGGGCTGTTCTTGAAGTCGTCGCTTTTCAGGTAGCTGAGCATCGGCAGGATCGGGCCGTGACCGTCTTCGGCGTAGCTCACCACTTCACTGCCCAGGGCTTGCTTGAGGGCGCCGACGAAGTTCCAGTTGGGGTTGGCGCTGTAGCTGGTGCCTACCAACGCCACCGGCATTTCGCTGTCGGCGAACAGGGCGTCATCGCCTGCTGCCTGGGTTTGCACCGCGTGAGTCACGCGTTTTTGCAGGGGCTCTTTGGGCGGCATCAGGTTTTCGAACAGCGGGTCCAGGGGCAGGAACAAGCGCAAGTCACCGCTGTGCGGGGTGATGCTCTCGGCGTCGGTGACAAAACGCTGGGGCTCGCCACTGAGCAGGGTCTTGGCGTTGATCACCCTGGCCAGTTGCTTGGCCGCAACTTCGGCGCCATCCGGGGTCCAGTGTGTGTCGGTGCGCAGGAACACTTGCTGGCCATGGAGCTTGGCCTGTTGCAACGGGCCCAGCAGGTCGGGGGCGATGATCTTGTCGGCGGCAACCCGGGCGTGGAAATCCTGGTAGAGCCCGGCATGAATAGTCGCGGGTTGCACTTCTCCCAGGTGCTCGGGGTACAGGCGCACCTTGGCCGGGACAATCGCCATCACCAACTGCACGCCCTTGGCCTTGAGGGTCTGGCGCACGCCTTCGACCAGGGCGTAGTTGTCTTGCAGGTTCTGCGCCTGGTTGACGGCGGGGTTGAACTCCTCGTCGCTATACAGCCAGTGATCGCGGCCCAGCACCACGCCGGGACGGCCTTCGTTGAACAGCTTGTAGTCCAGCGCCGCCCAGAGGTTGGTACCCAGGCGCTTGATCGGGAACTCGTCGTCGTAATGGGTCTCGACGGCCTTGGCCCAGCGACCGTTGAGCACGGTGGCATCGGCGTGGGTGCTGAAACCGAAGAAACTGCGCATCGACCAAAGTCCCAGCACCAGCAGCATGCTCAGGAACAGGGCGATATAGAGCACGCGTAATGAACGGGTCATGTCGGCTCCCTCAGAATTGGAAGTAAAGGAACGGCGAGAAACTCTGCGCCGACAGTTTGAGAATCGATGCCGCGAACAGCAGCAACACACAGGCCCGCATGGCGTAGCCCGGCACTGCCTGGGCGACGCGGGGCGCCGCCGGATGATCGCGATAGAAGTCGCGCAGGCCAAAGAACGCCAGGGTGGCGTAGGCCACCACCAGGGTTGCCACTTGCAGGCCGGTGAGGCTGGCGCGGTTGAGTTCCGACAGCGACCACTCGTTGAAACTGAACATCGCGCCGTACATGCGCCCGGCCACCTGCAGGTTTTCCGCGCGGAAAATGACCCAGCCGGTCACCACCAGCAGGAAGGTGAAGGCCCACCGCAGCGGGTTGAACGTGCGTGGCGAGGTGTCGAGGCCGATGGCTTTTTCAATCGCCAGCCACATGCCGTGCCAGGCGCCCCAGACGATGTAGGTGATGTTCGCGCCATGCCACAGGCCACCGAGCAGCATGGTCAGGAACAGGTTGCGGTAGGTGGTCAGCGTGCCTTTGCGGTTGCCGCCCAGGGTGATGTACAGGTAGTCGCGCAGCCAGGTGGACAGGCTGATATGCCAGCGCCGCCAGAACTCAGTGATCGACTGGCTGATGTACGGCTGCTTGAAGTTTTCCATGAAACGGAAACCCATCATCAAGCCCAGGCCGATGGCCATGTCGCTGTAGCCGGAGAAGTCGAAGTACAGCTGGGCGGTATACGCCAGCGCGCCGAGCCAGGCATCGCCGGTGGTGGGGTTTTGCAGGGCGAAGCAATGGTCGGCCACCACCGCCAGGGTGTCGGCGATAAACACCTTCTTGATAAAGCCCTGCATGAATCGCGTGCAGCCCTCGGAGAATTTATCCAGGGTGTGGGTGCGGTTGTTGAACTGGTCGGCCAGGTCGCGAAAGCGCAGCACGGGGCCGGCGATCAGGTGCGGGAAGATCGCCACGAACGCCGCAAAATCGATGAGGTTGCGGGTCGCCGGAGTGTCGCCACGGTACACGTCGATGATGTAGCTGATGGACTCGAAGATGTAGAACGAGATCCCGATCGGCAACAGTACGTGGGTCAGGATAAACGGTTCCAGGCCCGCCGATTTCATCATCAGGTTGATGCTGTCGACGCCGAAGTTGGCGTACTTGAAGTAGCCAAGGATGCACAGGTCGACCGCCACCCCGAGCAGCAGCCAGCGCTGCGCCGGCTTGGTGCGCACGCCTGCCGCACCGACCTTGAGGCCGATCCAGTAGTTCCACAGGGTCACGGCGGCGAACAGCGCCAGGAAGTCCACTCGCCACCAGGCGTAGAACACGTAGCTGGCAATCAGCAGCAGCAGATTGCGATAGCGTTGCCCGCTCAAATAGTACAAGCCGAGGAAGATCGGCAAGAACAGAAACAGGAACACATTGGACGAGAAAACCATCCCGATCTCTCCATGTTTAACCAACAGTCAAGGGCCAACGGCCCCCCCAAACCCCCCCACGAAAAACCGGGGAGGGCTGTACTACTTTTTCACTGTCGAAACCGGCCCCAAATGTGGGAGCTGGCTTGCCTGCGATAACGGTGTGTCAGGTGACATCAATGCTGAATGTCAGACCGCTATCGCGGGCAAGCCCGCTCCCACATTGGGCGCCCGTTCCATCAACGGCCTTTATCGTGCGCCGGGTCGTAGACCTTGGTCAGGTCGCCGCCCAGGCGGAAGGTCTTGAACGGTTGCATGTCGTGCTTGCGTTCGATCACATCCGGGGCGCAGGTGTAGAGGGTGCAGAACGGTTCGAGCCAGGCGAATTTCGAGTCCTGCTCCAGATCCTTCATGTCCTGCTCCTTGCCGTTTTTCTGTTCGAATATGTCCGGATCTTTGGCGCCTGCGAGCACCTTGTCCCCCAGGCGCTTGAGCGCGCCGTTGTTTTCACCGCGCACATCCACGCCGTTGACCAGGGCAAAACTGGCGATCATCGCCAGTGGCGGCAACGCATAGTTGTGATAGGCCAAGGCCCGTTGCTGACGCTTCAGTTCGTTGGGCAGATAGCCCTGGGCATCGACCTGATTGACGCCGACCTTGTATTCCTTGATCGCCCAATCAAACAGATCGCGACGGTTGGTGGCGACGGACGTGGCCATCACCGACCAGGCGGCCCAGTACGAGTGGTTGTTGGTTTTTTCCAGGGGCAGGTTGTCCCAGTCGCTGACCACTTGCTCGGCCAGTCTGTTGAACCAGGCTTCGATCAACTGTGATTCCTGCGGGTGTTTGGCCAGCGGTTGCGACTCGGAAAACTTCAGGCGCACATACGCCGAGGCCATGCTGCCCAACGCCCATTTGCGCATGGACTTGCCGGTGTGGTTGAAGTCCTTGGACATCAACGCATCGGCCTTGGCCCAGCTCACCAGCCAGTTCAGGGTGCATTGCAATTGCTCCGGGCGACCGTCGCGCATGAACTGCATCACCCGCTTGCTGGTGTCTTTCTCCAGTTTGGTGATATCGGCGGTGCTGTCGCGAAAGGCTTTTTCCGACTGTACGTTCAGGGTCGAACGGGCCTTATCGGAGCCCTCGTATTTGCTGCGAAACTGCAGGGCCCCGGTGTAGGGCGTGGGCATCGCGTCGCAGTCATTCTTGAAGTCGCCGGTCTTGAACGCTTCAATCGGCGCGAAGTAACCCTGGGGCGGCCGCAGCGGCGCGGCGGCGTTGACTTGACCTGCAAACATCGCCAGGCCCAGCAGCGTTGGAATCAGTAACTTTTGCATAGGTAACCTCATTGCCCAAGTTGGGCGGTCTGCTGACCGTCGCTTGGGAACACGTTGCGTGTGCAAATTTTCGCTTCGACTTTTTGCGCGGCAGCACCCGCTTCGGGGCCCTGGACTTCCACGGCCAGCAGGTTCTGCGAGGCCCAGTCTTCATCGGTGCGCAGTTCAAAGGCGAAACGCCCGTCTGTCTCGGATGTTTCGGGCTTGTCGATCTTGATGTCCTCGTGGCGCCCGTTCATGTACCAGAGGGTGGCTTGCAGGGTTTTCACCGAGGGATCGGCGAAGCGAATATCAACCTGATGGCGGCTGTTGCGCAGGTCCATGTTCTTGCTGTTGACCATCAACTCGTTCTTGCCCGGCTTGAGCGTGGTGCTGGCGCTCATTTGCGCCGGCTTGCCTTCGCAGCCGTTGTCGAGCAGGGCCATCATCTGGCGATAAGTGGTTTCCTGGTCCAGGCGATACAGCGGCGAGAACTCCCAGATCAGGATCTTCGGCGGGCTTTTCTGGAACTCTTCGCTGCCCAGGTACTGGATCATCGAACCTTCCAGGCCACCGCCGGGGAAGGCGACGTTGAGGATGTCGGCACCGATTTCCTGTTCCAGGAAACCGGCGAAGTTGTAGTTCTTGCCGCTGTGGCTGGTGCCCACCAGCGTGATCTGCGGGTTGCCAGAGTCGCCGAACAGGTCGCCGTCCGCCGCTTCGCCCTTGGGCTCGGTGCTGAATTGGTCCATGTACTGGATCGCGTAGCTGGTGCCGCATAACTGCCCGGCCATGTTGTGCAGGGTGCCGGTCTTGCCCATGCGTCCGGATTTTTTGGTCTCGAATTCGCGCTGGGGGATCCCGGCGAATTCGGGCATGGCGCGCACCTTGGCACCGACGATTTTTGCGGTGCGCTGGGCGCCATACGGGGTCCAGTGCTGGTCGCCACGGAAGTAGAAATCATGGGCCGGCAGTTCGTCCGGTAACTGTTCATTGGTCAGCGGCGACAGGTCCGGCACCACGTAGCCCATCTTGGCAAAACGCCCGAGCATGGACTTGTAGTTGCCCAGCGCCTTATCGAAATCAAAGCGCGCTTTTTCCGCCGGGTTGAGCTTGTTGCGGTTCACCAGGCCACGGGTCGGCTGGTAGACCACCACCAATTCCACGCCCTTGCTCTTGAACGCATCGTGCAACTGTTGCATGCGCTTGTAGCCGGCCGGGGTGGTGTCGAATTCGGTACGCAGGTCTTCCTGGGTCCGGAACAGCCAGTCGCCCTGGGCCTGTACCAGGGTGGTGAAGTTTTGCTGGTAGCGAGTGGTGTAGTTCTTTGCGTCGTGCGCCGCGGGGCACAGGTTGCAGCACGGCTCGGCAGTGAAGCTTGGGGCCGGTGCTTGATCGGCGCGCACGCTATGGCTGGCGGCCAGGATGCCAAGGGTCAAACCCGAGAGGCTGAGCAGTTTGATCATGTGTGGGTGCATAAAGGTCATCCTCAGTCCTGCAATGGGGTCTGGCGTTCGACAGGGTCGATCAGCACGGCTTTGCGCTGGCGCACCAGCAGGTCGAGAATTTCATCCTGGCGCTCGCCAAGAATCCCCGAGAAGCTGATGCCGCTGGATTTGGTGGGTGCGAGCATCGATACGCGAAACAGCTCGATGCTCAGCGGCGAGTCGATGGACAGCGGCCCGCTGCCGTTGGCCGCCAGCTCACCGCCGACGACGATCAGCGAGACCTGGGCGTCGAACGGGTCGAGGGCGATGTCGCGGTCGGTGTCGGTCAAGTCCTTGATGTGCCCGTAGACGCCGGTCAGGCCGTTGGCCATGGCGACGTTTTCGTAGAGGCGGATATTCACGCTGTTGCGCACGCGGATCCCATGGCGGCGGTTGCTGATCACGCGGTTGCCCCACAACAGGTTGTCGCCGCTCTCATAGAGGGTGATGCCGTCGGTGTGGTTGCGGTAAATCTCGTTATCGGCGATCAGGTTGTTCACGCTGTTACGGTCGATCACCAGGCCCGAGAGCTTGTTGTCGTAGCTGCGGTTGTTGAAGATGAAGCTGTCGTTGACCTCACGGGAAATAATGATGCCGTGCTTTTTCTTGGTGCCGTACACGGTGTTGTCGGCAATGATCAGGCCGTGGGAACGGTCGTGGGGGTCGATGCCGTAGACGATATTGTCTTTGTAGGTGCTGCCCTTGATCACAAACCCGGTGGTCTCGTAGCAGTAGAAGCCGTACCACATGTCCGAGAACTCGGAATCGACAATCCAGCCGGTGGGTTCCGGGCGCTTGAGCACCTTGGCCATGTTCGGCGTGTACTGGGAAATACTCACGCCGTAGGACTTGCTGTTGGCGTAGCCGAAGCTGGCCATCTTGCTGTTGACGATATAGGTCTGGGTACCGCCCCAGGCCAGCAGGAACGGGCGGAATTCCTTGGGCGAGCGGAAGGTCGCCGGGCCATTGGTCTTCTCACGCCAGCCGGTGATCTTGGTATCGCGCACAAACAGCTGGCCATCGTTGACCAGGAACGAGCCGGCCTCCTGGGACAGGCGCAACTCCTGGGTCTGTTTATCGATTTCGAGGATGCCCTTTTCGCCGACCACAATCGGTAGCTTGGCCAGGAATACCCCGGGCGAGGTTTCGCTCAGGTATTGCTTGGGCACCTTCTTGAGCAGGTCCTTGAGGTTTATGTAGCCGTCGTCGATAAAGATCGCCTGGGGGATGCCGTGCTGGCGCACCACCCATTCGGCCATCTTGTTGTCGCCGCCGATGAAGTCCTTGAGGGCGTTCTCCTGCATCATCCGGCGGATGCTGACCTTGCCGGCCTTGCTGCGTACGATCTTCTGCGCCACGGCCTCGGCGGTGTAGCCCGACAGGTCTGGCAGCGCCGGCTTGGGCATCTCCAGCGGCGCGGTGGGCGGGCTGGTAATGGTGTAGGTCTTGGCTTGTTGCAGTTCCTTGGCGATGGTGGGCGCCTTGACCTGCGGCTCGACATTGGCAAAGGCCGGGGCGCACGCCAGCAGCATTGCCGCAGCGAGCAGGGCCGAGCCTTTGAGGGCGTGAGGAATCATTGCGCAGGCTCCCATCAGAAGCGCCAGACTACGTCGACAAAGGCGCGGTGCATGTACGAGTCGACTTGCTTGCCATAGGCATCGCCCGGTTTGAACACCCCACCACGAAAGCGCACCAGGGCCGACGGTTCGTCGATCGACTGGCTGAGGGCTGCGGGCAGCAGGCCTTTCTTGAAGTATTTGGTGACCACCAGGTCCATCTCCTGGCCAAGGTCCTTGTTGCCGTCTACCAGCGGCAGGGAGGCGCTGGACAACACGGCGCCGGTGACGTCGTCGTAGTTGTTCTGCACCGCATCGATGCCATTGCTGCCCACTGGCTTGTTGCCGTCCACGCGCCAGAACTTGTGGTAGACCAGGCTGGCGTCGTAGTCGTCGCGCAATTGCCAGGAACCAAACAGGCTCATGGACTGCATATTGTTCATCTCGCCGCGAAACGCCTCGCCAAAACGATGCACCCGCGATTGCGTGCCGGTGAAGTTCGAACGGTTGCTTTGCAGGCCGTTCTGCTCGTAGTCGGCGCTGGCGCGGGCATAGGCCGCGCCCACTTGCCACTGCGGGTCGAGGCGCAGGCGCACGCCGAGGTCAGTGGCCCAGCCGTCTACATCCTGGTTGCGCTTGGCGTTGGCTGGGCGTGTGCCGTCGGCGTTCAGCGCGTTGACGCTGCTGCGGTCGCCCTGCATGCCGGTGACGCTGGCCCAGTAGTTGACGGTATTGGTGTTGCGCCAGTTATAGGCGTCGCTGTTGGCCTCAATACCGAGCCAGGTCAGGTCGCCGTTCTGGCGCTTGTCCAGTGGGTCGGCGGCCACGCCCGGTTGTGGGTAGTCGAGCTTGCCGTCGTCGTGGGTGTGATGCCCGCGCAGGCCGACCCAATGGCCGGGAGTCCACTGGTAGGCTGCATCGGCATACAAGTGCTGGCGGTCCTTGTCTTCGGGAGACAGTTCCTTGAGGTCGGTGCGGTACTCGCTGAAGCGTTCGGCAACGCCGACATTGGCTTTGAGCAGGGTGGTGTCGAAGGTCCAGTTCAGCGCTTCGATATTGGTGTCGCGCCACTGCCCATCGTTATTGCGCAGGCGTTGGCGGCCGAGCTTGAGGATCTCGCCAGGGTAGGGCGTGAAACCGCTGTAGCCGACCCAGAACTCGCGCAGGGCCAGGTAGTTCTTCTTGGTCTTGCGATCGTTGTTGCTCGACTGCTCGGTGGTGTCGCCATCGGACTGTTGCAGGGTATCGGTCTCGATGATGTCGCTGGACGCCACTGCCTGGCCCATGGCGTAGGCGCTCCAGGCACCGCTTTCGCCATAGATCCACGGGCGTACATCCAGGCCGATACCGTTGACGTCGCCGCCACGCTGGGTGCCCAGGTCGCGGTCATCTTCGGACTGACCGGTGATTTTTACTTCCAGGCCGAAGTTCTTGTCTTCGGTCAGCGCGGCCAGGGTCGGGCACGACCACAGCAGAGCGAAGGTCAGGCCAATACCGGCCTTGACGAATGGATTGAGTTTCATAGGGATTCCTCGCCGTCTTCTTCTTGCAGGGCGTGCAGTTGCAGCGTGCTTTGGCTCAGGGCGCCACGGGCGGCCAGCTCTTGTTGCAGCAGGCGCTGGCCCTCGGCGCGCTGGGCGGGCGGCAGTTGTTGTTCAAGTTGCGCGGCCAGCTCATTGGCCTGCGGGGTGTCCTGGATCTTGGCCAGTTGGCTGAAGACATAGGCGTTCAGCGGATCGGGCTGGGTGCCCTTGCCTTGGGAAAACAGCTGGGCGATGGCGAAGTCGGCGCTGTTCTGGCCGTTGCGCGCTGCGGTCAGCAAGTGATCCAGGGCCTTTTGCGGGTAGACCTGGCCGAGGTAGCCACGGCGGTAGATTTGGCCGAGGTAGTAATCGGCAGCCACTTCCTGGCCCTGGGCTTTCTGGAAGTGCGCTTGCGCGGCCTTGGCATCGGCCGGCACCCACTTGCCTTCGTAGTACAGCTTGCCCAGCAACAATTCGGCGCGGGGTTGGTCGGCGGCACGGCCGTTGTCCAGATACTTCATCATCTGCTCGACGTCGCCCAGTTCCGGGAAGTCGTAGAGCAACTGCGCGAGGCTGACCCAAGATGCAGGGTAGCCTGGGGCGATGTTCTCCAGCAGGGCCTGGGCGGTTTTTTCGTCAGTCTTGCCCAGTGAGGCATCGCCCAGCACACGGGCCACACTGTCGACCCGCTGGGCGGTGACGGTGCCACGGCTGTAGTTTGCTTGCATCTGCTTGAGCAGTTCGGCCTGTTGCTCAGCCTGGCCGCGTTTCTGGTAGACGGTGGCCAGTTCGACGTAGCAGATATCGGTACTGTTCAGCGCGGCCTTGCAGATTTTCTCGACGTCATCCAGGTGCTGGTCGTAAGTGCCCTGGGTGCGATACAGCAGCACCTGCGCCAGGCCCGCTTCAGGGTAGCCGGCAGTGCGCCAGGTATCGATCTGCTGCTGCGCGTTGACGCTGGGGAAATCGTGAGGGTATTGCAGGTACAGCATCGCCAGTGGGATCAGGGTGTTGCCTTCGCCATTGGCAAAGGCTTTTTTCAGCAGGCTTTCGGCTTCGCGGTGCTCGGCCTCGGTGGCACTGGGCTTGGCCACCAGCAGGCGACCCAGGCGAGCCTGGGCGCGTGGCGATACATCCGCTGCCGCGCGATAGGTGGCCTCGGCCTGCTTGATCTGCGCCGGGTCGCGGCTGCCGACCTGGATATCCGCGAGGCCGACTTGGGCCTCGCTGTAACCCAGGTCTGCCAGTTGCTGGTAATTCTGCGCGGCGGTGGCGGTGTCGCCACGCTTGAGTGCTTCATTGGCCAGGCGCTGGTCGGGCAGGCCGGCGCAACCGGCCAGGCTGACCGCCAATGCCAGCAGCGCCACAGGGCGGATGTGGGCGCGCGCTTTTGTGGGAGCTGGCTTGCCTGCGAAGGCATCGCCGCGGTTTGTCTGATGCACCGCGTCGCCTGCATCGCGGGCAAGCCCGGCTCCTACAGGACTAGGCTCCCACAGGGATTGTGTTGTTCTTGAAATAGGGTTCACAGGCATGTCCTCGCTTACAAACCAGCAGCCATGGCTTTATCGATCAGCCAGTTCAGGGACGGGCCACGGTCGCTGGTCACTTCCACCGGGCGGCCGGCATAGAGGCTGTCCAACGGGGTATCGGGCTTGATCTGCACGCGGATGTCGGAAGACAGGTCGGCGCTGTTGAGGCTGGTGCTGCTGACGATGGTGCCGCTGCGCACTTGTTCCTCATCGGCCACCTGGAAGTTCACGCGGGTGCCTGGGCGCACATCAGCGAACTGACGATAGGAAAAGCGCGCCTCGACATTCGCCTGGCTGCCGCGCGGCACCAGTTGGAAGATCACATCACCTTTGCTGGCGTACTGGCCGTCCGCGACCAACTGCTGGGCGACGATGCAGTCGCAGGGCGAGGTCAGGGTGCCGGTCATTTGCTTGCCGAACAGCTCTTCGACCTTGGCCGGTTGCAGTTGGTCTTCGTCCAGATGGCCCTTGAGCACATCGAGCATGCTGGTGCTGAAGGTCGCCAGTGGCGCGCCTTTGGCGGCAACGCCGTTGTCCTTGATCAGGCTTTGTACGGTGCCGTCGCGGGGCATGGTTACGTTCATCCCCGGCACGTTGACCAGGCCGGCCTGGGCATGGCTGACGAAGTACATGCCGTACACCGACTTGAACACGAACCCGAAGGCTGCCAGGCCCACCAGGAAAATCGCCAGGCTGAAGGTCACGGCGCGCAGGCGGCCGAAGGCGCTCATGCCACTGCCACTGTCCTTGACCTTGCGCGCCTTGGTGAAGTTGTCGCGCTGCAGGGTTGCCAGCACGTCGCCCATGGTCACGATATCGCCCGACAAGTGCGAGGTGATCAGGTGGCGCAGGGTCGAGATGTCCTGGGCGTCGAGGTTCTGGAACTGGCAGCCGGTGCGGCCACTCTGGCGGTCGTGGGAACGCACCATCAATTCCACGTCCATCGCCAGGCCCAGGTTGTCGATCACAAATTGCAGGCGCGCCTTGTGCACATCACCGACTTTCAATGGTTGCTGGGCGGCATTGAAGGCCAGGCCGCCGGCGGACAGGTCGATGACACGCACTTCCATGGGCGTGCGGTCGGCGCCGAAAAAACGCAGCTTGGCCGGTATTTTTACCCGGGCGTGTTGGCGCTGGGCTTCGGATTCGTGGACAACGTTGGCGTTTACTTGACTGTTCATGGCGTACTAATTCCTAGGTTAATTCAGGCTTGGCAGGGTCAGACCATCATCAGCAACACGGCGACGAAAATGCTGCCGGCGGAGAAGGTCATGGTCCGAGACGACCAGGTGTTGAACCAACGTTGAAAGCTGGCCAAATCGCGGGTCAGTTTGGTGTCCTGGCGGGTCCAGGACTGTTGATCGAGGCGGAAGAACACGTAGATCTTCACCAGCGCGCCCATGATCTGGTTGTAATAGAGAATCGCCGGGTAGGCGGGGCCGATCTTGTGGCCGGAGCACGACAGCAGCAGGGTCAGGATCAGGCGGGTGATGCCGATCCACAACAGGTAGGCGAGGATGAACGCACCGCCGTACTTGAAGGTGGCGATGATTGCCACGGTCAGGCCCAGCAGGGAGGTCCACATCGACACGCGCTGGTCGAACAGCACCACGCTGGTAAACAGGCCCAGGCGTTGCATGCCCAGGCCCAGGGCGCGGGAGTTCTGACGCAGGTTGTTGCCGTACCAGCGGAACATCAACTTGCGGCTGGCCTTGATAAAGCTCTTTTCCGGCGGGTGTTCCACGGTGTTGATCGCCGCATCCGGCACGTAGAAGGTGTCATAGCCCAGGCGCATCAGGCTGAACCAACTGGACTTGTCATCGCCGGTCAGGAACTTGAAGCGGCCCAGGCGCCAGTGTTGCAGCGAGTCGCTTTCCACATCGGCAATAAAACCGGGGTCGGTGACTACGCTGGCACGGAACACCGACATGCGCCCGGTCATGGTCAGCACGCGCTTGGACAGGGCCATGGAGCACATGTTGATGTGACGCTGGGCGAAGCGCAGCTTGTGCCACTCGCTCATGATGTAGCCGCCGCGCACTTCGCAGAATTCGTTGGTGGTCAGGCCGCCGACATTGCCGAACAGCTGGAACCACGGCACGGTTTTGCGCACCACGCCCTCGGCCAGCACCGTGTCGCCGTCGATCACTGCAACCACGGCGCGCTCGTCCGGCAGATGGCGGGAGATCGCGCGGAAACCGAAGGCCAGGCCATCGCGCTTGCCGGTGCCGGCGATCCGCACGAAATCCAGTTTGACGTGGGCCGGCGGGTTCATCTTTTCCCAGAGGCTCTTGACCAGCAACTCATCGGACATTTCCACCAGCGAGCAGACCACGGTGGTAGGGAAACCGCACTCGATGGCCTCGCGAATCACCGAGCTGTAGACCTGTGCGGTGGTCAGCGCGTCGATGCGGAAACTGGTGACCATCAGGAACACATGGGAGGGGTCCGCCGCCTTGCCCAGCTTGCGCACTTTGCGCCGCAGGTGCGGGTAGACCACATAGAGGAACAGCATGCCGCGAAAGAAATGCGTAGCACCCATCGAGTAGCGCCAGATACCGACGGCGCCAATCAGGAAAATAAAATTCTTCGACTCGGAGTCGAACGTACTGGCTGGCAACAGCAGGGCGAGACCCATCAGCAGGCTCAGGAAGCACAGCCAGCCGGCGGATTGCAGTAGTACGTGTTTTAACTTGGACATAAGCGTCATCCGAAGGTGAAGAAGGCTTCGCGCTGCAAACGCTGGGGATGGGAACGCTGCAGCGCGAAACTTGCTGTTGCTGTTACCAACAAATGCCTTCGGTACGGCCCGTCACGCTGGTGGCCTTGGACATGAAGCCCACCAGGTCGACCACTTGCTTGCCGTGCGGGGCGTTCTGCGCCAGGGCACGGAATTTCTCGTCACGGTTGCCGAGGATGATCACGTCGCTGTTGTTGATCACATCGTCGAAGTCCGAGTTGAGCAGGGACGACACATGGGGGATCTTGCCTTCGATGTAGTCCTTGTTCGCACCGTGGACACGGGCGTACTCGACGTTGCTGTCGTAGATGCTCAGGTCGAAGCCCTTGCCGATGAGCATTTCCGCCAGCTCTACCAGCGGGCTTTCGCGCAGGTCATCAGTGCCGGCCTTGAAGCTCAGGCCCAGCAGGGCGACCTTGCGCTTGTCGTGGCCGGAGACGATGTCGAAGGCGTTCTGCACCTGGGACTCGTTGCTGCGCATCAGCGAGTTGAGCAGCGGCGCTTCCACGTCCAGGGCGCCGGCGCGGTAGGTCAGGGCACGCACGTCTTTTGGCAGGCACGAGCCGCCGAAGGCAAAACCCGGGCGCATGTAGTACTGGGACAGGTTCAGGGTCTTGTCCTGGCAGACCACTTCCATCACTTCGCGACCATCGACGCCCACGGCCTTGGCGATGTTGCCGATCTCGTTGGCGAAGGTCACTTTGGTCGCGTGCCAGACGTTGCAGGTGTACTTGATCATCTCGGCGACGGCGATGTCCTTGCGGATGATCGGTGCATCGAGTTCTTCGTACAGCGATTGCAGGACATCGCCGGAGGCTTTGTCGAACTCACCGATGACGGTCATCGGCGGCAGGTCGTAGTCGGCAATGGCGGTGGATTCACGCAGGAATTCCGGGTTGACCGCTACACCGAAGTCGACACCGGCTTTTTTGCCGGAGCAGTCTTCGAGGATCGGGATCACCACGTTGGCCACGGTGCCGGGTAACACGGTGCTGCGCACCACGATGGTGTGACGGGTGGTCTTGTCACGCAGGACAAAACCGATCTCGCGGCACACCGCTTCGATGTAGTTGAGTTCCAGGTCGCCGTTTTTCTTGCTCGGTGTACCGACGCAAATCATCGACAGATCGGTATCGCGGATGGCTTCGGCGAAGTCGGTGGTACCGCGCAAGCGACCGCTGGCAATGCCCTGGCTCAACAGTTCGCCCAGGCCTGGTTCAACGATGGGCGACTTGCCCGCGTTGATCAGGTCAATCTTATCCTTGGAGATGTCTACGCCGACCACTTCATGGCCCCGTGCAGACAGGCAGCCGGCACAGACTGCGCCCACGTAACCCAAACCAAATATACTGATGCGCATCGCATATACCTCTGTGTTTAACGAGCCATTAGATGGCTGGAGTTAATGTTTTAAAGCGTCACTCATGCATAAGGTTATGCCGTGAATAGACACAGCATTCCCGTGTACAGGTATGTTAAAAGTCGAGTGACTAACTAATGCACTCAAGTTGTGCGCAACTTGGCCTTGTTGTTGGGGCTTGCCCTGAAATGCAGCCAGCCTTCAGCGAGAAAGGTCTGGCGCCAGTGCCGCAAAGCCGTGATATGGGGATTAAGCCCTTTTCTATCAGTGCCTTGGGTTGTCTCACTGACCCATTTGGGTAGGCTCAGCCTTGGCCTTATAGGTGATGGTCATGCAACCTGATCGCCTGCCCTCAACTAAATAGTTGGTTGTTAGAACCGAAAGTAAACGTGTATGTGACAACTTTGCTACTTTCGGTGGTCGTTGTGTAAGTCATATCGCACAAGAGCAGAGATAATCGTTACCGGTGGTATGAGCGGCACTTGGGGGCATAGTTCCTGGCCGCTCATCCTGTTTTTCGAAATTTCTTGAAATATTGGCAAAGATGGCACTGGTACTATATTGATAGCACTTGCGGATTTGGCTAGTGGTTATAGGGAGTTGGCGCGGGGATATAGTTTTATGCCACTACTGTTTAAAAAAAGTGGTGCCACTACGAAAAAAACTGACGAATGTCGAGTGAAAGAAACGTTAGAGAATCTGAAGAAATATTTTTGACGCCAAAATAATGACGATTCTGCTGAAGGAATGTAGGACAAATGTGGGAGCGGGCTTGCTCGCGAAAGCGGTGCTTCAGTCAATCTATCCGGTGACTGATCCACCACTTTCGCGAGCAAGCCCGCTCCCACATTTTTATCCGCATTGTTCTTTAGATCGGGCAGCGCTTTATTCCGGTGCGTGATCGCGCAAAAACACCAGGTTATCCGGCTTGGACTGCTCGGCATTGAAGCGATAACCCTGCACATCGAACTGCTTGAGCTGGGCTGGGTCGTTGATGCGCTCTTCGATCACGAAGCGGCTCATCATGCCGCGGGCTTTCTTGGCGTAGAAGCTGATGATCTTGTACTGGCCGTTTTTCAGGTCCTTGAACTCGGTATTGATGATCCGCGCGTTCAGGGCCGGGCGCTTGACCGCAGAGAAGTACTCGTTGGACGCCAGGTTCAGCAACACGTCATCGCCTTGCTCGGCCAGTGCTTCATTAAGCCACTCGCTGATCTGTGTGCCCCAGAACGCGTACAGGTCCTTGCCACGGGCGTTGGCCAACTTGGTGCCCATCTCCAGGCGGTACGGCATCATCAGGTCCAGCGGGCGCAGCAGGCCATACAGGCCGGAGAGCATGCGCAGGTGTTCCTGGGCGTAGGTGAAGTCGGCTTCCTTGAAGGTCTGGGCATTCAGGCCGGTGTACACATCTCCCTTGAACGCCAGTAGCGCCTGCTTGGCGTTGGCCGGGGTAAAGGCCGGCGTCCAACTGCCGAAACGTGCGGCGTTGAGACCGCCGATCTTGTCGGATACGTGCATCAACTCGCTGATTTGCGCCGGGCTCAGCTCGCGCAACTGCTCGATCAACTCCTGGGAGTGGTCAAGGTATTGCGGCTGGGTAAAGCGCGGGGTCGCAGGCCTGGTCTCGAAATCGAGGGTTTTGGCGGGGGAAATCACCATCAGCATGAAGTCGTCTCCTGTAATCGTCGGGGGATTCTAGGGGGTAGGGCGGTTTGACTCCACCTATCAAGCCAATAGCCACGCAATTTCTGTAGGAGCGAGCTTGCTCGCGAAAAACGCCAGGGCACAGCGTGCATGCAGGATGCCAGTGTTATCGTTGACGTTCTTCGCGAGCAAGCTCGCTCCTACAGAGGGACCCGTTGTGCGAATTGCGCTTTTCTTATGCGCCTGGCTGGTGTGCCTGGGCGCCCAGGCGGCCAGTGTGGATGTCGCCAGCCTCGACCGCGGCACCTGGCCGGAAAAACTCAGCAGCCCGGCGCTGTTCGATGTGGCGTCACGCGCCGAAATCCTGATGTTCGCCAACACTCTGCTGGTCAGTGAGGCCCTGGACGAACCTGCGCTCAAGCAGCGCCTGGGCCTGAAGATCATCAACCGGGGGGCTGTCGATGACCTGCGTCGCCACCTGTGGCAACGGCTGCTGGAGAACTACACGTTCGCCCAGCAAAGCTGCGAGCAGGACGCCTCGTTCTGCTACCTGGTGGAAAACATGGACGACCTGCGCGAGCAGGCCGGCAAGTTTGAAGTCAGCGACCAATCCTTCTATATAGGCTGGGCCGGCCCCAGTCGCATGTTTCACCAGCGCTACCTGGACGAGTTGCTGCGCAAGGCCGCGTTGTTCCCGCAGATCAGCAGCGAAGTCGCGCGTTTTGGTGATTTCGAGCGCAATGGCGATGAGCTTAACGACCGGCTGTTCCTGCTGACCTTTGACGGCGGCCCGGCGCCGGTCAACGGTAATACCGACTGGCTGGCCGATTACCTGCGCAAGCAGAAAATGACGGCCACCTTCTTTGCCCTGGGCAACAGCCTGCAAACACGTCTGGAGAAAACTTCGGCCGCCGATGTGCAGGCGTTGTATCAAGGCCAGTGCGTGGGTATCCAGGGCTGGCAATATCGTTCCCACAGCCATTGGGTCGATTGGCAGGACTCCATCACCCGCAGCGCCGCGCTGACCCAGAACCTGCTGCCGGAAAACTACGTGCCGCTGTTCCGCCCGCCCTATGGCCAGCGCCGGGCCGACAGCCAGGGCTTCTTCCAGGCCCAGGGCCTGCAAGTGGCGCTGTGGGATATCGACTCCCAGGATGAGCCTGGGTCGCTCAAGGCCGAGGAGTCGGCTCATCGCGTTTTGACGCTGATGTTGTTGTGGCGCAAAGGTGTGATTGTGTTCCATGACACCCAGGACAAGGCACGGGTCGCATTGCCTCTGTTGTTACAGGCCACGGCGCAAAGTGGGTTGGGTTGGCAGGCGTGTCGGGAGGCGTTTCGCTGAAAAACGCAAATGCCCGGCCCTGTTGGGGATGAGGGGTTTCTGGGGCGATTTGCCGCGACATTTCGATGCAGGCGGACTTCCGACTTTAACGGTGCATCGGGCACTCGGCTAGTGCTATTCGTCATCCTGAAAAATAAACTTCAAAAAAGCGTCAAAGTGCTTTTTTCTGTCATGGGTTTTGCGGTATTACGAAGTCAGATCGCCGAAACCTGCACCACAGGTGGCGTCTTCCCAGACTCCCTTTGCGGTGTATCCGGCGGTCGAATCGAGGCGCAGCACTGTTGTGGTATTGCGTCGACTGGCTCCCACAAAGGTGACCGAGTATGGATGATCATGGACGTACCCCTTCTTCCGACCAGCCAATCCTTTATGTGCTTGATACCAACGTATTGATCCACGATCCAAACGCGCTGCTTAATTTCGAAGAACATCACGTCGCCATCCCCATGATCGTGCTTGAGGAGCTCGACAAGCTCAAAAGCGGGCACCATAGCGTGGCCGCCGAATGCCGCCAGGCCATCCGCCTGATCGACAAGACCCTGGGTGAAGCTTCGCCTGAGGATGTTGAAGTCGGCGTACCGATCCAGCGTGGCAAGGGCGACCCCAAGGGCTTGCTGTCGATCCTGATGAGCAAGCGCAGCGAGCCCAACAGCCTGCTGCCGGAAAACCTCAACGACAACAAGATCATCAACCAATTGATCGACCTGCACGCGCGCGACAAGGACCTGCGCCTGGTGCTGGTGACCAAAGACATCAATATGCGCCTCAAGGCACGAGCGTGTGGGATCGCGGCCGAGGACTACAGTACCGACCAACTGGTCGATGACGTGTCGATGCTGTCCCGTGGTTATCACACCATGACCGGCTCGTTCTGGGACCGCGTCAGCAAGGTCGAGACCCGCCAGGACCATGGCCGCACCTGGCACCAGGTACAGCTGATCGACAACCTGCCGGCGGTGCATATCAACGAATTCATCATCGACGAACAGGGTTTTGTGGGCTGGATCAAAGAGATCCAGGTCGACAAGCTGCTGATCCTCGACCTGCATCAGGAACCCCTGTTGCACCAGGAGGCCTGGGGCCTGAAACCGCGTGACGTGTACCAGAGCCTGGCGCTGTACGCGCTGCTCGATCCGGACATCCACCTGGTCAACCTGACCGGTGCTGCCGGTTCCGGGAAAACCATCCTCGCCCTGGCCGCCGCCATCGAACAGACCATGGTCACCAAGCGCTATCGCCGCATCATCGCTACCCGCAGCGTGCAGGGCCTCGACCAGGAAATCGGCTTTTTGCCCGGCACCGAGGCAGAAAAAATGGAGCCGTGGCTGGGGGCGATCACCGATAACCTCGAAGCCTTGCACATGGATGATGAAAACACCCATGGCAGCGTCGACTACATCCTCAGCAAAGTGCCGTTGCAGTTCAAATCCCTCAACTACATCCGGGGTCGCAGCTTCCAGCAGAGCCTGATTTTGATCGATGAGTGCCAGAACCTTACACCGCACCAGATGAAAACCATCATCACCCGTGCCGGCGCCGGTTCCAAAGTGGTGTGCCTGGGCAACCTGGCACAGATCGACACCCCTTACCTGTCCGCGACCAGCTCCGGGCTGACCTACCTGACAGAACGCTTCAAGGACTTCCCGAACGGCGTGCACATCGCCTTGCAGGGCGTCCCTCGCTCGATTCTGGCCGAATACGCCGAATCCCACCTGTAGCCGTCAGTGTGGGAGCGGGCAAGCCCGCTCCCACATTTTGATCTGCGTTGGGTTTACAATCGGGGCTTCTGATCAGGAGTATCCCCGTGCTGACTCATCTCGATTCCCAGGGCCGTGCCCATATGGTCGACGTCACCGACAAAACCGTGACGTTCCGTGAAGCCGTGGCCGAAGCGCGGGTGCGCATGCTGCCCCAGACCCTGCAAATGATCGTCGACGGCGCCCACCCCAAGGGCGACGTATTTGCCGTGGCCCGCATCGCCGGGATCCAGGCCGCGAAAAAAACCAGTGATCTGATCCCCCTGTGCCATCCGCTGATGCTGACCGGGGTCAAGGTTGAACTCGCCGCCGAAGGGGAAAATACCGTGCACATCGTCGCCCGCTGCAAGCTCTCCGGCCAGACCGGCGTGGAGATGGAAGCGTTGACCGCCGCCAGCGTCGCCGCATTGACCATCTACGACATGTGCAAGGCGGTCGACCGGGGCATGACCATCGAAAACATTCGCCTGCTGGAAAAACTCGGCGGCAAGAGTGGGCATTTCAAGGCGGATCAAGCATGAGTATCAACGTACTGTTTTTTGCCCGCTACAGCGAAGCGGTAGGCCTGGACTCGCTGGAAATGGAAGGCAACTTTGCCACGGTCGATGCCGTACGCCAGGCGTTGGCAGGTGATCCAGGTTTTGAGGTGCTCAACGAGGCCAGCTTGATGTGTGCGCGCAACCAGGAACTCTGCACCCTCGACGAGCCACTGCAGGCGGGCGATGAAGTCGCGTTTTTCCCACCCGTGACCGGAGGCTGAACATGGCCATTCGTGTACAGATCGAGGCTTTTGACCCCGGTGCTGAAGTCAACGCGATGCACGCGGCCAATGTCGGCGTGGGCGCGGTCGTCAGCTTTGTCGGTTATGTACGCGACTTCAACGACGGTCTCGACGTGGCGGGCATGTTCCTCGAACACTACCCCGGCATGACCGAAAAAGCCCTGGCCAAGATCGCCATCGAAGCCGAGCAGCGCTGGCCGCTGCTCAAGCTGGAAGTGCTGCACCGCATCGGCGCCCTGGAGCCCGGCGAGCCAATTGTGTTCGTCGCAGCCGCCAGTGCCCATCGCCAGGCCGCGTTTGATGCTTGTGCGTTTGTGATGGACTACCTGAAGACTCGGGCGCCGTTCTGGAAGAAGGAAAATACCAGTGAAGGGGCGCGGTGGGTTGAGGGGCGGGACAGTGATCATGTGGCGGCGGGGCGTTGGAAAGCCTGATTGTTGATTAGTCGATGGTGCCTGTATAAACAAGCTGCCACGTCTGTGGTTTACGGTTATGACGATTGTTGAAGTTATTTCGAATTGAGCTACTTGACTGTCAATTCTGACAGTTATCTTCTTTGAATTTTTAGGATCTACTTTTTCCAAGGATCTGGCATAAAAGTGCGTGCTTTTTGGCTGGTTTCTATTATTTCTTCGGATAGAAATTCATGGGAGAGCGAGATGATCAGGCAATCGGCTAATATGAAACTTGCACATTTTAATGTCAGGTTTGCTGACGGTACTGATTATACGGATGCGCTTTATGCCAATGGGCATCATCAGCTTGAAATCGTTGTTGAGGTTATAAAGGAGGTCGTCGGCCGGTTTAACACTTGGGGTAACGTTCCGTTGACTGATAGTGAGCGTGCGAGTGTAGAAATTGTACCGGTACCAACGGCATCTGATGAGAGTAAAGCGGTCGGATGGATATGTGATACGGAGAAAAATAAATACGATCCAGGGCTTTGGAATCGTACAGGGGAAGATTTAAGTGAGCGAGTACCAAGAAGTGTTGTTGCCGATCCGCGCATAGAAATTGTCAAGCGATACATACGTGTTGAAGAGAATGCATCTCTCGAACCTATGCAGTTCATGGCGACAATTATCTTGGATGGGGAAAACGTCACCAATAGCTATTCCGAATGGCCGACGGATTTTCAATCATCGGTCTTTGTTGCGCCTGTCCTGCCGCCTGAGTTGCTATCTACCGAGCTTACAGAAACGGTCGACTATAATGCTTTTAATGTGGTTAATAAACTCGATGTGGATGTGTACTACTGGAGTGGTGTAAATGGTTTGCGTTTTGTTGATAATTATGGATTGATTGAACCGTTGTTTGTGCCGAATGAGGGGTTGATGTTTCAAACTTCTTATGGTTTTTCGGGGATATTTAAAGGAGGGGTTTTCAAAAATCCAGCCGCACTATATTGGTATTTAGATACGGTCCACCAGCAGCTTCCTGATATAGAACCGGGCTCAAATCCGGTCATTCGGCGAATAAATGCTAGCATCATGTGTGCAGCTAAGCTTACAACGACGATACCTGAGCTTCCGCATCTTGATTCAAAAAGTAACTGGCGGCTTCGGGACAATTTCGGAACACTCCATATATTCAAGATAGTGCCGTATGAGAGTGGCAATCGGTTGTCGATAGTGCCCGTACCACTGAAAAGGAAGGTTCATTTTTTCCGCATCACACTTCCCAATGGGCAAGATTCAACTAACGCTCTTTATGCCAATAGCCGACATCAGTGTAAAGTAAGCATTGAGGTCGTTGTGGAGCGTGAGACGGTAGATGGTGGATGGGAGGCTGTACCCTTAACCCCCGAAGAAAAAGCCAGTGTGACGGTGACGGCTTATTCGGCGGATGTGAACCAGCCGCTTCCGCTAGGGTGGGCGTGTGATACGAATAAAAATATATATGAAATCGGTCTTTGGGAACGTAGTGCAGAACCTGCAGGAGAGCAAGGCCCGCAAAGGCATGCAGACTCACCAGCTTCAATAGAGGTCATTGATCGTTATATGCGGCTGTTGGCAGGCTCTT
Source organism: Pseudomonas sp. 25 R 14 (assembly GCF_900004755.1). Taxonomy (NCBI): domain Bacteria; kingdom Pseudomonadati; phylum Pseudomonadota; class Gammaproteobacteria; order Pseudomonadales; family Pseudomonadaceae; genus Pseudomonas; species Pseudomonas sp. 25 R 14. The sequence goes on along the minus strand of NZ_CVTS01000065.1, from coordinate 193,726 downwards.
CTGTTGAGTCTCGACGGTTTATGGCTAAGATAGTTGTAGGCGGCAAGGTCTATACAACTAACTTCAAGGATGGAAGTTCGGATTTCAATAGTTGGTTGCATATCTCCCCTCAGCGGCCTTATCGAGTGAAAGTTGCTGATCTTCGGCAGACCAGGGATGACCCATTTTGGGATGGGGTTTGGAAGATTGATATTGATGTTTATTATTGGTTGCCTCCTTCGGGTTTGAGGTTTGTCTCCCAGTCAGGACTGGATGCGCCTCTGCAAGTTAGTCATGAGGGGGATTATTTTCATACATCCTTTTGCCAAAGGTCGGGTAGGGTTTATAGAAAGGTGGGGGTGGTTGTCTCTAAGAATATACCCGGATTGAGGCTTCGTTATAATGATATTCATCGGGACGCCCCCGGTCATTGGGATAATCCCTATATTGAGTTTAATCGTGTGAATACAATCATGCGTGCGGTATGGTTTTCTACAGAAAGACCCATCAGTCAGGGAAATGCCGGAACACCTTGGCGCTTAATAGATAACTATGGTTGTGAGCACTCATTTGTGATACGTGAAGACTGGAATACAATTTTGCTGGCGGATTATGAGAATTGACTTGGGTTTTATTAGTGTAGGGAGCATGTCATGAATGTTTACTCCAATGCTTTTAATTTCAGTTCATACTTAAGTGGGTCGGTCGATCCGCGTACTGGTCAATACGGTTGTCAAATCAACTTGGCGCAGTTGTCCCCTCAAGGAGCTCTTGAGGTCAATCGCAGTATTGCTTTGTCATTCTCAATGCTCGGTCCCGAGAGCTCGCTTTATGGAAAAGGCTGGCGATTGAGCAACACAGAGTTTGATCTTGCTACCTCAAAACTTACTTTACTCAGTGGTGAGCAATTTCAGACGCAAGGCATGCCCTCGGTCAAAGGGACGATGATTATCAAGGATCGAAAGCTCCAAGATCTGGTGGTGAAGCGCCCGGATGAAAGTACGCTCCATGTGATTTATAAAGATGGCACGATCGAAGTTTTGCAGCGCACCAACAGTACCCTCCCTTATCGGATCACTTCTATAAAATTCGAAAACGGTGAGACCTTAAGCTTTCGTTATTCCGAGAGTGGGGCTCTGGAACGTATCCTCAATCACAAGCAGGAAGAATTACTGGTACTGACTTACGGGAGTGGGCGCTTACAAATGGCTGATGCCCGGGCTGATGGCGGCCGTTATGCGCGTATGTTGTTTACGCAGTCTAACGGCCGCCTCACTGCGGTCACCGCTCCGTATGACCGTAATGGCGCGCCCGGGACAGCTGCCTATAATATTGTGTACAGGGATCCGTTTCGTAACGGCCTGGTTGCGATCGATCGGATGCAGCTGCCTATGGGAGGGGAGGAGAAAATCAACTACACAGAAAATGGTCATCAATATGCAAATAACCAGTTCATCCCCCGAGTGTCCAGTTGGACGCTGACTCCGGGTAGTAATCAGCCTCGTATCACCCGGACTTATGGGTACAGCCCAGGTCTTAACTTTACAGGGTTCCCTTATGCCGGCGGTTTTCGTGAAGGCGAAGACAATTTGTATCTGGTTGGCAGTGCCTATGACTATTGGACAGAAGAAAAATACCTAGACTCGGAAAACAATGATGCGGTGCTAAGTACTACCCGTACCACCTACAACAAGTTTCACTTACTGATCGAAGAGCGAGTCCTGCGCGAGGGGACGTTGACCACGACGAGCATTGCCTATAACACTAAACCTGGGCTCTTTCCGGCGCAGCCGGCCAATCTCCACCTTCCGAAAACCATCACCAAACAATATGTACTGGCCGCTAACCCAACAAGGACGGTGATTGAGAGTATCGAGACCGACGACTACGGCAACGAACTAAGCCGCACCGACGCTTCCGGAGTTCGCACCGAATACAGCTATTACCCGATCACTGGCGAGAGCGGCAAATGCCCGGCCGATCCTCATAACCTGTTCCAGCGTTACGTGAAGCAAGAGCGCCTCATCCCGGTTGGAGGTACGCCTGCTGCCCGGCTCACCGAGTACACCCACACTCGCATGCCACTAACCGGCGACAGTTATTTTGTCGTGCAGCAGTCGAGCAACCAGGCCGGTGTGTTCAGCATGCAACAAACTTACTACGACACACCTGTCGCGCTGGCCGGCCGGCTGAAGAGCACCACCAGCACCATTGGCGGGCAGTCGTTGGTCAGCGATTTCAGTTACACCATTACCGGCGATACACTTTCCGAAACCCGCCGCCTCAAGGGGCGTGAAGGGCAATGGCTGGAGTCGGCGCGCACGCTCTCACTGGTCAACCGTCGTATATTGTCGATGACGCGAGACGGTGGCAGCACCTTGGCCCTGGCGTTCGATGTCAGTGGCCGGTTGACGTCGGAAACGGCATCCCCCGGCAAGCCGCAGCAAGCGGCGCGGCGTTATGCCTACCATTTTGCGACGCCGACCAAACGTGCTCACCTGATCACTACCGATGCCCAAGGCAACCGCTCAATCACTTACTACGATGGCCTGGGGCGTCAGGTCGCCGAAGCTCAACTGTTGACCGGGGACCAGGAGCGTGCTGCAGGGACCTGGCTGTATGACGCGCTTGGGCAAATCAAGGAAGTGGTTAATTTCGATTACCTGACCGACGGGCAACGCTTGCTCAAAAGCACCTACTCCTACAGTCGTTGGGGCAATGCCAGTCGTGTGACCCGTGCCGATGGCTCTGTGGTGATTGATGAATACGATCCGCAGCTCAATATCAAGCTGGAGGGCATTGAAGGCGGCGAGCGTCTGCGGACGTCTTTCAATGGGCATAATCAGCCGGTAAAGGTGGAGCGTCTCGACACGGCCAATAACAGCGTTGAAGTGGAGTCGCGTACCTACGATGGCTTGGGGCGTTGCCTGTCAGTACGGGATGTCAGCAAAAACCTCACCGAATTTACTTATGACCCGTACGACCGCCAACTGACGGCCACGCAAAAACCGGTAGATGGGACCCCACAACGGTCACGTAAAACAGACTACGTCCCAGGCACCAGTGGAGAAATGGTCAGTGCACTCACTATCGATGGCAAGCGGTTGGGCGCCCGTACTTACGATAGCCTGGGCCGAATGACCAGCCAGGTACGCGGGACAGGGCAAGCCACGACCTGGGAGTACGAAGCGGGTTGGATGGAACCTATCGCCATGAACTCCCCTGGTGGTGGCCGTCAGACCCTGACTTATGACAAAGAGCTGGATGTACCGACTAAGATCGAAATGACAGGGCTACCGATCAGTCACTACCGACATGACCCGGTTACTGCTGCACTGGCTCGCTCGGAGACCAATAGCCTGGTCCATGAGGTGTTTCACAATGCGAGCGGGTATCTGGAGAAAGACGTTCAAACCGCCAATGGCACGGCGTTGACTGCAACGTATGGTTACTCCTCCGGTGGGCGCCTGCAAAATCAAGCCGCTGCCGATGGCCAGCAAAGCCAGTTTGTATACGACACCCGTGGGCGCTTTTCAAAAATGACCGCCGGCGCCATGGCCATTGAACAGAGTTACGACACGTTTAGCCGGCCGCAGACCCTGACCACCAGCTACGACAGTCTGAAGGTCGTCACCAGGGTGTCTTATGACACACTGGGGCGTGAAGCCGAGCGCCGCTTTGAGCAGAATGGTGCGTTGTTGCAGACGATGACCAGTACCTATCACGGCAACAGCATGCTGGCGACACGCGTTCTTCGGGATGCGAGTTCACGTGTAGTGATCGGTGAGACATTCACCTATGACGCCTACTTGCGGTTGAAGACGTACCGTTGCGAAGGTCTTGAACATCCTAAGGATCACCAGGGGCGTGGCATCGTCGGGCAGGATTTCAGCTTTGACAGCCTCAACAACATCACCCGGGTGGTGACCACCTTTGCCGATGGCACGCAAGACACCTGCGTGCGCTATTTCACGGGCACCGACCCAACCCAACTGACCCGGGTGACTCATACCCGGCCGGTGCAGGATTTCACCCTGGCCTATGATGCGGCGGGCAACGTGAAGACGGCGCCTTCAGGCCAGGTCTATACGTACAATGGTTTTGATCAACTGACCGCAGTACAGGCCGGCCCCCTCAAGTACAGCTACCAGTACGATGCCGAGTCTCGCCAGGTAAGCGCCTCCAGAGGCAACGAGGCGCCTGTGATGCTGGCGTACTCTGGTGATCGCCTGGATGTTCTGGTTGAGGGGAGCAAAAAGATCCGCTACTTCGACGGTAGGGATCAGGTGATGGCGCGCAGTGGTGGCGTGGATGGGCCGCAACTGCATGTCAATGATGCCGCAGGCAGTGTGCGCGGCGTATCGGCCCCGGGGCGGGCTCATGTACGGCGCCATTACACGCCTTATGGCGACGCGCAGATACCTCTGGATGACGGTAAGGTCCGTACCATGGCTGACCTGCAACTACCGGCGTTCAATGGTCAGCGACTGGATGTTGCGAGCAATCTCTACTTCCTGGGCAATGGCCAGCGTGCCTACGATCCTGACTTGATGATGTTTCTGCAAGCTGACCCACTAAGCCCATTTGATGAGGGGGGAATCAACGGTTATGCCTACTGTGCGGGCAACCCGATCAACCTGATCGACCCCAGTGGGTTGTGGCCGAATTGGTTGAAGTGGGCGTTGACCGGGGCGGCATTGGCGCTGTCGATAGTGACTCTAGGGTTCGCCGTTCCGGGGGTTATAGCCGCAGCGGCGGCGTATACGGCGGCGGCAACTGCGGCCGCGGTAGCTACGGCTGCTGCCGCTGCTACTGCGAAAGCAGCGCTTACTACGGCAATGATAGTTCTTGCCTCCAAGCTCGCGCTGGCTACCGCTTCGGGGTTGGGTGTTGTTGGGGGGACACTGGGTACTGCGGCGCTGAGCATCGCTGAGGTCGACAGGAAGATGGGCTGGGACCGCTCGCGCCACATCAATAACCTGGGATGGGCTTCATTCGGATTTTCTATTGCTTCATGGTCTGTCAGTCTGGCAGGGGCTTACACGTCGGCAAGCCTGGCCTTTAACGCAGCAGCCAAAGCCGGGGCGGCCAAGGATTTTATCAAGTACCCCGGTTTTTTTGATACCCCGGTAGGGAGTGGCATTCTGGCAGCAGGTAAGCGCATGGTGGGTTTGAGCTATAAGTTCACCGATAAACAGGGAATCACCACGTTCAGCAAGATTTACGGTGTCACCCGTTTTGCATTGCGAACCACCAACTTTGGCCGGGCAATAGAAGCCAGAAGTAAAACGGCACCCGCAACTCCGGCTCCTGAGGCGGATCCATCAAGTTTCTCGACTCAGCCCCAGCCACAAGCGACGGGCAGCCGTTTGACCGATATGCCGAGCAGCAGTGCCAGCTATTACCAGGCATTCAGAGACGAGGCGACACGTATTCGCCAACCGATCCTGGGGGAATTGTTTTAAGGGTAACCGATGAGGCAGGAGCGGGAGCATGGCGCCAATGGGTTTGCGTCATGCTCCCGCTCAACTAAAACGCCTGGGTGACAGCATCGCCTCGCTCAAACCTGCTTGTTGCAAGCACTCGGGCAACCCCAACCCACGTACCAGCGCCGCACTAGCCTGGCCCATCGCCGGTGAGGTCTGAATCCCATAGCCACCCTGAGCCGCCACCCAGAACAACCCCTCCACCTGCGGATCAAAACCGCAGACCAGATCACCATCGCTGACAAAACTGCGCAACCCGGCCCAGGTCCGGGCCGGACGGCGGATGGTCAGGGTCGTGGCCTCTTCAATGTGATAGATGCCCGTGGCGATATCCAGCTCTTCGGGCTGTACGTCGTGAGGTTCCACTGGGTCGGCATTGGCCGGTGAGCCGAGGAACATGCCTGCGTCAGGCTTCATGTAGAACGAGCCGTCGAGGGCGGCCAGCTCTGGCCAGTCATGAATATCCAGCCCGGCAGGCGGGGCGAACACAAAGGCGCTGCGACGCTTGGGTTGCAGGCCGATTTTCTGCGCACCGGCCAGTTCGCCAATATGATCGGCCCAGGCACCGGCCGCATTGATAATGACCGGCGCACAAAAGCGTTGCTGCGAGGTGCGCACTTGCCACAGGCCTTGATCGTCACGGTTGAGCTTTTGCACTTCGCTGCTAGTGTGGATCACGCCACCGTTGCGCCGAATACCACGCAAATAGCCCTGGTAGAGCGCGTCGGTGTCGATATCACAAACCGTCGGGTCATAGATCGCGCCGTAGACTTTCTCCCGGCGCAGGATGGGCAGCATCGCCAGGGTTTCTTCGAGACTAAGCAGGCGGGTTGGCGGGACCAGGGCCTTGGCGCTCAGGTACTGGCGCTGCAGCTCGTCGGGGTCGCCGATAAAATCCACGAGGACTTCGCCACGGGGCGTGAGCAATGGATGCTCGGTAAAACCTGTGGGCGGATGATCGAAGAATTCGCGGCTGCCCAGGGTCAGGGCGCGCACTTGCGGGGTGCCGTAGGCGGCGATGTACAGGGCGGCCGAGCGTCCGGTGGAGTGATAGCCCGGCATGGACTCACGCTCCAGCACGATGACGCGGGCGTGTCGGGACAGCCAGTAACCGGCGGAGGCACCGGCAATGCCGCCGCCGATGATGATGTAGTCGGCTTGGGTCATGGGTTCCTCCTGGAATAGGTACTTGAAGATAGCGCAAGACTAATGTGGGAGCGGGCTTGCTCGCGATAGCGGTGTATCAGTCGCCGAATCTATTGACTGATCTATCGCTATCGCGAGCAAGCCCGCTCCCACATTTTTTACCGCATTCCAGCTTAAGGGCGCTTGCGTTCTACGGCGCGCAACAAGTGCGTCGGCGGTGTCTCACAGCTGATCTTGCGCCCCAGCAGCGCCTCGATCGACGGCAACTGGTACGAATCATCTTCACCGGCAAAGCTGATCGACACCCCGGCAGCACCTGCACGCCCGGTACGGCCGATGCGGTGTACGTAGTCGTCCGGCACTTCCGGCAGGGTGAAGTTGATCACGTGGCTGATGCCGTCGATATGAATCCCGCGACCCGCCACGTCAGTGGCCACCAGCACGCGGATCTTGCCCTCGCGAAAGCCTTCCAGGGTCTTGATGCGCTTGTGCTGCGGCACATCGCCCGACAGTTGCGCGGCGTTGACGCCATCGCGCACCAGGCGTTCTTCGATGCGGCGCACTTCGTCCTTGCGGTTGGCAAACACCATGACCCGTTCCCAACCGTTGTCGTTGACCAGGTTGTAAAGCAGTTTGTATTTGTCGGCACCGGCCACGGCATAGATATGCTGTTCGACGTTTTCGCTGGCGACGTTTTCCGCTTCGATTTCGACGATGGACGGGTCAGTGGTCCACTGCTTGGCGAGGTTCATCACGTCTTCGGTGAAGGTCGCGGAGAACAGCAAAGTCTGACGCTCGTTTTTCGGCGGGGTCTGGCGAATGATCTGGCGCACTTGTGGGATGAAACCCATGTCGAGCATCCGGTCGGCTTCATCCAGCACCATCACTTCAACCATGTCCAGATGCACGTCGCCGCGCTGGTTGAAGTCCAGCAAACGGCCCGGCGTAGCCACGAGGATGTCGCAGTGCCGCGCTTCCAGGTGCTTGAGCTGCTTGTCGAAGTCCATGCCGCCCACAAACGTCATGACGTTGAGGCCGGTGTATTTGGTCAGGTCGGCGGCGTCCTTGGCGATTTGTACCACCAGCTCCCGGGTCGGTGCGATGATCAGCGCCCGTGGCTCGCCCATGTAGCGTTCTTTGGGCGGCGGGGTCTGCAGCAGTTGGGTAATGATGGAAACCAGGAAGGCAGCGGTCTTGCCGGTACCGGTCTGGGCGCGGCCAATGGCGTCTTTGCCGGCCAGGGTAAAGCCCAGCACTTGTGCCTGGATCGGTGTGCAATACGGGAAACCCAGGTCCTGGATGGCGTGCATCAGTTCCGGGGCCAGCTTGAAGTCATGAAAGCGGGTCTTGCCCTCTTGCGGCTCGACCACGAAGTCTTCCAGTTTCCACGGCTTGACCACGGGTTTTGGCGCACGTTCGCGGCGCGGTTTTTCCACGTGTGCGGGTTCAGCGGGCTGCACGGCGGTAGCGGCTGGCGGCTGTTTTGGTGAGGCAACGGGCGCGGTTCGGCCAGGCTGTTTACCGTCATTGCGGCTGCCGGGAGCTTGGACAGGGGCGCTGGGAACAGGGGCGAGTGGTTCAGCCTCGCTTTTACCGAACATCTTCTTGAGTGCTTTGAGCACGGTCATCTCATCAATTGGTTAAGGAATGTACGCCGGCCAGTGTAATGCAAGAATCGGGCGCGGCGTAGTGTGTTGGTCATGCGGCTACACAATGCCTGGTTTTCAACCCAGGCGGCCGGCCAGCCAAGTGCCGATATCGCGGATTTCCTCGGGTAACACTTCGTGACCCATTGGGTATTCCTGCCATGTCACGGTGACACCACGCAGTTTCAAATGCTCGTAGGCACTGCGGCCCATGGCGTTCTGCACCACTTCATCGTACTGGCCATGCAGGCACAGGGTCGGGATTCGCTGCTGGCTCGCCGACAGTTCGAGCTCGTCGCTGAAGGTTGGCGCATAAGTGGAGAGGGCAAGCACGCCACCGAGGGCACCCTGCCATTTCACAAACGCGGCGTGTAGGACCACGGCGCCACCCTGGGAAAAGCCGGCGAGGAAAATTCGCGATGCGTCTATTCCGCTGGCTTTTTGCTGCCCGATCAAATCAATGACCATTTCGGCCGACTCATCCAACTGTTCTCGGCTGATGGCCCGTGCTGGGCTCATGGCCAATATGTCGTACCAGCTGGGCATCTCGTAGCCACCATTAATGGTCACCGCACGGCTCGGTGCCTGGGGCAAAACAAAGCGGGTGGACAGCAAGGTTTCTTGCAGCGCCTCGGCCACCGGCAAGAAGTCGTAGCGATCGGCACCCAGGCCATGCAACCAGATTACGCAGGCGTCTGCGGGCTTGGCGGGCTGAAGAATCAAGGGTTCGGTCATGTTTGCTCCATATATGTGCGTGCGCGCCGATGGGGGGCGTTGGGGTGGTGCGAAAAAGGTGATTCAGTTAACAAGATGTCGCATGGTTGACTGTTTTGCGATGGTTCATGGGCTGAAACGGCTCAGCTGCCACTCTGGTACGGCGCTTGCTATGCGTAGGTCGATGTCAGAACTTTCCGAGGACGGTAACACTATCAGTGACTGCCGCCTGTGGGATACCGCTGGAATGACAGCACCAGCCTCTTGCCGCTTGACCCTAAAAAAAGCCAACACGGGTCGATATCGCCTCATAAGGGTGCGCAGAGGTTGGCGCTTCGACACAACAAGAGCAACTGGAGGTTTGAATGAAGGTATTGAAGTCCACCCTGGCCATCGCGACTGCGGCGACCGTATTGGGTATCAGTGGCCTGGCCCAGGCCGGCGCCACTTTGGATGCGGTGCAGAAGAAAGGCTTTGTGCAATGTGGTGTCAGCGACGGCCTGCCGGGTTTCTCGGTGCCGGATGCCAGCGGCAAGATCCTCGGGATCGACGCTGACTACTGCCGCGCCGTGGCCGCCGCTGTTTTCGGCGATGCGACCAAGGTCAAGTTCAGCCAGTTGAACGCCAAGGAGCGTTTCACCGCGCTGCAGTCTGGCGAAGTCGACATCCTGTCGCGCAACACCACCATGACCAGTTCTCGTGATGCGGGCATGGGCCTGAAATTCCCCGGGTTTATCACGTACTACGACGGCATTGGCTTTTTGGTCAACAACAAGCTGGGCGTGAAAAGTGCCAAGGAACTGGACGGTGCAACCATCTGCATCCAGGCCGGTACTACCACCGAGCTGAACGTTTCCGACTACTTCCGTGGCAACAACCTCAAGTACACCCCGATCACCTTCGATACCTCCGATGAAAGCGCCAAGTCGCTGGAGTCCGGGCGTTGCGACGTACTGACCTCCGACAAGTCCCAACTGTTCGCCCAGCGCAGCAAGCTGGCCGCGCCGAAGGAGTACGTGGTGCTGCCGGAAACCATTTCCAAGGAGCCCCTGGGCCCGGTCGTGCGTAATGGCGATGACGAGTGGCTGGCCATCGTGCGCTGGGTGGGCTACGCCATGCTCAACGCTGAAGAAGCCGGTATCACTTCGAAAAACGTCGAGGCTGAAGCCAAGGCCACCAAGAACCCGGATGTCGCCCGCCTGCTGGGCGCTGATGGCGAATACGGCAAAGACCTGAAAGTGAAGAAAGACTGGGTCGTACAGATCGTCAAGCAGGTCGGTAACTACGGCGAAGTGTTCGAGCGCAACCTGGGCAAGAGCACCCCGCTGGAAATCGACCGTGGCCTGAATGCGCTGTGGAATAACGGCGGCATTCAATACGCACCCCCAGTGCGCTGATCGCTGATGGTTCTATCACCCGGTGGGCCAACCGCCGGGTGATGTTCTGTTCCATTTTTTGCGGGGCACTTCATGCAAACTCAAATCGGCGCACCCAAGCAGAAGCTCAGCTTCAGCGATCCCAAAGTGCGCGCGTGGCTATTCCAGATCATCACCATCGTGGCGGTGGTCTCGCTGGGCTGGTACTTGTTTCATAACACCCAGACCAACATGCAACACCGGGGTATTACCTCCGGTTTCGACTTTCTTGAGCGCAGTGCCGGCTTCGGCATCGCGCAACACCTGATCGACTACACCGAATCGGACAGCTATGCCCGGGTGTTTGTGATCGGCTTGCTCAATACCTTGCTGGTGTCCGTGATCGGTGTCGTCCTGGCGACCCTGCTCGGCTTCATCATCGGCGTGGCGCGCCTGTCACCCAACTGGATGATCAACAAGCTGGCGACGGTGTATGTGGAAGTGTTCCGCAACATTCCGCCGCTGCTACAGATCCTGTTCTGGTATTTCGCGGTGTTCCTGACCATGCCGTTGCCGCGCAACAGCCATAACGTTGGCGATACCTTCTTCATGAGCTCACGGGGCCTGAATATGCCGGCCGCACTGGCGTCTGAAGGTTTCTGGCCGTTTGTCGCCAGTGTCGTCGTCGCTATCGTGGCGGTCGTGTTGATGACGCGTTGGGCCAACAAGCGCTTTGAGGCCACCGGTGTACCGTTTCATAAGTTCTGGGCGGGCCTGGCGCTGCTCATCGTGATTCCGGCGTTGTGTACCTTGGTCTTCGGCGCACCGTTGCACTGGGAAATGCCCAGGCTTGCGGGCTTCAACTTTGTCGGCGGCTGGGTATTGATCCCGGAACTGCTGGCGCTGACCCTGGCGCTGACCGTCTACACGGCTGCGTTTATTGCCGAGATCGTGCGCTCGGGTATCCAGTCTGTGAGCCACGGCCAGACTGAAGCTGCGCACTCCCTTGGCATGCGCCCAGGCCCCACGCTGCGCAAGGTCATCATCCCGCAAGCCCTGCGGGTGATCATCCCGCCGCTGACCAGCCAATACCTTAACCTGGCGAAAAACTCGTCGTTGGCCGCCGGTATTGGTTATCCGGAAATGGTTTCGCTGTTTGCCGGCACGGTGCTCAACCAGACCGGCCAGGCCATCGAGGTCATTGCCATCACCATGAGTGTGTACCTGGCGATCAGTATCAGCATTTCCCTGCTGATGAACTGGTACAACAAGCGCATTGCGCTGATCGAGCGGTGAGGAAACACCCATGAGTACGCATACTTTCAAACCTGATATGCCGCCGCCGGGCAAGGTCTTCGGCCCGATGGCATGGGTGCGCGCCAACCTGTTCTCCAGCTGGCTCAACACCCTGCTGACCTTGCTCGCGTTCTACCTGGTGTACCTGGTTGTACCGCCGATTCTGCAGTGGGCGATCCTCGACGCGAACTGGGTGGGGACTACCCGCGCCGACTGCACCAAGGAGGGTGCCTGCTGGGTATTTATCCAACAGCGTTTCGGGCAGTTCATGTACGGCTACTATCCCAGCGACTTGCGCTGGCGCGTGGACCTGACCGTGTGGCTGGCCATTGTCGGCGCGGCGCCGTTGTTCATCTCGCGCTTGCAGCGCAAGGCGGTCTACGGCCTGGGCTTTCTGGTGGTGTACCCGATCGTGGCTTTCTTCCTGTTGCATGGCGGCGTCTTCGGCCTGACCAACGTGGCGACCAGCCAATGGGGCGGGCTGATGCTGACCCTGGTGATCGCCACTGTCGGCATCGCCGGCGCCTTGCCGCTGGGCATCATGCTGGCGTTGGGGCGGCGCTCGAATATGCCGGCGATTCGTGTGATCTGTGTGACCTTCATCGAGTTCTGGCGCGGCGTACCGTTGATCACCGTGCTGTTCATGGCCTCGGTGATGCTGCCGCTGTTCCTGCCTGAAGGCATGAGCTTCGACAAGCTGTTGCGCGCGTTGATCGGGGTGATCCTGTTCCAGTCGGCCTACGTGGCAGAAGTGGTGCGCGGTGGCTTGCAGGCGATTCCCAAGGGGCAGTACGAAGCGGCCGCAGCGATGGGCCTGGGCTACTGGCGCAGCATGGGCCTGGTGATTCTGCCGCAAGCCTTGAAGCTGGTGATACCGGGCATCGTCAACACCTTTATCGCGCTGTTCAAGGATACGAGCCTGGTGATCATCATCGGCCTGTTCGACCTGCTCAACAGCGTCAAGCAAGCCGCTGCCGATCCCAAATGGCTGGGCATGGCCACTGAAGGCTATGTATTTGCGGCCCTGGTGTTCTGGATTTTCTGTTTTGGTATGTCGCGCTACTCCATTCATTTGGAACGCAAGCTCGACACTGGCCACAAGCGTTAGGAGTTCTTTTGATGAGCGAAGCAATCAAACAGCCGGTGAGCCCTGAAGGCATTATCCAGATGCAGGGCGTGAACAAGTGGTACGGCCAGTTCCACGTGTTGAAAGACATCAACCTCAACGTCAAGCAGGGCGAGCGTATCGTGCTGTGCGGCCCGTCGGGCTCGGGCAAGTCCACTACCATCCGCTGCCTCAATCGCCTGGAAGAACACCAGCAGGGCCGCATCGTGGTCGATGGCGTGGAACTGACCAACGACCTCAAGCAGATCGAAACCGTGCGCCGTGAAGTGGGCATGGTGTTCCAGCACTTCAACCTGTTCCCGCACCTGACCATCCTGCAGAACTGCACGCTGGCGCCGATGTGGGTGCGCAAGATGCCCAAGCGCAAGGCCGAAGAAATCGCCATGCACTACCTGGAGCGCGTGCGCATCCCGGAGCAGGCCCACAAGTTTCCGGGGCAGTTGTCCGGTGGTCAGCAACAGCGCGTGGCGATTGCCCGGGCGTTGTGCATGAAACCCAAGATCATGCTGTTCGACGAGCCGACCTCGGCCCTCGACCCGGAGATGGTCAAGGAGGTGCTGGACACCATGATCGGCCTGGCCGAAGACGGCATGACCATGCTCTGCGTGACCCACGAGATGGGGTTTGCACGGACCGTGGCCAACCGGGTGATCTTCATGGACAAGGGCGAGATCGTGGAACAGGCGGCGCCGAATGACTTCTTCGACAACCCGCAGAATGAGCGGACGAAGTTGTTCTTGAGCCAGATTTTGCATTGATCGATGTTTGAAAGCATAAACCCGGCCTGGCGCCGGGTTTATTTTTTTGGGCTAGGACGTTTTGAGTGCTTCAGCGTCGTTGTTCACCGTGTAGGTGAATGCACCGCGCATATCAGCGCCGTCCGCCAGGGTTTTTGCGTCTGCCAGCAAGTGTGGGTGACGATCCAGTAAGCGCATCAACAGCACCAAGGGTTTGGGCGCCAGAAGCTCGCCGCGCTCGTACCGGGAGAACGCGTTGTGACCGCCCCCGGACAGCAATTGCACCGCTTCCTTTTGTGTAAGGTGCAGTTTGCGGCGGGTGCGTTTCATCTCGGCGCCGATCATTTGCCGGGCGGCGAGGGTCAGTTCATCTTTTGCCTCTGCGTAGCGATCTGCGCTGTCGTTGTCAGGATCCCAGAAACCGTCGCCGCAGACCTCGCATTCCCAGCCTGAAAGGTTGTCGACCCGTCGCTCCATGCCTTTGACGCTGATGGTTTCGCTGCGGCCCTCGAAATAACTCAATGCATCGGGGGCGCCGCAGATGTAGCACAGCTCAGTTTTTTTCATGGGTTTTTCTCCTTGAAGGAGACTACTGGAGGTCTTCCGTCTGTGCGGTAAGTGACCTTGATGTAAATCTCCCTATCTTTTGAGTAAGTGTGATACACGTCCTGCCAGACTCTATGGTCTCCATAAGTGGTCATCGACTTGTACAACCTCCAGTTTTGTAACTCATAGATGACGCCCTGCATTTCCTCGATGCTGAAGCCGAGCTCCTCACCGCACTCTTGTGCTGCCCGGGTAAACGCTTTCTTCCCAAGCCGCCTGACATCAGCCTTTATCACCGCCAAATCGTAATGAGGTGTGTACTTTTCCATAAGACACCTGACTCCAATAATTACCCTTTAAGGGTAATTTTACTAATCGAAAATTCCGCTCCTTTACTCGCCTGAAAACCCTAGTGCGTTGCTTCTGTAGGCAACTCCGAATAGGCTGTACGAAAATTCATCCTATGATTGGACGAAAGCGCAAATCCGATGACAGACATCGCTCCGCTGATCAAGCGTTCCCTGGTCGACCAGGCCCTGGACCAACTGCGCCAGCGCATCACCCAAGGCAAGTGGGCGATTGGCGAACGCCTGCCCACCGAGCCCGAGCTGTCTGCCGAGCTGGGCATCAGCCGCAACACCGTGCGCGAGGCCATGCGGGTGCTGGCATTCTCGGGGTTGATCGAGATCCGTCAGGGCGATGGCAGTTACCTGCGCTCGATGACCGACCCGTTGGGGGTGATGAACGCCATGTCCCATTGCACCCTGTTCCAGGCGCAGGAGACGCGGCAGATTCTTGAAGTCGAGGCCATCGGCCTGGCCGCGTTGCGCCGAACCCCAGAAGATTTACGACGGTTGCGCGAAGCGTTAGACGCCAGTGGCGAGCACTACCATGGTGATCTGGAGCACTACATCCGCTGCGACCTGGTGTTCCACAAGCGCTTGGTGGATGCCGCTCACAACCCGGCCTTGAGCGAGTTGTACCAATACTTTTCCAGCATCGTCGGCGCCCAGTTGCGCCAGACCCTGAACATCAAGCCACGCCGCCAGGCGGTGTTCGACCTGCATGTCGAGCTGCTTGAGGCCGTGGAGCAACAGGACCCGGAGCGCGCCAAGGCATTGTCCCGGCAGTTGATCAATGAACCTTGACCCTGAGAGCGCCATGTCACGCCCAGAAAACACCCTTGAAGAATTGCTGATCGACGCCGAGGCCGACGACGAGATGGTCCAGCACAGCCCGCCGTTGGTGCATCGCCCGTGGCTGTTGCTGCTGGGCCTGATCCTGGTGGCGCTGAACCTGCGCCCGGCGCTGTCGAGCATGGCGCCGTTGCTCAGCGAGGTGTCCAGCAGCCTGGGTTTGTCGGCGGCCCAGGCTGGCCTGCTGACCACCTTGCCGGTGCTGTGCCTGGGCCTGTTTGCGCCCCTGGCGCCGATCCTCGCCCGGCGCTTTGGTGCCGAGCGAGTGGTGCTGGGCATCTTGCTGACCCTGGCGGCCGGGATCATTTTGCGCAGTTCGTTCGGTGAGGTCGGGCTGTTCGCCGGCAGCCTGCTGGCCGGGGCCAGTATCGGCATTATCGGGGTGTTGCTGCCCGGTATCGTCAAGCGTGATTTCGCCAGGCAAGCCGGCACCATGACCGGTGTCTACACCATGGCCCTGTGCCTGGGGGCGGCGCTGGCGGCAGGGGCCACGGTGCCGTTGAGTCACTTCTTCGGCGACAGCTGGAACATCGGCCTGGGCTTCTGGGTTCTGCCAGCGCTGGTGGCGGCGCTGTTCTGGTTGCCGCAAGTGGGCCAGAAACACGGGGCCCACCAGGTGGCCTACCGGGTCAAAGGCTTGCTGCGCGATCCGCTGGCCTGGCAGGTGACCTTGTACATGGGCCTGCAATCGTCCCTGGCCTATATCGTTTTCGGTTGGTTGCCATCGATCCTCATCGGTCGAGGCTTGACCGCTACCCAGGCCGGGCTGGTGTTGTCTGGCTCGGTCATTGTGCAGTTGGCCAGCTCCCTGGCGGCGCCGTGGTTGGCCACGCGTGGCAAGGACCAGCGTCTGGCCATTGTGGTGGTGATGCTGTTGACCCTCGGTGGTTTGTTCGGTTGCTTGTATGCCCCACTGGACGGTTTGTGGGGCTGGGCGATTTTGCTCGGCCTTGGGCAGGGCGGCACCTTCAGCCTGGCGCTGACCTTGATCGTCCTGCGCTCGCGAGACGCCCACGTCGCCGCCAACCTGTCGAGCATGGCCCAAGGCTTCGGCTATACCTTAGCGTCCCTTGGTCCGCTCGCGGTGGGCCTGGTGCATGACTGGACCGGCGGCTGGACGGCCATCGGCTGGATTTTTGCGGTGATCGGCCTGGGTGCAATCGTCGCGGGGTTAGGCGCCGGGCGTGCGCTGTATGTGCAGGTCAGCAGCGAGAAGCTCTAGAGGTACACCACCTCCAGGGTCGCCGAGCCGTCGAGCAGGGTGTCGGTGCTCAGGTCCAGGTTCTGCCTGGCATTGATCACCGCCGCGACGTTGACCGTGCTGATCAACTCCTGGATCGCCGAAGGCCCGGCAACGCTGCCTTGGGTGTCGGTGAAACCCAGGTAACTGTTGGCGCCGATATCGATGGGGTTGAGGTTGGATGTGCGCCAGGCCACCCCGCCCGTGGTGGACTCGGTGCCGTAGGCAGTAGTGGTGCTGTCCACCTGGGTGTGGCGCGGGTCAAAACTCATGGAGTAAAGGCCGAGTCGATTACCGCTGTGGTCCAGCCCCAGGCCGTAGTAAATCTCACTGTTGACCGTGGCCGTGCCATCACGGTTGTCGCGCATGCGCAGGGCAAAACGACTCGGGGCATTGCAGGCAATGCTGACTTGCAGGTATTTGATCGGCAGTCGTGTGCCCCGGTCGACGTTCAGGTCCTGTTGGGAGATCTTGCCGTAGTCAATCAGGCCGCCACTGGACAGCCGCGGCGTACAGGCGATGGGCGTGATCCGGCCCTTGACGGTCAGGTCCACGGTCGACGCCGCCAGTGCATGTTGGGCCGAGGGCAGTAGCAACAGGGACGAAAAAACCAGGCAGTACTTTTTCATGGGGTGGATTCCAGAGGCTAGAGGTAGATGATTTCCAGGGTGCCCGAGCCGTTGATGCGTACCACCGTGCGTAGATCCAGGGACTGGGTGGGGGCCAGGTAGGCCTTGATACGGACGGTACCGGCCAGGTTTTGCAACGCGATCGGGCCAAGGGTATTGCCGGCGCTGTTGGTAAATCCCATGAGGCTGTTGGCGGCGATAGGAATCTGTCGTGCACTGGAGCTGCTCCAGGCCTGGCCGCTGCTGGTGGAGTCCGTACGGTAGAGCGTGCCGTAGGCATCGGCGGTGAAATCCGCGGGGTCGATGTTCAGGTAGTAGCGGCCGATCTTGTTCCGGCTGTTGTCCAGGTCCAGGCCATAGGCGGTTTCATCGGTGCCGCCGGTCGCTGTACCGAAGCGGTTGTCGTGCATCAGCAGGGCGAAGGGCGTGGGCGCATCGCAACTGACAGAAAATTGCAGGGTACGGGTGGGCAGTGGGTTTTCGTTGGTGCTGCTCAGGTCCTTGGCCAACAAGGTGCCGTAATCGACCAGGCCACCATTGGACAGCTGCGGCATGCACGCGGCGGGTGCAAAGTGGGCGCGCAGGGTCAGTTCCCGGTAGCGACCGCTCTGGCGGCTATAGATTGTCCCTGGTACTTCCCAGGTGGTGGTGTCCTTGACCCGTGTGGCAGCGATATCGGCAAAGGCACTGAAGGTCAATTGCACGGAAAAGTGCTGGCCGCTGAGTACCGTATCGCCCTTGACCGGCGCGATGCCGTGGTTCGTGCGCCAGTTCAGCAGAGTGCCGCGAGCCACCGGCGGTTGGCCGAGTGCTGGGACCAAGCCAAGCTCCACAGCGTTGCCGTCCAGTACTGCGTCGCTGGCCTGGATCGCGTAACTGCCATGCTCGGTGAACTGCAGGCGCTGGGTATTGGCTGCCAGGGCTCTATAAAACAGACTCATATCGGCAGGTTGTGGACAGCTGAAGTTCAGGCTCATGCGCCGCTCACCCAGGGGGCGTTCAGACGCGCTGTCACGTTGGGCAATACGGCTCATCAGACCGAAGTCCAGCAGTGCTTCGCTGATGTTCAACTGGCATTCGTCCTCGGCGACGGCGTTGCTGGTGAATATCACCAGCATCAGCGTCACGGCCAGACGTGGCAGGGCAGAAATTATATCCATGGTGATTGTCCTCATGACTGATCACATCGGGCAGGTGCGGTTTCGAAATACACCCGCGGGTCGCTTTTTTCCGGCAACTCGAACCACAAGGCACAACGCGCCATTCCAGGTGCACTGACCCACAGTTGCGGTTGCTCAAGCACATTGGGCAGGAACACCTGGCCGCCGTCTTGAACCAGGGTCACGAACTCACCGCTAGCGGTGGTGACGGACGCCCCGCGTGGCAGTGGCGTGCCCTGTTCGTTGCGCACGTAGAGCAATGCCCTGCGTGTCAGGGTCACGCCGAAGTCGACCCGATCCACGGCGCCGCGCCCGGCAGCGATCATCGCCAGGCCGTTGTTGATATCAGCGTTACGCGGCAGCGAGCGGGTCTGCACTTCCACCGGGCTGCGGCCATAAGCGCTCAACTGTGGCACCACGGCCTGGCCTTGCCAGTCGGTCCATACCGGACCGCTGGGGGTGCTCAGCTTGATGCCCTGCATATCGCCGACCGCGACCAGGGCGAAGGTGTCACGCACCGGATAGGGCGACAGCGTTACGCCACCGCCATGCACCACCACACCGCCACGGGCACTGCCTTGATAACTTGAACGTTCGGCATCGGAGCGGCTGTAGCTGAAGTCGAGCTGGCTGTAGCGGGGCAGGGCCGAGAGGCCGAGGGTGGTTTCTACCTGCTGGTCGCGGCTGTCGTGTTCGGCGCTGACGCGGTAACTCAGTTGATCGTCGATCTGCTCGTTCAAACCGAGGCCGGTGCGGTGCTCGCCGCCCGAGTTGCGCACCCAACTGCGTACCCGACGGTTCTCGCCCAGGGGCAGGCTGATATTCAGGTACGCCGCATTGTCTTGCTGCTGACGGCCCCCCATTTGCCATTCCGCACTGGCCGACAGCGACACCCCACGCACACTGCTGCCCCAGGACACCAGGCCGCGGCTGCTGCTGTCGCCATCAAAGCTGCTGGAGCGCGAAACCCCGGCGCTGAAGGCGCCCAACCAGGGATGGGACCAACCCAGGGTGGCGCTTTGCTGATCGCGATAACGTGAGCGACGCTGCTGCGTAGTCTCGGGTTCGTAGGTGGCTTCTTCCAGCTCCCGATAGCCCGGTGTGCGCCAGGAATTGGCCACGCTGAACGACCATTGATCATTCAGGCGCTGGGACCAGGACAGGTCGGTCTGCAGCCCGCGGGCTTTGTCCCGTGCCTGCGCATCGGCGACCTGGCTGGACAGTTGCACTTGACTGTCCAGCCACGGCAGCCAGCCCAGGCTCAGCCCCGCCGCGCGGTATTCGCTGGACGCCAGCACGCCGCTGCCCAGGGACAGTTGCGGGTGCACGGCGCCGGTCCAGCCCGCACTGGCTACCCACGGATCCTCGCCCTGGGTATCACCGATGTTGCGCACGCGTCCCGCGGCCACTGAATAACCTGGCGCTGGCAACCCGAGGCCGAGCATGGCGGCTGGGACGGTGAACTGCCGCTCGTCACCGCTGCTTTCCCTGACGGTGACGTCGACGTCCGAGCGTGAATTCAAGCGTCGTACATCTGTCAGGGAAAACGGCCCGGCGGGGACCACTGTTGAGTGAATCAACGCGCCGTTCTGCCGCACTTCGACTTGCGCCGGGCTGTTGGCGATACCGTTGATGGTCGCGCCTTGGCCTTGTTCTTGAAGGGCCTGTTCGGTGAGTACCTGGACCCCCGTGATTTGCGCGCCGGACAACACCGGGTTGTAGAGATTGATCTGCCCGGCTTGCAGCACCGCCTGATGGCTGGCAAAGGTGCGTTGCGCATAAGCCTCCAGATGGGTGCTGCGCGACAGGCTGTCCTGCCAGGTCTGTACCTGGCGGCTGCGCACGATCCAGTCACCGGCATTGAAGCCGACCTCGGTATTGGCCGAGCCAAACCGGCTGTCGCCATCGCCAAAGCGATTGTAAAACCCGGTGAGATCGTAGTTGAGCAGGCCGGCAACGCCGCCGGTTTCATAACCCGAGATGTCCTGTTGCAATGGCCGCAAGGCCTCGGTCGGTACGACCAGAGAGACCGTGAGACTGGCCGGGTCGGGCTCCACCACGCTTTGTGGATATTGTGCGAGAAAGGCATGACAGGGGCCGTCGTCGCTGGGGACCAACAGGTTGGCAGCGTCCAACAGGGCACGGTCAAAACACAGCGTACCCTGTTGATCAAAGCCCACTTCCAGCCGCCCCCGGCGCTGGCCGTTGACCTGCAGGCTGACGGCATGCCGGCCGGCGGTAAAGCGCGGTGCGTCCAGCAACAGGCTGGCCAGTTGTGGATCAATACCACGCTGGTGCAGGGTCGTGGCATCAAAGCCTGGTCGTTCTGCGGCCCAGCCTCTGCCGGGCAACAGGGCGCATGCCAACAGCAGCGCGGGCAAGGCGATACGCGCAGGAATCTCGGGCACGGCTTTGCCGTCACGGTAGCTCAATACTGTTTTCACGAAGGGCACTCAAATGATGGGCGTTGGTGCGCCCTGGTGACGGTCTTCGAGCCGTCACTTCGTTATGCAGGCGCCGGGCGCCTGATGTTTAGTGGTCAGGTAATCGGAGCTTCATAGGCGGCGACTGCAAAGCCATACACCGTGGCCGGCTGCAGTCGGACTTTGCTGGCCGGGCCGCCGGTGGCTGGCACACTCAGGGTTTCTCCCGGCAACACGTAGGTGCGCGGCAGCATCGCCTTGCCGTCACCCGGGAGCAGGCGCAGTTCCTGGGCCAGGCGTACGACATACGGGCTGTCATTGCGCACCTGCAAGGTGTTGTCATTTAGCGACCAGGCAAGCCCGGTCCACGGTGTGCGATTGGGGGCCAGGCCCCTGGGATGAATGATCACCGGCAGGTTCTGGCGCACCGTCACGCCAACCCGCGCATGCCCGGCTTCAGTGGCTGGACGGCCCTGAGGCATGCCTTCGAAGATCGCCCGCTTGAGGCGCTGGGTGAGCAAGGGTTGCTGATTTTGCAGGATGAAACGTACCAGTTGTGATTTGGACGCCTCGACCCGCGATAGCGGTGGAGTGACCACTAACAACGGTTCGGTGTCTTCGGGAATGTCTTCCAGGGTGACGTGTAGCAAGGCGAGTTGACTGTCGGTGTTGGTGACCGACACGGCGGTTTCGCCATCGGCTTCGTAAATGATCACCACGGAGGTATCCGGAACCATTCCGTCGGCCTGTGCACACGTGCCAAACAGTAGCGTCAGGGCCGCGATACTGGCCACAGTTTTCAACAATGCTGTCGTCATGACGGGGTTTTCCATAGGGGAAATATGAAGAGCTCAGAGGTAGCGCAAATCCAGCACGATGGAGCCATCGAGGGGCACCTCCTGATTCAGGGTCAGGTATTGGGCAAAGTTGATGGCGGTGTCGATTTGCAGTTGGGCGCTTAACTGGCCGATGAAGTCGGGCTGCCGATCACCGGGGGGAGCAAAGCCGACGTAGGATCTGGGGGGGGCATTGGGGGCCGGTGCCCAGGTTTCACCGTTGTCGCTGGAGGCCAGGGCTTGCATGGAGAGCGCGTCGCCCAGCGGGTTGCGATAAGACAGCGCCACTGACCCCAGGCGCTCGGCAGGCACGTGGATGTTTCTGCCCAGGCTGTAAACGCTTGGGCCCAGTGAGGACTCGGCTCGGTTGTCGACCCCTACCAGGGCAAACAGCATGGGCCTGGAGCACTGCACACTCAGTTCCAGTAAGCGGCTGGGCAGCATGGTGAACTCATTGGGGTTGAGGGTATGAGCAGGAATTTTTCCGTAATCGACCATACCCTCGTCTGATAGCTCGACGTGACAGGCATCCGGCGTCAGCCGCCCGGTCACGGTGATTTCGACAAAAGATGCGGCGAAGGCCGTAGTGACGTTGCTCAGCAAAAGCACTATCGCCAGGAGGCGAGGGTAGGTATTCATCGGTTGGCGCCACTGGCCGAGGTGCAGACGGCCGCTACGGAAAAAATACCCATGCCTGCCTGTTCCAGCCAGGCATGGGCGCCCAAGGCTTACAGGTACTTCACTTCAAGGGTGGCCGAGCCGTCGAGCGTGACCTCGTTGCTCAGGTCCAGGCCATCGGTGCGGGCGATGGAGGTGTCTACCACCAACTCGGTTACCAGTTCCTTGATGGCGGCCGGTTGGGTGGCATCGTCCAGAGTGGCCAGCGCCATGTACAAGCCGGCGTCCCAGAGCTTTTCGCTGTACCAGGTATTGCCGCCATCGGACGAAGCGATTGTTTGCATCTGTGCCCCATCGGCAACGGCGTTGCGTAGCATCAGTTGGAACCAGCCCAGCTTCTGGGTGCCGTTGATCAGGCCCAGGCCATAGTCGGAAGACATGATGGATGAACCGGCACGGTTATCGATGGAGTGCAGGGCAAACTGGATGGGGGCTTCGCATACCACCACCAGGGTCATGACGTGTGTACCGATCAATGTGGGATTGTCCGGACGCAGGTCTTTTGCGGAGATCTTGCCGTGGTCGATGATCCCGCCACTGCTCATGTTCGGTGTGCAGGCGCTGGGCACGATCAGCCCCTTGACGGTCAGGTCCACGGTGGAGGCAGCATAAGCGGTGGTGGAACCGAGGAACATCAGGCCGGTGGCGATGGCCGTAAACAGGGGCTTCATGGCGGCGAATTCCTTTTGATAGCGTTTATGTGTGGCGCTTAGAGGTAGTTGACCTGGACCGTGGCGTGCCCGTCGACGGGGACTTCATCGGTCAGGGTCAGGTCGTCGGCGGGGGCGATATGGGCGTACAGGCGGATCTCGGCGTCGAAATTCTGTACCGCGATGGGTACCAGTTGGTTACCTATTGCGACGGCCGTCAGCATGGTGTGGGTGAGCAGGCTGGTCGGCAGCCACGTCACGCCGCCGTCTTGTGAGGTGATGGTGCGTACAGCGACACCATCAGCCACAGGGGCATACAGATGAAAGGCGGTACCGCCGAGCTTTTCGCCTTCCGGTGTCATCCCCAGTCCATGCCAGAAGTCGTGATTGGCGGAGGAGCCTGCGCGGTTATCGATGGTGGTCAGGGTGAAAAACGTCGGTGCTTCACAGCGCACGCTCAATTGTATGGATTGGTTGGGCAGTGAGGTGTACTGCTCGGCGTTCAGGTCTTTGACCGCCAATTTTCCGAAGTCGACCATGCCTCCTCCGGAGATCAGTGGGGCACAGGCGCTGGGGGTGATACTGCCTTTGACCGTGAGGTCGGTATTGCTGGCGGCCATTGCGATTGACGATACGCCGGCTAGGCAGGCAACCAAGGGGATGCTGCGAAGAAAGTGCATTGTGTGAGCCCTCCTGGCGTTCTGGTTTGGCATTACAGGTACATCACTTCCAGCGTTCCGGAACCGTCGATAGGCTGCTCTTCGCTGAAATCAAACTGATCCGCGCGAGCGATTTGGGTGGCTACTTCAAGGTCCATGACCAGATCCTTTACCGGGATCAGCGCCGTGGCATCATCCAGGGCACCCACACCCCACAGGGTTTGCAGTTCCCAGAGCCTCTCTGCATACCAGGTACTGCCACCATCGCTAGACGCGATGGGTTGTACAGCGACGGCATCAGCCACCATGTTCAGAGGCGTCAGATAAAACCTGCCGAGTTTCTTGTTCTCATTGATCAGGCCCAGGCCGAAATCGCTGCTGCCGGTGGATGTTCCGGCACGGTTGTCGATGGGCCTGATGGCCATGGCGGTGAGGCCTTCGCAATTGATCGTCAGTTGCAGCGTGAACCTGGGAAGGGATGTCGGGTTGTTCTGTACCAGGTCCTTGGAGGCGATCTTTCCATGGTCGACAACACCGCCGCCGGAGAGGGTTGGTGTGCAGGCGTTGGGTGTGATCAGGCCCTTTACCGTCAGGTCCACGGAGCTGGCGGCAAAGGCAGATGCAGAGCTGGCGAGCAACAGGGCAGTGCCCAGCAGGGTTAGGGATTTGTTCATTTTCAGGTTGTTCCAGTGCAAGGTCGGCTGTTGAAGCGCGCAGGGCAATGCCTTTCCCTGGACAGGGGCAGGTTGCAAGGCGGCTTGGCGTATCTGTTTCAGGTCTGCCGCAGTGCGGCATCCCTGTTCCCTCTGGTTGGGGTGGGCGCAATTTATCGAGAGGCGGGGACTGGGGGAATACAACTATTACGACAATGGCGGGGCGGATAAAAAACCGCTTGTGCCATGTCGGAATAGTTTGTTTGGCATGTAGGACAAGTGGTTTTTTCGTAGTAGTTGCATCGTCACCAAGGCGTTCATAGCGATATTTTTAGGTGGCGATGGCGGTCATATGAGTGTTTGTGATGCGCTCTCTGACCGTTGCGTCAGTGCCAGCCGGGCGCTGTAGAACTGATCGCAACACTGAGGTGAACATGGAGACTGGCGTATCGTTGAACGCAGTGCTTTCCCGTGAACTGAGACCCTCGACCGTTCCGCCACCGCATTGGCAACATCTGAAGGTATTGGTGGTGGAGGACCACTCTGCCTATCGCGCCTTGATGGGGTGGTTTCTGAAGAAGCTAGGGTTGGGCCATCAATTGGTTGGCGATGGGCTACACGGGCTGGCGGCCCTCGCCGAATGCCCTTTCGATCTGGTCATCAGCGATTGCCAGATGCCACTGATGGACGGCTACAGCATGAGTCGTGCTATCCGTCGTCGTGAGTGTGCCAACGACCTGGCGCGAGTGCCGATCATTGCATTGACGGGTAACCTGGTACACGACGATCCCCAACGCTGTCGCGATGCGGGTATGGACGCCTGGTTGCTCAAGCCGTTGTCCCTTGAGCAACTGCATAGCGTATTGGCATTGTGGCTGCCCGGCCCGGCCGATGCGAAGCTGCACGCGCCGGTCTCGGAACTCTGGCCGAGCCGTATTGACCTGATCGAAAGCTTTGGTGATGCCCGCGTGGTGAATCAGATGCTCGCCAGTCTGCTTTGTGAGGCCCGGGAAGACAGTGCAGCCCTGGATCACGCCCGCATGACCCTGAATGTGCCGCTGACTGCCGAACGCCTGCATCGCCTGGTGGGAAGTCTGGCCTTTCTCGGCGTCGCAGAGTTGGAGTTGCGCGGGATGCGCCTGATCGAGCATGTCCATACCCAAGGCATTGTGTTGACAAAACCGCAGCTGGAAGCGTTCCAGACGGACCTGCGGGCCTACCTCGTTTACCTGGGCTCGTTGTGATGTGCTCGGCGATTTGTAGGGGGATGGAGTTCTGTGTTGAAGGCTTTGGATGTAGGTGTTTTCTTTTTATTTTGTAGGTTTTGGTTGGGTAACTACCAAACATTGATCTCGGCGAAAAAAGCGCGGGACTTAGGCGGTTGTTGAGGGCGGCTGGCGGAGGTATTTTGCGCGGACTCAAATTGCCATCATTCGTGGGTACCTAATGCTTCGCGTAATTATTGCTGACGATCATCCCATTGTACGTATCGGGCAGAGAGTGGTGATCGAGGCGAATAGCAGATGCAAAGTGGTGGGGGAAGCCGAGGGCCCGGATGAATTGCTTCGGCTGCTGGAAAGCACTTCTTGTGATGTGCTGGTGACTGATTTCGCTATGCCGGGAGGCCAGCAGGCCGACGGCTATGGCTTGCTGAGCCTGCTGCGCCGCCAGTATCCGAAGTTGCCCGTGATTCTGGTGACCATGTTTGCCAATGTCGCCACCTTG
The DNA here is from genome assembly GCF_900004755.1 of Pseudomonas sp. 25 R 14. NCBI lineage: Bacteria > Pseudomonadati > Pseudomonadota > Gammaproteobacteria > Pseudomonadales > Pseudomonadaceae > Pseudomonas > Pseudomonas sp. 25 R 14. The sequence goes on along the minus strand of NZ_CVTS01000065.1, from coordinate 167,846 downwards.
CGTGCCTCCTTTGCCCATGGCGCCCAGGCCATTGTCGCCAAAAGTGCCTCGGCCAAAGAGTTGCCCCAGGCGATCAAGGCGGTGAGCGCTGGGCAGACCTTTGTCAGCGAATGCCTGCGGGTTCAACTGGTGGAGGCTGGCACGGGGGATCAGTCGCAGCAGCCACAGTTGTCCGGCAAGGAGCGGGAAGTGGTGCGTATGCTCGCCAGCGGCATGACGGTCAGTCAGATCGCCGTACGGGTCAATCGCAGCATCTCCACCATCAGCAAACAGAAAAGCACGGCGATGAACCGGCTATGTATTTCCACCGATGTGGATCTATTTGCCTATGCCCGCAGCTGCGGCATGGTGCCATAGGGGCACACCCTTGGCATTTCGGGCGTCAATATCGATGGTGCTCCAGGTCTTTGCACACTATCGTGACTTTCCAAGCCTTTGCTGGATGCTGCCCATGCGCGATGCCCATAACGCCCTGATTACCGAGTTCTACAGCGCCTTCAAGCGCCTGGATGCCGAGGCCATGAGCGCCTGCTATACCGACGACGTGGTGTTCAGCGACCCGGCGTTCGGCGAACTACGTGGACGTGATGCCGGTGACATGTGGCGCATGCTCACCACCCGGGCCAAGGACTTTTCCCTGACCTTCGACAGCGTGCGCAGCGATGACGCCACCGGCAACGCCCACTGGGTGGCCACCTACCTGTTCAGCCAGACTGGCAACACTGTGGTCAACGATATCCAGGCGCGCTTTGTGTTTCGCGATGGCAAGATCTGCGAGCACCACGATCACTTCGACCTGTGGCGCTGGTCGCGCCAGGCGCTGGGTACCAAGGGCCTGTTGCTGGGCTGGACGCCGTTGGTGCGCAATGCGGTGCGTAGCCAGGCATTAAAAGGGTTGAAGGCGTTCCAGGCCAGTCGTTGATAAGATCAGCGTTTCTTTGCTTGGCCAGAGTCCGTTGTGAACAATCCTTCTGAACCCGTCGTTCCCAAGCCTTGGTTTGTCTACTTGGTGCGTGCGGCCAATGGCTCGCTCTATTGCGGGATCAGTAACGACCCGGTACGCCGCTTTGCTGTGCACCAGAGCGGCAAGGGTGCGCGGTTTTTCCTGTCCAGCCCCGCCGTGGCACTGGTCTACACCGAAGCCTGTGCCAGCAAGGGCGAAGCCCTGCGCCAGGAGCGGCTGATCAAAAAACTCAGGAAAAGCGCCAAGGAGTGTCTGGCGCGGGCTTATCAATCTGATTGATCAGTTCCCATCAGGCCCAACGGTAGGCCGCCGGCCTGGTATGCGCGGGTATTGAGCTTCGGCCGTGGCACTTCCCGCGCCAGGGGTATCCCACTGTAGGAGCGAGCTTGCTCGCGAAGAACGTCAACGATAACGCAGCGCTAACAGTTAACCTGCGTCGCCTGTACGTTTTTCGTCGGAACGCCGCCCGGAGACAAGCTCGCTCCTACGGGGTTAGTGCCGACAGGATGGCCTCGGGGTTGTATTCGCGAATCAGCGTGCCGTTCACATCCACAAACGGAATCCCGCCGCCGCCCAGCGCTTGATAGGCCTTGCGGCCTTCGGGATCCTGGTCGATATCGACGCTCTTGTAGGGAATGCCCTTCTGATCCAGGAATCGCTGGATCTGCTTGCAGTAGCCGCACCACTGGGTGGCATAAAGCACCACCCGCGCTGACGCCCGGGTCTGCTCCGAGACCACCTGCGAGGGGTTGAACACCCGCTGGATCTTGCCCCAGTTCTGGAACACCACCACCACCAGCAACACCAGCAGGACTTTTTTCAGGACCCCGCCAAGCATCAGTTGCGGCGCTTGAGCTGGTCGGTCAGTTGGGTCGGCAGGCCCTTGATGATCAGGGTGCCGGCGGCCTCGTCGTACTCGATCTTGTCGCCCAGCAAATGCGCTTCAAAGCTGATGGACAAGCCTTCGGCGCGCCCGGTGAAGCGGCGGAACTGGTTGAGGGTGCGCTTATCCGCCGGGATTTCCGGGGACAGGCCGTAATCCTTGTTGCGGATGTGATCGTAGAAGGCCTTTGGCCGATCTTCATCGATCAAGCCCGAAAGTTCTTCCAGGCCCATCGGTTCGCCGAGCTTGGCCTGGCTGCTGGCGTAGTCCACCAGGGTCTTGGTTTTCTCGCGGGCGGACTCGTCCGGCAGGTCTTCGCTCTCGACGAAGTCGCTGAAGGCCTTGAGCAGGGTACGGGTCTCGCCCGGCCCATCGACCCCTTCCTGGCAGCCGATAAAGTCGCGGAAGTACTCCGAGACCTTCTTGCCGTTCTTACCCTTGATAAAGGAAATGTACTGCTTGGACTGCTTGTTGTTCTGCCATTCGGAGACGTTGATCCGCGCCGCCAGGTGCAACTGGCCCAGGTCCAGGTGACGCGACGGGGTCACGTCGAGCTGATCGGTCACGGCCACGCCCTCGCTGTGGTGCAGCAGGGCGATGGCCAGGTAGTCGGTCATGCCCTGCTGGTAGTGGGCAAACAGCACGTGGCCGCCGACAGAGAGGTTGGACTCCTCCATCAGTTTCTGCAGATGTTCCACCGCGATCCGGCTGAAGGCGGTGAAATCCTTGCCGCCGTCGAAATACTCCTTCAACCAGCCACTGAACGGGTGCGCGCCGGACTCGGCATGGAAGAAACCCCAGGCCTTGCCTTGTTTGGCGTTATAGCTCTCGTTGAGATCGGCGAGCATGTTCTCGATGGCGGCGGACTCGGCCAATTCGGAGTCACGGGCGTGGAGAACTGCGGGCGTGCCGTCGGGTTTTTTGTCGATCAGGTGGACGATGCAATGACGGATCGGCATGGGCTTCTCGGCTGGTTGGGCGGGAGCGGTCGGCCTCCCGGAAAAAGTTGCCAGTGTACCGCACCCGTTGGTCCCGGCGTCGTTTGAAGCGGTTTCGGGAGCCCTCTGACGGCTCATATGCCTTTTTTTCACGGTTTAGAGCGATAAAGCTGACCAAATGGGTAGGTAGAAGCGGATATTTCCCCGTCTCTGTGCTAGTTTTGCCCCGTCTTACGCGATGTATCGGCGTTAAGCGTGCATTCAGCATTTGTCAGGTCGAACCAAACCCCGTTTCAGGCATCTATAACCCCGATCTCTCGCGGTTATGGCCAGGGGTGCCAGGCCATGATGGTCGGGCTCGATGGCTGACACTGCACTCTGCAATCCAAATGAATTTGATAGGGAAGGAACACCACAATGGCTTTGACTAAAGACCAACTGATCGCTGATATCGCCGAATCCACTGACACCACCAAGGTTCAAGTACGTGCAGTACTGGAGCAACTGGCTCAGATCGTTGGTGACCAGCTGGACAACGGCGGCGAAATCACTCTGCCAGGTGTTGGCAAACTGAAAGTGACCGAGCGTCCAGCCCGTACCGGCCGTAACCCTTCGACTGGCGCTGCCATCGAAATCGCTGCCAAGAAAGTGATCAAGCTGGTTGTGGCCAAAGGCCTGACCGATTCGGTCAACAAGTAAGACGCAGTAAAAAAACCGTGCTCCGGAGCGATCCGGGCACGGTTTTTTGTTGCCTGCGTTTTTTGCTTTATCTGTAGGAGCGAGCTTGTCTCCGGGCGGCGTTCCGACGAAGAACTAAAGCACACCGCGTTAAACCAGGGAGAACACGTGATCGTTGGCGTTCTTCGCGAGCGAGCTCGCTCCTACAGGAGCGAGCTTAGCGCACCCAGCGCTGGCGCCAGAGCTGCTGCTCGTTCTTGGTCTGGAAGGTCCAGGCCACAAAACGGCTCTGTTTCTGGCCCTGGGACATCTCCACCACCTGGCTTTCCAGCACACCGGCTTTTTTCAGCGCAGTCTCGATGGCGGGCAGGTTGGAGGCTTTTGACACCAGGGTGCTGAACCACAGCACTTTATGGGCAAAGTGCGCACTTTCGGCGATCAACTGCGTGACAAAGCGTGCTTCACCGCCTTCACACCACAGCTCTGCCGATTGGCCACCGAAGTTCAGCACCGGCAACTTGCGCTTGGGGTCGGCCTTGCCCAGGGCACGCCATTTACGCTCGCTGCCTTTGGTCGCTTCGTCCATGGACGCATGGAAGGGCGGGTTGCACATGGTCAGGTCAAACCGCTCACCCGGCTCCAGCAGGCCCAGCAGGATGTGCTTGGGATTGGTTTGCTGGCGTAGCTGGATCACCTTGCTCAGGTCGTTGGACTGCACGATGGCCTTGGCCGCGGCGACCGCTGTCGGGTCAATCTCGGAGCCGAGGAAATTCCAGCGGTAGTCCATGTAGCCGATCAGCGGGTAGACGCAGTTGGCGCCCATGCCGATGTCCAGCACCTTGACGATCGAGCCACGGGGAATCTTGCCGTCATTGACACTGGCCAGCAGGTCGGCGAGGAAGTGCACGTAATCGGCACGGCCCGGCACCGGTGGGCACAGGTAGTCAGCCGGGATATCCCAGTGCTGCACGCCATAGAACGCCTTGAGCAACGCCCGGTTGAATACCCGCACCGCATCGGGGCTGGCGAAGTCGATGCTTTCCTTGCCGTAAGGGTTAAGGATCACGAACTGGGCCAGTTCCGGCGTGGTCTTGATCAGCGCCGGGAAGTCGTAACGGCCCTGGTGGCGGTTGCGTGGGTGCAGAGTGGCCTCTTTGCGTGGCACGACGGGCTTGGCCGTGGCGGCGGTTTTCGGCTTCTTGCGCGGAGGTTTTGGCGTGCTGGGGGCGGTCATGGGCTACGTCGATTCTGGGGTTGCTTCAAAAGTGGTGAGTATTGTCACACATTCCGAAGTTGATCTCGGTTAAATGTGGGAGCGGGCTTGCTCGCGAATGCAGTGTGTCAGTTATTGGGTGTGTGTCTGATATACCGCATTCGCGAGCAAGCCAGCTCCCACATTGATTGGGTTTCAACACCAAAAAAAAGAGACCCGAAGGTCTCTTTTTTAACGCAGGCCGGCCCTTACAGGCTGGAAATCCGCGCATGTTGCTCCGCCAACTTGCCCAAGGCCTGCTCGGCCTCGGCCAGCTTGGCGCGTTCCTTGTCGATGACTTCGGCCGGGGCCTTGTCAACGAAGGCGGCGTTGGACAGCTTGCCGCCGACGCGCTGCACCTCGCCTTGCAGGCGCAGGATTTCCTTGTCCAGGCGCGCCAGTTCGGCATCTTTGTCGATCAGGCCGGCCATCGGCACCAGCACTTCCATCTCGCCAACCAGTGCGGTAGCGGACAGCGGTGCTTCGGCGCCAGCGGCCAATACGGTGATCGACTCCAGCTTGGCCAGCTTCTTGAGCAGGGCGTCGTTCTCGGTGAGACGGCGCTGGTCCTCGGCACTGGCGTTCTTCACGAACACCGCCAATGGCTTGCCCGGGCCGATGTTCATCTCGGCGCGGATATTGCGCGTGCCGAGCATCAGGGCCTTGAGCCATTCGATATCGCTTTCGGCCGCCTCGTCGATGCGGGCTTCATTGGCCACTGGCCAAGGTTGCAGCATGATGGTCTTGCCTTCGATACCGGCCAGCGGCGCCAGGCGCTGCCAGATTTCTTCGGTGATGAACGGCATGAACGGGTGCGCCAGGCGCAGCGCCACTTCCAGCACGCGCACCAGGGTGCGACGGGTGCCGCGCTGGCGTTCGATCGGGGCGTTTTCGTCCCACAGCACCGGCTTGGACAGTTCCAGGTACCAGTCGCAATACTGGTTCCAGATGAACTCGTACAAGGCCTGCGCGGCCAGGTCGAAACGGAACTGGTCGAGTTGGCGGGTCACTTCGGCTTCGGTGCGCTGCAACTGCGAGATGATCCAGCGATCGGCCAGGCTCAGTTCAAAGGCTTCGCCGTTCTGGCCGCAGTCTTCGCCCTTGTCCAGCACGTAGCGCGCCGCGTTCCAGATCTTGTTGCAGAAATTGCGATAGCCTTCGACGCGGCCCATGTCGAACTTGATGTCGCGACCGGTGGACGCCAGCGAGCAGAAGGTGAAGCGCAGGGCGTCGGTGCCGTAGCTGGCGATGCCGTCGGCAAACTCGTCGCGGGTCTGCTTCTCGATCTTTTTCGCCAGTTTCGGCTGCATCAGGCCCGAGGTGCGTTTTTGCACCAGGGTTTCCAGGTCTATGCCGTCGATGATGTCCAGCGGGTCGAGGACGTTGCCCTTGGACTTGGACATCTTCTGGCCCTGGCCGTCGCGGACCAGGCCGTGCACGTACACGGTCTTGAACGGCACCTGCGGGGTGCCGTCCTCGTTCTTCACCAAATGCATGGTGAGCATGATCATCCGGGCAACCCAGAAGAAAATGATGTCGAAACCGGTGACCAGCACGTCGGTGGAGTGGAATTTCTTCAGGAACTCGGTCTGCTGCGGCCAGCCCAGGGTCGAGAAGGTCCACAGGCCCGAACTGAACCAGGTATCCAGTACGTCGTTGTCCTGTTGCAGCGTCACGTCTGCGCCGAGGTTGTGCTTGGCGCGCACTTCGGCCTCGTCACGGCCGACATAGACCTTGCCCGACTCGTCGTACCAGGCCGGAATCCGGTGGCCCCACCACAGTTGACGGCTGATGCACCAATCCTGGATGTCGCGCATCCACGAGAAATACATGTTTTCGTACTGTTTGGGCACGAACTGGATACGGCCATCTTCCACGGCAGCAATCGCAGGTTCTGCCAGCGGCTTGGTGGAGACGTACCACTGGTCGGTCAGCCATGGCTCGATGATGGTACCGGAGCGGTCGCCTTTCGGCACTTTCAGGGCGTGGTCATCCACGCTGACCAAAAGGCCAGCAGCGTCGAAGGCAGCAACGATTTGCTTGCGCGCTTCGAAACGATCGAGACCGGCGTATTCGGCCGGGATCTTGCCATCGATGCTGTCATTGAGCGTACCGTCGAGGTTGAACACCTGGCAGGCCGGCAGAACGGCGGCATTCTTGTCGAAGATATTCAGCAGCGGCAGGTTGTGGCGCTTGCCGACTTCATAGTCGTTGAAATCGTGGGCCGGGGTGATTTTCACGCAACCGGTACCGAATTCAGGGTCGCAGTAGTCATCGGCGATGATCGGGATGCGACGACCCACCAGCGGCAGTTCGACGAACTTGCCGATCAGTGCCTGGTAGCGCTCATCGTTCGGGTTAACGGCCACGGCGGAGTCGCCGAGCATGGTTTCCGGACGGGTGGTGGCGACGATCAGGTAGTCGTTGCCCTCGGCGGTCTTGGCGCCGTCGGCCAGTGGGTACTTGAGGTTCCACAGGAAACCTTTCTCGTCGTGGTTTTCCACTTCAAGGTCGGAAATCGCCGTGTGCAGCTTGGTGTCCCAGTTGACCAGGCGCTTGCCGCGATAAATCAGGCCATCTTCATGCAGGCGCACGAAGGCTTCCTTCACCGCTTCCGACAGGCCATCGTCCATGGTGAAGCGCTCGCGGCTCCAATCCACCGACGAGCCCAGGCGACGGATCTGACGGCTGATATTGCCGCCGGACTGGTCCTTCCATTCCCAGACCTTCTCCAGGAACTTTTCGCGGCCCAGGTCGTGACGGTTTTGGCCGGTGGCTTCCAGTTGGCGTTCCACCAGCATCTGGGTGGCGATACCCGCGTGGTCGGTGCCCGGCTGCCACAAGGTGTTGCGACCCTGCATGCGGCGGAAACGGATCAGGGCGTCCATGATCGCGTTGTTGAAACCGTGACCCATGTGCAGGCTGCCGGTGACGTTCGGCGGCGGGATCATGATCGTGTAGGAATCACCCGCGCCTTGAGGGGCGAAGTAATTCTCGGATTCCCAGGTGTTGTACCAGGAAGTTTCAATGGCGTGCGGCTGGTAGGTCTTATCCATGCGCGGCGGGACCCTAGTTGGCATTTATTCAGGAAAGCCGACAAGTATAACGGGGGATAGGGGAGAGGGCGAGATGAAGAGGGGCTTAAGACTTGCGCTGACCAAATGTGGGAGCGGGCTTGCTCCCACAGGGGGTATCTGCGTGGCTTAAGACTGGTACTGGCTGAGCAACCGCTCCATGCGCGCATCCATCCGGCGCTTGATCTCGGTTTCGATATGCGGGGCAAAATCGTCGATCACGTCCTGCATGATCAATTGCGCAGCGGCGCGCAGTTCGTTGTCCAGGTGCAGCAGCAGGGCGTCGGGGGCCTTTTCGGCGACGGGTTCGGCTTGGACGGTGGGCGGCTCGACTGGTTCGGCAGCGGCGGGTTTGGCGCCGACCATATCGAACAGCAGGGGAATCTGTACCTCTTCTGCGACGGTATCGGTCAGCAGCGGCGGTTGCAGGTTGTCATCACCCAGCAACTGGCGGATCGATTCAAGGTCGTCCAGCAGGTGGTCATCTTTTTTAATCGGGTTGGGAGTGTCCATCGTGTGCTCAGAGTCGCTGTAATCGGTGATCTTGCAGAGAATAGCCCTGTTCGCGGTAGAAACGGAAACTCTCCCGCGCGGCCTGACGAATAGCCGGATCTTCCACCACCACTTCCGCCACGCGGGCGAAACCCTTGGCGAAGGCCGGCACTTTCAGGTCCAGGTTGACCAGCAGGTCATGGTGATCGCCGCAACTGTCGCCCAGGCCCAATGCCACCAAACCGTCTGGCTCTGATTCTGCAGGGCCATGGGGCACGAAGCTCTCGCCCTTGAAGCGCCACAGGCGGGCATCGAGGTCGTCACGCTGGGCGGCATCGCTGCAATGCAGGTAGATGCGGTGGCCCATGCGCCAGGCCTTTTCCGTGAGCTTGCAGGCAAAGTCCAGGCGAGCGGATGGATCGGCGCTGGGCAATATATAGAAGTCGACTTGGGTCATTACATTTCCTGGAGCAGCCTTGCCTGCTTTCCCCTGTAGGAGCGAGCTTGCTCGCGAAGAACTCAAGAGCAACGCGTTTATTCAGGCTGTACGCGTTATCGTTGACGTTTTTCGCGAGCAAGCTCGCTCCTACAGGGTCAAGCAGTGGCCGTGAGGTTTAGGCCTTGGCGCGATCCAGCAAGTACTGGGTCAGCAGCGGAACCGGACGACCGGTAGCGCCCTTGTCCTTGCCGCCGCTGGTCCAGGCAGTGCCGGCGATATCCAGGTGGGCCCAGTTGAAGTTCTTGGCAAAGCGCGACAGGAAGCAAGCGGCGGTGATGGTGCCGGCCTTTGGCCCGCCAATGTTGGCGATGTCGGCGAACGGGCTGTCCAGTTGCTCCTGGTACTCATCGAACAGCGGCAATTGCCAGGCGCGGTCGTCGGCAGCCTTGCCGGCGCTGAGCAGTTGCTCGACCAACTCGTCGTTGTTGCCCAAAAGGCCCGAGGTGTGGGAACCCAGGGCAACGATGCAGGCGCCGGTCAAGGTGGCGATGTCGATCACCGCCTGCGGCTTGAAGCGCTCGGCGTAGGTCAGGGCATCGCACAGCACCAGGCGGCCTTCGGCGTCGGTGTTGAGGATTTCCACGGTCTGGCCGCTCATGGTGGTGACGATATCGCCAGGGCGCGCAGCACCGCCGCTCGGCATGTTCTCGGCGCAGGCCAGGATGCACACCAGGTTGATCGGCAGCTTGAGTTCGAGCACGGCACGCAGGGTACCGAAGACACTGGCGGCGCCGCCCATGTCGTACTTCATTTCGTCCATGCCGGCGCCAGGCTTGAGGCTGATGCCGCCGGTATCGAAGGTGATGCCTTTGCCAACCAGGGCGAACGGCTTGTCGGCTTTCTTGCCGCCGTTGTATTGCATGACGATCAGGCGTGGTGGTTGGTCGCTGCCCTGGCCCACGGCATAGAACGAGCCCATGCCCAGTTCCTTGATCTTCTTCTCGTCCAGGACCTCGACCTTCAGGCCCTTGAACTCTTTGCCCAGTGCCTTGGCCTGTTCGCCGAGGTAGGTCGGGTGGCAGATGTTTGGTGGCATATTGCCCAAGTCGCGGGTGAACGCCATGCCGGCGGCGATGGCCTGGGCGTGGGTCGCGGCACGCTGGACTTCAGCCTGTGCGGCCTTGATGGTCAGCAGGGTGATTTTCTTCAGGGCGCGGGGTTCGGCTTTCTGGCTCTTGAACTGGTCGAAGGTGTAGCCGCCATCCAGCAGGGTTTCGGCCAGCAGGCGGGTCTTGCCATAGCTGTCGCGGCCCTTGACCACGATTTCGTCCAGCGCCAGTGCCGCATCGCTGCCGCCCAGGCCCTTGAGGGTGCTGAGGATGGCGCTGATGATCTTGCGGAACGGGCGGTCGCCCAGTTCAGCGTCCTTGCCCACGCCTACCAGCAATACGCGGTCGGCTTTGAGGTTAGGCAGGCTTTGCAGCAGCAGGCTTTGCCCGACCTTGCCGGCCAGGTCGCCACGCTTGAGCACGGCGCTGATGGCGCCACCGCTCAGTTCGTCGACTTGCTTGGCGGCGGCGCCGAGCTTGCGGCCTTCGCCGACGGCGACCACGAGGGTGGCGGTCTTCAACGTTTCGGGGCTAACGCTTTTTACAACCAATTCCATGTTCGGGTCCCTTATATAAGGTCAAAGAGCCTGGAGTCTGTACTCCGGCCTGTAGGCTGGGCCACCTGTAGGCGACCGCGACAAAGCCCGCAGTTTGTACCGCGCCGCCCAGGCCTGACAACCCTTGACGCCAGCTTTGTGCACCGGTGTGAGCAAGCTCCGTGACAGGCGCGGACAATCACAGGATAATGCGCCATCTTTTTCGCCGGCCCGTGTCAACGGGGCGACTTGATATGCTTGCTTGTTTGGCCGCCTTAGCCTGACAACCCTGGAGTGTCTGGTTTGATCGTCTTCCGTTATCTGTCCCGCGAAGTTCTGCTGACCCTGAGTGCCGTGAGTGCGGTATTGCTGGTCATCATCATGAGTGGTCGTTTCGTCAAATACCTGGCCCAGGCCGCCTCGGGTGCCCTGGATCCGGGCTCGCTGTTCCTGATCATGGGCTTTCGCCTGCCAGGCTTTTTGCAGTTGATCCTGCCGTTGGGCCTGTTTCTCGGGATCCTGCTGGCCTATGGCCGGCTCTACCTCGAAAGCGAGATGACCGTGCTGTCGGCCACCGGCATGAGCCAGCAGCGCCTGCTGGCGATGACCATGGTCCCGGCCACCGGCGTGGCGCTGGTGGTGGCCTGGCTGAGCCTGAGCCTGGCCCCCCAGGGCGCCATGCAGTTCCAACTGGTGCTCAATAAACAGGACGCCATGACCGAGTTCGACACCCTCGAACCGGGGCGCTTCCAGGCCCTCAACGATGGCACCCGCGTGACCTACACCGAGCGCATGACCGATGATCGGGCCAACCTCGGCGGTGTATTCATCTCCGAGAAGCGCCTGGGCCAGGACAAGAAAGACCGTGGCATTTCCGTTTTGGTGGCCGATAGCGGGCGCCAGGAAGTGCGTCCGGACGGCAGCCGATACCTGATCCTGGAGAACGGCTATCGCTACGACGGCAGCCCCGGCCAGGCCGACTACCGCGCCATCAAGTACGACACCTACGGGGTCATGCTGGCCCGGCCGGATGTGAGTGGCGAGGTTACCGACCGCGATGCCATCCCGACCCAGGCCCTGATCGGCAGCAAGGAATTACGCTCGATTGCCGAGCTGCAATGGCGTATTTCCCTGCCGCTGCTGGTGTTTATCGTCACCTTGATGGCGGTGCCGCTGTCCCGGGTCAACCCGCGCCAGGGCCGCTTCCTCAAGTTGCTGCCGGCGATCCTGCTGTACATGGCCTACCTGACCATCCTGATTTCCGCCCGTGGCTCCCTGGAGAAGGGCAAGCTGTCGCCGACCCTGGGGTTGTGGTGGGTCCACGGCATCTTCCTGATGATTGGCCTGGGCCTGCTGTACTGGGAACCGATTCGTTTGAAAATGCAGAGCCGTCGCGGCATGAAGGAGATGGCTCGTGGGTAAGTTGGATCGCTACATCGGTAGCAGCGTACTGGTCGCCATCCTGGCGGTATTGGGCATCATCCTCGGCCTGGCGTCGTTGTTTGCCTTCATTGATGAAGTGGGCAACGTCACCGATACCTATACGGTCACTGACGTACTGAGCTACGTGGCGCTGACCGCGCCGCGCCGCCTCTACGACATGATGCCGATGGCCGCGCTGATCGGTTGCCTGATCGGCCTGGGCAGCCTGGCCAGCAACAGCGAACTGACCATCATGCGTGCGGCGGGGGTGTCCGTTGCCCGTATCGTCTGGGCCGTGATGAAACCCATGCTGCTGCTGATGGCTGCCAGTGTGCTGATCGGCGAGTACGTGGCGCCACCGGCGGAAACCACGGCCCAGGCCAACCGTGCGCTGGCCCAGGGTTCGGGCGATGCCCAGAGCTCCAAGCGGGGCCTGTGGCACCGCCAGGGTGATGAATTTATTCACATCAACGCGGTACAACCCGGCGGCCTGTTGGTCGGTGTCACCCGTTATCGTTTTGATGAAGAACGCCACATGCTGTCGTCGAGCTTTGCCAAGCGGGCACAGTTCAGTGATAACCAGTGGGTGTTGAGCGATGTGACCACCACGCATTTCCGCAACCCTGGTAAAGGCACCGAGGCCAGCACCGAGGTGATCAACGAGCCGACACAGGCCTGGGACATCGCGCTCAAGCCGGAACTGCTCAATACGGTGGTGATGATCCCCGAAAGCCTGCCGATCTCCGGTCTGTGGAGCTATATCCACTACCTCAAGGAGCAGGGCCTGAATAACGGCCGCTACTGGCTGGCATTTTGGGTCAAGGTGTTGCAGCCGGTGGTGACCGCCGCGCTGGTGTTGATGGCGATTTCGTTTATTTTCGGCCCGTTACGCTCGGTGACCCTGGGTCAGCGCGTATTTACCGGGGTGCTGGTCGGTTTCACCTTCCGCATTGCCCAGGATCTGCTGGGGCCGTCGAGCCTGGTATTCGGCTTCTCGCCGCTGTTTGCGGTGCTGGTGCCAACCGGCATCTGTGCCCTGGCCGGGTTCTGGCTGCTGCGGCGGGCCGGTTGATCCGCTGTTGTTGAGCAAAAAATGCCCCGTTCGCAAGAGTGGGGCATTTTTGTTATTGGTCGCCAAAGATGACGTCTGGCCCGAGCATCAGGTACAATTCCCGGCTATTTTTCAGCGGGCAATCTGCCTGCAGCCTTTTTGAGTGTTGATCCGTGAGTGATTTGAGTCATATCCGCAATTTCTCCATCATCGCCCACATTGACCATGGTAAGTCGACGCTGGCCGATCGATTCATCCAGATGTGCGGCGGCCTTGCCGAGCGTGAAATGGAAGCCCAGGTCCTGGACTCCATGGACCTCGAACGCGAGCGCGGGATCACCATCAAGGCCCACAGCGTTACCCTGTACTACACCGCCAAAGACGGTATCAAGTACCAGCTGAACTTCATTGATACCCCGGGCCACGTCGACTTCACCTACGAAGTCAGCCGTTCCCTGGCGGCCTGTGAAGGTGCGCTGCTGGTGGTGGACGCGGGTCAGGGCGTAGAAGCCCAGTCCGTGGCCAACTGCTACACCGCTATCGAGCAGGGCCTGGAAGTCATGCCGGTGCTGAACAAGATCGACCTGCCACAGGCCGATCCGGACCGCGTGAAAGAAGAAATCGAAAAAATCATCGGCATTGACGCCACCGACGCCGTCGAGTGCAGCGCCAAGACCGGCCTGGGTGTCGACGAAGTGCTCGAACGCCTGGTCAAGACCATTCCCGCACCAACCGGCAACTACGAAGATCCGCTGCAAGCGTTGATCATCGACTCCTGGTTCGACAATTATCTGGGCGTTGTGTCCCTGGTACGTGTGCGCCATGGCCGGGTGAAGAAGGGCGACAAGATCCTGGTCAAGTCCACCGGCAAGATCCATCTGGTGGACAGCGTCGGTGTATTCAACCCCAAGCACACCGCTACCACTGATCTGAAAGCCGGTGAAGTAGGCTTCATCATCGCCGGTATCAAGGACATCCACGGTGCACCGGTCGGTGACACCCTGACGCTCAGCTCCACGCCGGACGTCGATGTGCTGCCAGGCTTCAAGCGCATCCAGCCACAGGTCTACGCCGGCCTGTTCCCGGTCAGCTCCGACGACTTCGAGGATTTCCGCGAAGCCCTGCAAAAGCTGACCCTCAACGACTCGTCGTTGCAGTACACCCCGGAAAGCTCCGACGCCCTGGGCTTCGGCTTCCGCTGCGGGTTCCTGGGCATGCTGCACATGGAAATCATCCAGGAGCGCCTGGAGCGCGAGTACGACCTGGACCTGATCACCACCGCGCCAACGGTTATTTTTGAGCTGTTGCTCAAAACCGGTGAAACGATTTACGTCGACAACCCGTCCAAGCTGCCGGATCTGTCGTCCATCGAAGACATGCGCGAACCGATCGTGCGGGCCAATATTCTTGTGCCGCAAGAGCACCTGGGTAACGTCATTACCCTGTGTATCGAAAAGCGTGGCGTGCAGCACGACATGCTGTTCCTCGGTACCCAGGTACAAGTGACCTATGATTTGCCGATGAACGAAGTGGTCCTGGACTTCTTTGACCGCCTCAAATCCACCAGTCGCGGCTATGCTTCGCTGGATTACCATTTTGACCGCTACCAATCGGCCAACCTGGTGAAGCTCGATGTATTGATCAACGGTGACAAGGTTGATGCCCTGGCGCTCATCGTCCACAAGGACAATGCGCACTACAAAGGTCGCCAACTGACCGAGAAGATGAAAGAACTGATTCCGCGCCAGATGTTCGACGTCGCGATCCAGGCCGCCATTGGCGGGCAGATCATTGCGCGGACCTCCGTCAAGGCACTCAGAAAGAACGTACTGGCCAAATGCTATGGCGGCGACGTCAGCCGTAAGCGCAAGCTGCTTGAGAAGCAAAAGGCCGGTAAAAAACGCATGAAGCAAGTGGGCAACGTGGAAATTCCACAAGAAGCCTTCCTTGCGGTGCTCAGGTTGGATAGTTAGGTCCTATGTCACTAAATTTCCCGCTGTTGCTGGTCATCGCCGTTGCCGTCTGTGGTCTCTTGGCGCTGCTCGATCTGCTGTTCTTCGCCCCGCGTCGTCGGGCGGCCATCGCGTCCTATCAGGGCAGCGTCAGCCAGCCCGATGGCGTGGTGATCGAGAAGCTCAACAAAGAGCCCTTGCTGGTTGAATACGGCAAGTCGTTCTTCCCGGTGTTGTTCATCGTGCTGGTGCTGCGCTCGTTTCTGGTGGAGCCGTTCCAGATCCCTTCGGGGTCGATGAAGCCAACCCTGGATGTCGGCGACTTCATCCTGGTGAACAAGTTTTCGTACGGGATCCGCTTGCCGGTGATCGACAAGAAAATCATCGAGGTGGGTGATCCGCAGCGCGGCGATGTGATGGTGTTTCGCTACCCAAGCGACCCGAACGTCAACTACATCAAGCGTGTGGTTGGCCTGCCGGGTGACGTGATTCGCTACACCAGCGACAAGCGCCTGTTCGTCAATGGCGAGTCGGTGGCCGAGAAACTCATCGGCTCCGAGCCGAACACCCTGGGCAGCGCCGAGCTGTACGAGGAAAAACTCGGGGCGGTAGAGCACCAGATCCGCAAGGAAATGAGCCGCTACCGTTCGCCGCCCGACAACCAGTGGACAGTGCCTGCCGGGCATTACTTCATGATGGGCGACAACCGCGACAACTCCAATGACAGCCGCTACTGGGATGATCCAAGCATTCCCAAGGAGCTGCTGGGCATGGTTCCCGACCAGAACATCGTCGGCAAGGCCTTCGCGGTCTGGATGAGCTGGCCGGAACCCAAACTCAGCCACCTGCCGAACTTCTCGCGGGTGGGGCTGATCAAGTAATCCATGCGGCGCTGTGAACACAGCGCCGAATGCTTTTCTGGGGCTTGGACATTGGTCCGGCTTCGAGCAATACGCAGCATTGCCAGGATTTGAATTTGAACACAGCGTTAATCGTCGATGGCCTTTGCCGCCACGTACTGAAAGTAGGTAAACCGTGAGCGTTTCTTTGAGTCGTCTTGAGCGTCAGCTCGGCTACACCTTCAAGGACCAGGAATTGATGGTCCTTGCCCTCACACACCGCAGTTTTGCCGGGCGCAACAATGAACGCCTGGAATTCCTCGGTGATGCCATCCTTAACTTCGCCGCTGGCGAAGCCCTGTTCAACCGCTTCCCCCTGGCCCGTGAAGGCCAGCTGTCGCGCCTGCGCGCGCGCCTGGTGAAGGGCGAGACCCTGGCCGTACTGGCCCGTGGTTTTGACCTGGGCGAATACCTGCGCCTGGGTTCCGGTGAGTTGAAGAGCGGCGGTTTCCGTCGCGAGTCGATCCTGGCCGATGCCCTGGAAGCCCTGATCGGTGCGATCTACCTGGATGCCGGGATGGAAGTGGCCAAGGAGCGGGTCATGGCCTGGCTGGCGTCGGAAATCGACAGCCTGACCCTGGTGGATACCAACAAGGATCCCAAGACCCGCCTGCAGGAATTTTTGCAGTCGCGCGGCTGCGAACTGCCACGCTACGAAGTGGTGGATATCCAGGGTGAACCGCACTGCCGTGTGTTCTTCGTCGAATGCGAAGTCACCTTATTGAACGAAAAAAGCCGAGGTCAGGGTGTGAGCCGTCGTATTGCCGAACAGGTAGCGGCCGCTGCAGCACTGATTGCCCTGGGCGTGGAGAATGGCCATGACTGATTCAACCGCAACACGCTGTGGCTATGTTGCCATCGTCGGCCGTCCCAACGTGGGCAAGTCCACGCTGCTGAACCATATCCTGGGGCAGAAGCTGGCGATCACCTCGCGCAAGCCGCAGACCACCCGCCACAACATGCTGGGCATCAAGACCGAAGGCAACGTGCAAGCGGTCTACGTCGACACCCCGGGCATGCACAAAGGCGGCGAGAAAGCGCTGAACCGCTACATGAACAAGACCGCTTCGGCCGCGTTGAAAGACGTCGACGTGGTGATCTTCGTGGTCGACCGCACCAAGTGGACCGATGAAGACCAGATGGTGCTGGAGCGTGTGCAGTACGTCACCGGGCCGTTGATCGTCGCGTTGAACAAGACCGACCGCATCGAAGACAAAGCCGAACTGATGCCGCACCTGAGCTGGTTGCAGGAACAACTGCCGAATGCCCAGATCATGCCGATCTCGGCCCAGCACGGGCACAACCTCGAAGCCCTGGAGCGCGTGATCGCAGGCTACCTGCCGGAGAACGAGCACTTCTTCCCGGAAGACCAGATCACCGACCGCAGCAGCCGTTTCCTCGCCGCCGAGCTGGTACGCGAGAAAATCATGCGCCAGATGGGCGCCGAGTTGCCGTACCAGATCACCGTCGAAATCGAAGAGTTCAAGCAGCAGGGCAAGACTCTGCATATCCATGCGCTGATCCTCGTCGAACGTGACGGCCAGAAGAAAATCATCATTGGCGACAAGGGCGAACGCATCAAGCGCATCGGCACCGAAGCGCGCAAGGACATGGAGTTGCTGTTCGATTCCAAGATCATGCTTAACCTGTGGGTGAAGGTTAAGGGTGGCTGGTCCGATGACGAGCGTGCGCTGCGCTCCCTGGGCTACGGCGACCTGTAATCAGTCTCCAGTAACGCCGCAGGACAAAATGTGGGAGCGGGCTTGCTCGCGAATGCAGTGGATCAGTCACCGGATGCTTTGGCTGACCCACCGCATTCGCGAGCAAGCCCGCTCCCACATTGGATCGTCGTAGTTTTCAAGACCGTGTTCCGTCAGCGAGAACCCAATGTCCCAATCCCCACCCCCCAGCCAACCCGCCTACGTCCTGCACAGCCGCGCCTACCGCGAGACCAGCGCCCTGGTGGATTTCCTCACGCCTCAAGGCCGCCTGCGCGCGGTGTTGCGCAGCGCGCGGGGCAAGGCGGGGACGCTGGCGCGGCCATTCGTGGCGCTGGACGTGGAGTTTCGCGGCAAGGGTGAGTTGAAAAACGTCGGGCGCCTGGAAAGCATCGGCACCTCGGCCTGGCTCAATGGCGAGGCGCTGTTCAGCGGGCTCTACCTCAACGAGCTGCTGATCCGCCTGCTGCCCGCCGAAGACCCGCACCCTGCGGTCTTCGATCACTACGCCGCCACCTTGTTGGCCCTGGCCGAAGGCCGCCCACTGGAGCCGCTGCTGCGCGCCTTCGAATGGCGCCTGCTCGACGACCTGGGCTACGGCTTTGAACTCAACAACGACTTGCACGGCGAGCCCATCGCGGCCGATGGCATGTACCGCCTGCAAGTGGACGCCGGCCTGGAGCGCGTCTACCTGCTGCAACCCGGTCTGTTCCAGGGCACCGAGTTATTGGCCATGGCCGAGGCCGACTGGAGTGCCCCCGGTGCCCTGTCGGCTGCCAAGCGCCTGATGCGCCAGGCCCTGGCCGTGCATTTGGGCGGTCGGCCGTTGGTCAGTCGCGAGTTGTTTCGAAAGCCCTGACATCCCCGTGTATGCTGTGCGCCGATTCTTTCCCTTTTCAGGAGCGCTTCCGTGACCACCAGCAATCGCATTCTTCTTGGCGTCAACATCGACCACGTTGCTACCCTGCGCCAGGCCCGGGGCACCCGTTACCCTGATCCGGTCAAGGCCGCACTGGACGCCGAAGAAGCAGGCGCCGACGGGATCACCGTGCACCTGCGCGAAGACCGCCGGCACATCCAGGAGCGCGATGTGCTGGTGCTCAAGGACGTGCTGCAAACCCGCATGAACTTCGAAATGGGCATCACCGAAGAAATGATGGCCTTCGCCGAGCGCATCCGCCCGGCGCATATCTGCCTGGTCCCGGAAACCCGTCAGGAACTGACCACCGAAGGCGGCCTGGACGTGGCCGGCCAGGAAGCGCGGATCAAGGCGGCGGTCGAGCGCCTGTCGCAGATTGGCAGTGAAGTTTCGCTGTTTATCGACGCCGATGAGCGGCAGATCGAAGCCTCGCGCCGTGTGGGAGCGCCGGCCATCGAGTTGCATACCGGCCGCTACGCCGATGCCACCACCCCGACCGAGGTCGCCGACGAACTGCAACGCATCATCGACGGTGTGGCCTGCGGCTTGCGCGAGGGCCTGATCGTCAACGCCGGCCATGGCCTGCACTACCACAACGTCGAAGCCGTGGCGGCGATCAAGGGCATCAACGAACTGAACATCGGCCACGCGCTGGTCGCCCATGCGCTGTTCGTCGGTTTCAAAGGTGCGGTTGCCGAGATGAAAGCGCTGATCCTGGCCGCCGCCAAGCACTGACCGTCGATCAACCTGTAGGAGCGAGCTTGCTCGCGAAGGTCGTCAACGATGACGCGGGGAGTCTGGTTCCCCGCGCTGTTCTCAGGTTTTTCGCGAGCAAGCTCGCTCCTACGGGTTTCATGCGGCAATGCGAAGCCTTACTGTTTAGCCGGCGGGGGTGTATCGTATTTGCCCTTTGCGGGCCTTGCGCCCGCGCAGATACGTGAGGTTGTTGTGTCCCGATCCTTTTCCCGTCGACAAATCCTTGGTGGCCTCGCCGGCCTGGCAGTGGTGGGCGTCGGTGCCGGTGGCGCCTATCGCTACTGGCTGGGGAAAGTCGCGGACGCCAGCGCCGGGCGCGATTACGAGCTGATCGCCGCGCCCCTGGATGTGGAACTGGTGCCAGGGCACACAACCCAGGCCTGGGCATTCGGCCCATCGGCACCGGGTACCGAGTTGCGTGTGCGCCAGGGGGAGTGGCTGCGGGTGCGTTTTATAAACCACCTGCCGGTTGCCACCACCATCCACTGGCACGGCATCCGCCTGCCCCTGGAAATGGACGGCGTGCCGTACGTTTCGCAATTACCGGTGTTGCCCGGCGAGTATTTCGACTACCAATTCCGCGTGCCGGATGCCGGCAGCTACTGGTATCACCCCCATGTGAGCAGCAGCGAAGAACTGGGCCGCGGCCTGGTCGGCCCGTTGATTGTCGAAGAGCGCGAGCCCACCGGCTTCAAGCATGAGCGCACCCTGAGCCTGAAAAACTGGCACATCGACGAGCAGGGTGAGTTTGTCGAATTCAGCATCCCCCGCGAAGCAGCCCGTGGCGGTACGGCTGGACGGCTGTCGACCATCAACGGTGTACCGCAGGCGGTCATCGACCTGCCGGCCGGGCAAATCACCCGTGTGCGCCTGCTCAACCTCGACAACACGCTGACCTATCGCCTGAATATCCCCAATGTTGAAGCGCAGATCTATGCGCTGGATGGCAACCCTATCGAGCCACGGCCGCTGGGCAAGGACTATTGGCTGGGCCCGGGCATGCGCATTTGCCTGGCGATCAAGGCTCCGCCGGCTGGCGAAGAACTGTCGATCCGCAATGGCCCGGTGCGCCTGGGTACCTTCCGCTCGGTGGCCAATACGGATGCGCCCGGTGAGTGGCCGCCCGCCTTGCCGGCCAACCCGATTGCCGAGCCGGACCTGGCCAATGCCGAAAAGCTCAACTTCAATTTCGAATGGGTGGGCTCGGTCTCGGTCAACGTCGAGAACGGCAAACCGCCAAGCCTGTGGCAGATCAACGGCCAGGCCTGGGACATCACCGACAAGACCTGCGCCGACCGCCCGATTGCCAAGCTGGAACTGGGCAAGAGCTATATTTTTGAATTGAAAAACATGACCCAGTACCAGCACCCGATCCACCTGCATGGCATGAGCTTCAAGGTGATCGCTTCGAACCGCCACAAGGTCACGCCGTATTTCACCGACACTTACTTGCTGGGCAAGAACGAACGCGCCCGCGTGGCGTTGGTGGCGGATAACCCTGGGGTGTGGATGTTCCACTGCCATGTGATCGACCATATGGAAACCGGCCTGATGGCCGCCATCGAGGTGGCGTGATGCGCCAGATTCGCCCGACGGCGATTATCGACCGCAGCCGCGACCAGGACTTCATGCGCGAGGCCCTGGCCCTCGCGGCCCAAGGCGCGGCCCTCGGTGAAGTGCCGGTGGGCGCGGTGTTGGTGCAGGACGGTGAAATCATCGGCCGCGGCTTCAATTGCCCGATCAGCGGCAGCGACCCGAGCGCCCACGCCGAAATGGTCGCCATCCGCGCCGCCGCCCAGGCCATCAGCAACTACCGCCTGCCGGGCAGTACGCTGTATGTGACCCTGGAACCGTGCAGCATGTGCGCCGGGCTGATCGTGCATTCGCGCATCGCCCGGGTGGTGTACGGCGCACTGGAGCCCAAGGCCGGGATTGTGCAAAGCCAGGGGCAGTTCTTTACCCAGGGCTTTTTGAATCATCGGGTGTTGTATGAAGGCGGGGTGCTGGCCGAGGAGTGTGGGGCGGTGTTGAGTGAGTTCTTCAAGGCGCGCCGGGCTAAACCCTGACCTCATGTAAAAACCCAATCAATGTAGGAGCCGGCTTGCCGGCTCCTACAGGGATGGGTTATTTCTTGGCGATGATCACCGCCCGCATCGGCGCCGGCAGCCCTTCAATCGTCTTGCTGTGATCCTCAGGGTCGAGGAAATCACTCAGCGACTGATACTTCATCCACTCCGTCCCGCGTTGTTCCTCGACCGTGGTCACGCTGACATCCACGCAACGTACATCGCTGAAACCCGCACGGCGTAGCCACAACATCAGTGCCGGCACGGATGGCAGAAACCACACGTTGCGCATCTGCGCATAGCGGTCTTCCGGCACCAACACCTGCTGCTGGTCACCCTCGATCACCAAGGTTTCCAGTACCAGTTCGCCACCCTTGACCAGGCAATCCTTGAGTGCCAGCAAGTGCTCGATCGGCGAGCGGCGGTGGTAGAACACGCCCATGGAGAACACGGTGTCGAAACCTTCCATGTTCGGCGGCAGGTCTTCGAACGGGAAGGGCAGGTGCCAGGCGTTGGGGGCCGACAAGTAGCGCTGTACCGCCTGGAACTGGCAGAAAAACAGCCAATTGGGATCGACGCCAATCACGCTGTCGGCACCGGCGCCGAGCATGCGCCACATGTAATAGCCGTTGCCACAGCCGACATCGAGGATGCGCTTGCCTTTGAGGTTCAGGTGCGGCGCGACCCGCGACCATTTCCAGTCCGAGCGCCATTCGGTGTCCACATGCACCCCGAACAGGTTGAACGGCCCCTTGCGCCACGGGCTCAGGCCCATCAGCGCGGCATGCATCTGCGTGCGGGTTGCGTCATCGCAATCGGTGTCGAGGGTCAGGCCGTTCAGCAGGTCGATTTCGCTGGGCAGGATCTTGGGCAATGCGTCCAGCGCACTTTGCCAGCGCGCGAGGTCGCCATGGCCCTTTTCCATTTTTGCATCGAGTTGCGCTTGCACGCCTTGGGCCCAAACGGCCAGGGGAGTGCCGACCAGATGGCGGGCGAGGGGAGACAGATCAATCATGGCAAGGCAATCAACGAGGCAAAGTTAAGACACTGGAACCACGGCACGACTTTCGAGAACCCGGCCGCCAGCAGGCGCTCGCGGTGTTCTTCGAGGCTGTCGGGCTTCATGACGTTTTCGATGGCGCTGCGCTTCTGGGCGATTTCCAGCTCGCTGTAGCCGTTGGCGCGCTTGAACGCCACATGCAGGTCGGTGAGCAGCGCATGCTCTTGGGGATCATTGAAGCGCAGTTTTTCCGAGAGAATCAGCGCGCCACCTGGCAGCAGCGCCTGGCGAATCCGCCCAAGCAATGCCAGGCGCTCTTCAGGGGCGATAAATTGCAGGGTGAAATTCAGCGCCACCACTGAGGCCGGCTGGAACTGCAGGGCGAGGATATCGCCGTCGATCACCTCCACCGGCAACAGCTCCTGGAACATCGAGTCCTGGCCGTTGAGGTATTCGCGGCAGCGCTCGACCATCGCCGCCGAGTTATCCACAGCGATCACCCGGCAACCGTCGGTGCGCACGTGGCGGCGCAGGGCCTGGGTCACCGCGCCGAGGGACGAGCCCAGGTCATACAGCACGCTATTGGGCTGGGCAAACTGCGCGGCGAGCACACCGAGGTTCTCGACAATGGTCGGGTAGCCGGGCACCGAACGCTTGATCATGTCCGGGAATACCCGCACCACGTCCTCGTTAAAGGCGAAGTCCGGCACCTGGGGCAAGGGCTGGGCGAATAGGCGATCGGGTTCTTTGCTCACGGCTGTTCCGGCGACAAGGGGAAAAGGCCGGCATTTTAGCCAACTTGCTCCTTGGATGCGCGGGTTGTCTGATGGAACGCCGACGCGGTGATCCCCCATTGCCCCAGCCAGTAGGTAATGATCAGCAAATACGGCGCAGCATCAAAGGTCACCACAAAGCGGTTGATCCCGATCAGCGTGTCGGAAAACACAAACAACGCCGCGCCAATGGCCGCCAGTTGTGCCGAGCGCTTGGGCACATCGCTGCCCAGCCGGGCCAACGCACGCCAGAGCATGGCGCTGATCACCAGCGCATACACCACCACCGGAATCAACAAGTCGCCCAGGCCATGGGAAATCAGGATGCTCAGCAAGATCGCGCCCACCACCAGCGCCAGTATCAAGGCCGGCAGCGCTGCACGGCGGCAGTCGCTGAAATAGGCCTTGAGGTACGCCAGGTGCGCAAACAGAAACGCACCGAGGCCAAAGATAAACAGGTCGCCGGGCCAGGCCAGCAACACATCGCCCACCAGGGAAAAAATCAACCCGAGGCTGATCCAGCGTCGATAGTCGCTGGGTGGCGCATCATGCAGCCAGCCCAACATCGCCAGTACCGGCAGCGGCTTGACCAACAGGCAAAGCAAGGTGGCGTGCGTGCTCAGGCCGTAGATAAAGGTACCCGCACCCATCAACGCAAGAATCATCCATGGCATATCAGTTCACCGTAATGGCGCAGTCAAAGGTGTCCACCGGATTCACTTCCGGGGCCCAGGGTTGTTGGGAGGTCAGGCGTAGGCGGCCGCTACCGGCGGTAAACGCCTGGAAACGCCAGGTCGATTGCCCGGCGGCCCCGACCACGCCGGCATCCTCGGGATTGCTGTAGACCTCGGGACTCAGGCTGCGCAGCACGCCGCCAGCCGAATCCTGGATCGCCCAGCGGTAGCCGGTGGTGGGGTTGCTGGGCAAGGTCAGGATCAGGTTTTGCCCGGTCTTGAGCACCAGCGGGCAGGCGCTCTGTTTTTCCACGGTGACGTTTTGCTTCGGTGCACTGGCGCAAGCCGCGAGCAGGGCGAGGCTTAACGGAAGAAGCAGGCGGGCAGCGGTCATGAAAGCTCCGTTGATTGACGACGAAGAGCGAGCATAACCGAAGATGAGACAAGGTGTTACAGCAGGGGATTTATGTTGGCCGTGCTGGCCCTATCGCGGGCAAGCCCGCTCCTACAGTTGGAATGCGTACCCTGTAGGAGCGGGCTTGCCCGCGATGAGGCCAGTGCAGGCGCTACAGATCTATCAGAACAACACCTTCGCCACATCCGCAAAGCGCTTGGCAAAGTGCACCGTCATGCCCTCTTTGAGGTAGTCCGGCAACTCTTCAAAGCTCCCGCGATTAGGCTCCGGCAGGATCAGTTCATGAATCTTCTGGCGCCGTGCCGCAATCACTTTCTCACGCACGCCGCCAATCGGTAGCACATGCCCGGTCAGGGTCAGTTCACCGGTCATGGCCACGCCTTTTTTCGGCGGCTGGTTGCGTGCCAGCGACAGCAGGGCACTGGCCATGGTCACCCCGGCACTCGGGCCGTCCTTGGGCGTGGCGCCTTCCGGTACGTGCAGGTGGACGAAGGCTTCATCGAAGAACTTCGGATCACCGCCAAACGACTTCAGGTTGGAGCTGATGTAGCTGTAGGCGATTTCGGCGGATTCCTTCATCACTTCGCCCAACTGCCCGGTGAGTTTGAAGCCGCGATTGAGCGTGTGGATGCGCGTCGCTTCGATCGGCAAGGTCGCGCCGCCCATGCTGGTCCAGGCCAGGCCGGTGATGACGCCGGTGCCCGACAGCACTTGCTCGTTGCGAAACACCGGCATGCCCAGGGAACCTTCCAGGTCCTTGTTGCCGATCTTGATCACCGAGTCCGGCTCGTCCAGCAGCTTGACCACGGCTTTGCGCACCAGCTTGCCCAGCTGTTTCTCCAACTGGCGCACCCCGGCTTCGCGGGCGTAGCCATCAATCAGGGCGCGCAGGGCGCTGTCGGTGATGCCCAGGCTGTTCTTGGTCACACCGGCCTTTTCCAACTGTTTGGGCCACAGGTGACGCTTGGCGATGGCGACTTTCTCTTCAGTGATATAGCCCGACAGGCGAATCACTTCCATCCGGTCCAGCAGGGGGCCGGGGATTGAGTCCAGGGTGTTGGCGGTACACACGAACAGCACTTTGGACAGGTCCAGGCGCAGGTCCAGGTAGTGATCGAGGAACTCGACGTTCTGCTCCGGGTCGAGGGTTTCCAGCAGCGCCGAGGCCGGGTCGCCCTGGAAGCTCTGGCCCATCTTGTCGATCTCGTCGAGCATGATCACCGGGTTCATCACCTCCACATCTTTAAGCGCCTGCACCAGCTTGCCCGGCAGGGCGCCGATGTAGGTGCGGCGATGGCCCTTGATCTCGGCCTCGTCGCGCATGCCGCCGACGCTGAAGCGGTAGAACGGCCGGCCCAGGGACTCGGCAATGGATTTGCCGACGCTGGTCTTGCCCACGCCCGGCGGGCCCACCAGCAGTACGATGGAACCGGCGACTTCGCCTTTATAGGCGCCGACGGCGAGGAATTCGAGGATGCGGCTCTTGATGTCATCCAGGCCGGCGTGGTGTTTGTCCAGGACCTTGCGTGCGTGCTTGAGGTCGAGTTTGTCCTCGCCATACACACCCCACGGCACCGAGGTGGCCCAGTCCAGGTAATTGCGCGTGACCGCGTATTCCGGCGAGCCGGTTTCCAGGATCGACAGTTTGTTCAGTTCTTCATCGATGCGTTTCTGCGCCTGGGCCGGCAGCACCTTGCCTTCCAGGCGTTGCTCGAACTGCTCGACGTCGGCGCTGCGATCGTCCTTGGTCAGCCCCAGCTCCTGCTGGATCACCTTGAGCTGTTCCTTGAGGAAGAACTCGCGCTGGTGCTCGCCGATCTTGCGGTTAACTTCGGCGGAGATCTCCTTTTGCAGGCGCGCGACTTCAACCTCTTTGCGCAGCATCGGCAACACTTTCTCCATGCGCTTGAGCATGGGCACGCAGTCCAGCACTTCCTGCAACTCGTTACCCGTGGCCGAGGTCAGCGCGGCGGCGAAGTCGGTCAGGGGCGATGGGTCGTTGGGGCTGAAGCGGTTGAGGTAGTTCTTCAGCTCTTCGCTGTACAGCGGGTTGAGCGGCAGCAGTTCCTTGATCGCATTGATCAGCGCCATGCCGTAGGCCTTGACCTCGTCGGTCGGCTCGCTGGGCTGGTGCGGGTATTCGACTTCCACCAGGTACGGTGGGCGATGGTGCTTGAGCCAGGTCTTGATCCGCACACGGGTCAGGCCCTGGGCGACGAATTGCAGCTTGCCGTTTTCGCGGCTGGCGTGATGGACCTTCACCAGGGTGCCGTACAGCGGCAGGGCGGAGGTATCGAAATGCCGTGGGTCTTCAGGTGGCGTGTCCATGAAGAACAGGGCCAGGGAGTGATGGTCGGATTTGCTTACCAGCTCCAGGGTCTCGGCCCAGGGCTCTTCATTGACGATCACCGGCAATACTTGCGCCGGGAAGAACGGCCGGTTGTGGATCGGGATGATATAGACCTTGTCCGGCAGGTTCTGCCCAGGCAGGGCGAGGCCAGTGTTGGACGACGGAGCTTGGGCGTTTTCGGGGTCGGCGTAGTCGTTGAGGTCGATATCGGGGAATTCTTGCTGGTCGCTCATGGGGCACCTGCATAGTGAAGTATGCAGGTTAGATGGGGCAGGTGAGCGGTGGTTTCAATGGCGCGGCGTGGTTAGCAACAAATTGCATGATATTAACCAACCTGTAGGTCAGCTGATTTTGTGCAGGTAGGCGGGCAATGGTTGCTCCGGCAGCACCGACAACACCTTCAACCGCTGCAACATGCGCTGGCGTGCCCGCTGCAAATGCTCGCGCAGGTTCAGCGCCGCGGCATCGAAGGCCCCGTGCAGCAGCAGTTCCAGGATCAGCCGGTGTTCGGCGAGCATCGCCGGGTCTGCGCCGATCCCCAGCAAACGGTAGAAGATCCGGCTGATGATCATCGGGCTCTGGCCCTGGCGGATCAGCGCGGCGATCTTGCGGTTCTGCAGGCCCGCCAGGCAGTGCTGGTGCAGGTCGGCTTCGAGTTGTTCGATGTCTTCAAGGCTGCAGTGGGCGCTGTTTTGCGCGTCGATCACCCGCTGCAACATGGCTTCGAGCACCTCGCGGGCCAGGCCCGGCGCGCTCTGGCGCAAGGCTTCCGGCTCCAGGCAGGCGCGTAGCTCGTAGTCTTCAGTGACTTCCCGGGCGGTCAGCGGGCCTGCCAGCCATTGCGAGTACGGCTCCTTTTCCACCAGGCCGCGGTCGCGCAGGCGCATCAAGGCTTCACGCACCACCGCGCGGCTGACGCCGTAGTGATCGGCGGCGGCCTGTTCATCGAGGCGGTAGTGGCCGAAGGCAATGCAGGTGGACAGCGCCGCGCCGATTTCCTCGACGATGCGTTCACCCAGGGGGCGGGTGTCCACCAGTTCATCTTCGCCGTTCAGGCCCAGGTGCGCATGGCTCAGGGGCAGGCGCAGCGGCTCCAGGTCCAGGCCTTCGGGGTTGATCAGGTAACCCCGGCCATCGAAACGGCAGATCAACCCTTCTGTGTGCAGCAGGTCCAGCGCCTTGCGCACCGGCACGCGGCTGGTGCCGAACAGTTCGGCCAGCGGCGCCTCCAGCAGGACCAGCCCGTGGCGCGCGGTGCCGCTGACGATCGCATCACGCAACAACTGGTGAATCATCGCGTAGCGGGAGGCCGAGGCGGACACTGCTTTCATTGCTTTCTCTGAGGCATGTAGGACGGTGGCCGGGGATTCTCTCATAGATGCGCCTGTCACTCTGCGCCACATCGGCGGCACTTTTTTGGGGCCTGGAATGTTGGGGTGTTACCTTTCTGCACCAAAATGTATTTATTAATAAAAGATACATTATTTCATTGAAGGCCTATCGCGAATGCGGTGCAAGATTTTTTCCCCGGACTCAACACCATCTATCCCGTAGGTCTTGGCCGGGTCGTCCGATCCTGGGCTTGAGTGCGCAGACAGGCTGGCACGAAATCTGCCTTTGTTAAATGTACATTTTATTAATATGTACGTTTTTGTGGTGGGCCGCCCTGGCCGTTGAAACCGCAATCAACCTTGAAGGGAGATACCCCATGGCTAAAGACATCCTCTGTGCATTTGGCGTCGACGTCGACGCGGTCGCCGGCTGGCTCGGTTCCTATGGCGGCGAAGACTCCCCGGACGATATTTCCCGTGGCTTGTTCGCCGGTGAAGTCGGCGCGCCGCGCCTGCTCAAGTTGTTCGAGCGCTATGGCCTGCGCACCACCTGGTTTATCCCTGGTCACTCGATGGAAACCTTTCCTGAGCAGATGAAGGCCGTGGCCGATGCCGGCCACGAAATAGGTGTGCATGGCTACAGCCATGAAAACCCCATTGCCATGACGGCCGAGCAGGAAGAAATCGTCCTCGACAAGTCCATCGAACTGATCACCCAGGTCACTGGCAAGCGCCCCACCGGCTACGTCGCGCCCTGGTGGGAGTTCAGCAAGGTCACCAATGAGTTGCTGCTGAAAAAAGGCATCAAGTACGACCACAGCCTGATGCACAACGACTTCCATCCCTACTACGTGCGCAAGGGCGATACCTGGACCAAGATCGACTACAGCCAGCACCCCGATACCTGGATGAAACCCCTGGTGCGCGGCGAAGAAACCGACCTGGTGGAGATCCCGGCCAACTGGTACCTCGACGACCTGCCGCCAATGATGTTCATCAAGAAAGCGCCCAATAGCCATGGCTTCGTCAACCCGCGCCATCTGGAAGAAATGTGGCGCGACCAGTTCGACTGGGTCTACCGCGAGCACGAGCACGCGGTGTTCACCATGACCATCCACCCCGACGTGTCCGGTCGCCCGCAAGTGCTGTTGATGCTTGAACGCTTGATCGAACACATCCAGGGCCATGCCGGTGTGCGCTTCGTCACCTTCGACGAGATCGCCGACGACTTTATCCGCCGCCAACCCCGTACCTGACCTGGCCCCCCTGTAGGCGCGAGCTTGCTCGCGAAAATCGCTGACGATGACGCGGGCATCCTGGATGTACGCGGCGCACTTGGGTTTTTCGCGAGCAAGCTCGCTCCTACAGGGGGCCCCATGCGTACCTGACCCTTTGCCCCCATCGAGGCGCGATCCATGTCTATCTATAACAAGCTCGACCTGACTGGCTGGAAACCCCGGCAACTGACGTCCAAGGAGGTGCGTTTCGCCACCTGGATTGCGTTTTTTGCCTGGGTGTTTGCGGTGTATGACTTCATCCTGTTCGGCACGTTGCTGCCGGAAATCGGCCGGCATTTCGGCTGGGGTGAGGTGGAGCAAGCCGAGATTGCGACCTGGGTGGCGGTGGGGACTGCCGTGGTGGCGCTGGCCATCGGCCCGCTGGTGGACAAGCTGGGACGGCGCACCGGGATTATCTTCACCGTCGCCGGCTCCGCCGTGTGCTCGGCCCTGACGGCCATTGGCGGCGCGTGGGGCAAGTCACCGTTGATCTTTATCCGTTCCCTGGGTGGCCTGGGCTATGCCGAGGAAACGGTCAACGCTACCTATTTGAGCGAGCTGTACGCCGCTTCCGACGACCCGAAACTGGCCAAGCGCCGTGGCTTTATCTACAGCCTGGTACAAGGCGGCTGGCCGGTGGGCGCGCTGATCGCTGCGGGCCTGACTGCGCTGCTGTTGCCGATCATCGGCTGGCAGGGCTGCTTCATCTTCGCGGCCATCCCGGCCATCGTGATTGCGATCATGGCGCGCAAGCTCAAGGAGAGCCCGCAGTTCCAGATCCACCAGCGCATCACCCAACTGCGTAAAAGCGGCGCGGTGAGCGAGGCGCAGAACGTCGCCCTGACCTACGGCGTGGACTACGATGAACACAGCAAGGCCGGCCTCAAGGCGGCCTTCCGTGGTCCGGCACGCCGGGCGACCCTGGTGATCGGCGCGGCGATCCTGCTCAACTGGGCGGCGATCCAGGTGTTCAGCGTGCTTGGCACCTCGGTGATCATCAGCGTGCACCACATCTCGTTCGAGAACTCGCTGATCATCCTTGTGCTGTCCAACCTGGTGGGCTACTGCGGCTACCTGACCCACGGCTGGCTGGGCGACAAGATCGGTCGGCGCAACGTGATCGGCCTGGGCTGGATGCTTGGCGGCCTGGCATTCGCCGGCATGCTGTATGGGCCGAGCAATATGCCCATGGTGGTCGGGCTGTACAGCCTGGGCCTGTTCTTCCTGATCGGCCCGTACTCGGCGGCGCTGTTTTTCATCAGTGAAAGTTTCCCTACCAGCATCCGTGCCACCGGCGGCGCGATCATCCATGCCATGGGCCCGATTGGCGCCGTGGTCGCCGGCTTTGGCGCGACCCAGGTGTTGTCTGCCGGCAGTGATTGGCAGACCGCCGCCCTGTATTTCGGTGCGCTGCCGTGCTTCCTCTCCGGCGCGCTGATGTTTGCCGCACGCCACGTGCGTCCGGAAACTGTCCAGTAAGGAGTGTATTGATGAGCCGTAAAGTTGCCTTGATTACCGGTGCCGCCAGTGGCATCGGCCAAGCCCTCGCCGTGGCTTATGCGCGCAGCGGCGTGGCGGTGGTGGGCGGGTATTACCCGGCCGATCCCCATGACCCGCAAATCACCGCAGACCTGGTGCAAGCGGCCGGTGGTGAATGCGTGATGTTGCCGCTGGACGTGGGGGATACCACCTCTGTGGATAACCTGGCGGCGCAGGCGATCCAGTATTTTGGCCGCCTCGACTATGCGGTGGCCAACGCCGGCCTGTTGCGCCGAGCGCCATTGCTGGAGATGACCGACGCGCTGTGGAACGAGATGCTCAACGTCGACCTGACGGGGGTGATGCGCACCTTCCGCGCGGCGACCCGGCAGATGAAAGAGGGTGGGGCGCTGGTGGCGATCTCGTCGATTGCCGGTGGCGTGTACGGCTGGCAGGAGCACGCGCATTACGCGGCGGCCAAGGCGGGCGTACCGGGTTTGTGTCGCTCGCTGGCGGTGGAGTTGGCGCCGCTGGGGATCCGTTGCAACGCCGTGATCCCGGGGTTGATCGAGACGCCGCAGTCGCTGGATGCAAAGAACTCCCTCGGCCCCGAAGGCCTGGCGAAAGCCGCGCGGGCGATCCCGCTGGGCCGGGTTGGGCGGGCGGATGAGGTGGCATCGCTGGTGCAGTTCTTGACCAGCGATGCCTCCAGCTACCTGACCGGGCAGAGCATCGTCATCGATGGCGGCCTGACCGTGCGCTGGCCCGATTAACCCTATGGGACGCTCACCCGTCTCAGGAACAGGAGAATCTATATGCCTCAACTCAGCAACCGCCGCGCCGTGATCACCGGCGCCGGCAGCGGTATCGGCGCTGCCATCGCCCGCGCCTACGCCATCGAAGGCGCACGCCTGCTGCTGGCCGACCGCGACGCCGCGAGCCTGGCCGAAACCGCCATCACCTGTCGCAACCTTGGTGCCGAGGTGTTTGAGTGCATCGCCGATGTCGGCACCGTCGAAGGCGCCCAGGCCAGTGTGGACAGTTGCGTCGCCCGTTTCGGCGGCATCGACATCCTGGTCAACAACGCCGGCATGCTGACCCAGGCGCGCTGTGTCGACCTGTCCATCGAGATGTGGAACGACATGCTGCGCGTGGACCTGACCAGCGTGTTTATCGCCAGCCAGCGTGCCTTGCCCCATATGCTCGCCCAGCGTTGGGGGCGGATTATCAACGTCGCTTCGCAACTGGGGATCAAGGGCGGCGCTGAACTCACCCACTACGCGGCGGCCAAGGCCGGGGTGATCGGTTTTACCAAATCCCTGGCCCTGGAAGTGGCCAAGGACAACGTACTGGTCAACGCCATCGCCCCCGGCCCGATTGAAACGCCGCTGGTGGGCGGCATCAGTGACACCTGGAAGCGCGCCAAGGCCGCCGAGTTGCCCCTGGGGCGCTTCGGCCTGGCCGATGAAGTGGCGCCCACGGCGGTGCTGCTGGCCAGTGAGCCGGGTGGCAACCTGTTTGTTGGCCAGACACTGGGGCCGAACTCCGGCGATGTCATGCCATGAGCGGAGCTTAAGCATGTGCGGACTCTGTGGACTGCTGGGCGAAGACCTGCACTGGAGCGATCCTTTGGGCGACGAGCTGCCACGGCGCCGCGAACGCCTGCGCCGGATTGCCGCGATCAACCAGGTGCTGGCGGTGTTCCGGCTCAAGGTCGAAGACTTCCAGGGCGCCTCTTACCTGCTGCTCGGCGCCACCGGCAAGCAGGAACTGGCCAGCGGCCTGGATCAGCTATGGCGTGCCGCAGAAAGCATGCTGGGGCGCCCGCTGGATCCTCTGGACCCAACCTTGCTCAACCATCTGGAAGTTGCCCCGGACCGCCTTTGAATGTGGGGGATGAATATGAGTATTGCGCTGAATGTGATCACCGGCTTCCTCGGCAGCGGCAAGACCACCTTGCTCAAGCGCCTGTTGCAAGGCGAAAGCCTCGGTGACACGGCGCTGCTGATCAATGAATTTGGCGATGTCGGCATCGACCATCTCCTGGTCGAAGAAGTGGCGCCCGACACGGTATTGCTGCCCAGCGGTTGCATCTGCTGTTCC
Source organism: Pseudomonas sp. 25 R 14 (assembly GCF_900004755.1). Taxonomy (NCBI): domain Bacteria; kingdom Pseudomonadati; phylum Pseudomonadota; class Gammaproteobacteria; order Pseudomonadales; family Pseudomonadaceae; genus Pseudomonas; species Pseudomonas sp. 25 R 14. The sequence goes on along the minus strand of NZ_CVTS01000065.1, from coordinate 135,296 downwards.
ATCCGTGGCGAATTGAAAGACGCGCTACTGGGCCTGCTGCAACGCCGCGAACGTGGCGAAATCCCGGCCTTCAAGCGGGTGATCCTGGAAACCACCGGCCTGGCCGACCCGGCGCCGATCCTCGCCACCTTGAACAACGATGTGCAACTGCGCGGGCGTTTTCATATCGGCCTGGTGGTGACCCTGGTCGATGCCAGCCACGCCGCCCTGCAAGAGCGCCTGCACCCGGAGTGGCTGGCCCAGGTGGCGGCGGCCGATCGCTTGCTGTTGAGCAAGACCGACCTGGTGGATCACTGCGATGACTTGCGCCAACACCTGGCCGCGCTGAACGCCGGCACGCCGATCCTCAACACGGATGAGGTCCACAGTGGCGACCAATTGCTGCTGGGTGAAGGTCTGCGCAGCGCCACGCCAGCGCTGGAAGTGGGGCGCTGGAAATTGCATCAGGCAGCTTCCACACCCTCGACCCACGGCGCGGCGCAAGTGTGTTGCCTGACCTTCGACCAGCCCCTGGACTGGGTGGGCTTCGGGGTCTGGTTATCGATGCTGTTAAGATGCCACGGCGAACGCATTCTTCGCGTCAAAGGACTGCTCAACGTGAACGCCAGCTCAGCCCCCATCGTCATTCATGGCGTGCAGCATTGCCTGTATGCCCCGGTTCATTTGCCTGCATGGCCGGGCACGGAGCGTCAGTCGCGCCTGGTGTTTATCTTGCGCGGCCTTGACCCGGCGTTGCTGCGCCGCTCCTTTGATGTGTTCTGCCGCAGGTTCGCCCCATGATTACCCTAAGAGTGCTGGGCACCTCGGTGACCCTGTTGGAATGTTTGCGCGTGCGCGCCGAACAGGAGCTGGGCATTCGCCTGGTGTATCAGGTCCACGATGTCGAGCAGGCGCAGCGCATCGCGGTGATGCAGCCGGACAGCTATGACCTCTATGACCAGTGGTTTCACAACGTCGACTTTGTGTGGCCGGCACGGGCGATCCAGCCAATCGATACCCGGCGCATCGCCCTGTGGCACGAGATCAACGACCTGCCCAAGCGCGGGCGCCTGAGTGCTGATGATCGCCTGGGCGGCGGCAGCGTGCCCAGCGAACGCCTGTTCGTGCAGCACGATGGCAGCCTCGGCAGCACCGTCAGCGAGCGCATCAGCATGTTGCCCTTGACCCACAACGCCGACAGCTTTGCCTATCGTCCCGAGCGCTTGCCCGAGGGCTTTTGCCGCAGCAATGAAAGCTGGGGCTGGCTTTTGGACCCGGCCTGGAGCGCACGCACCGCGCTGCAAAGCGACGCGGCCATCGGCGCCCTGGATGCGGCGCTGGCGGTGCAGGGCGCGGGGCTGGCCGACTTCAATGACATCGGCAATATGAGCATCGAAGAGATCGATGTGCTGGCCGACATTCTTGTGCGCAAGCAGAAGGAAGGCCATTTCGCCGCGTTCTGGTCCGACGATGAGGAAGCGGCGCAATTGATGCTCAGCCCCAGCATCGATATCCAGAGCCTGTGGTCGCCGACCTTGATGCGCCTGCATCGGGCCGGGGTCAAATACCGTCTGGCTGTGCCCCGCGAAGGCTATCGCGCCTGGTTCGGCGGCCTGTCGCTGTCGCGCCATGCCAAAGGCCCGGTGCTGGACGCGGCCTATGCCTACCTCAACTGGTGGCTGTCGGGTTGGCCCGGTGCGGTGATGGCCCGCCAGGGTTACTACATCGGCAACCCGGCGCGCAGCCGCGACCACCTGAGCAGCGCCGAGTGGGACTACTGGTACGCAGGAAAACCCGCCCGCGAAGAGTTGCTGGGCAGCGATGGCCTGCCACTGATCGACGTCGGCGAAGTCCGCGATGGTGGCTCCTACGAGCAGCGCATGGGGCATATCGCGGTGTGGAATTCGGTGATGGACGAGCACAACTACCTGGTGCGCCGCTGGGGCGATTTCATGCGGGCCCGCTGCCGTTTAGGCGGTGATTTGTCGTCAAAATAATGTCATCGAACCGCCCGCATTTATTAGGTTTTACTTCTGCCCGGCGAAGACTAATCTGGATGTCCAAATGCCCTGAATGAAAGGGCATTTTTTTGACGTCAGGGTTGTAGTCGCGAGGGATGCGTATGACAAAAGGACGCTTGAGCTGGGGTGGGCGAACGCTGCCGGAGGGCAAGCGGATTGGCTGGCGCCACGCCTTCCAGACGCGCCTGGCTGGGGTGTTGGCGTTACTGCTGCTGGTTGTGGTGGGCGCGGTGTATTTCGCCGTCCAGGGCGCCACCACCCGGGCGGTGGAAAACCAGGCCCAGGTGCAGCTGGAAACCGGCAGCCGGGTATTCGAGCGTTTGCTGGACCTGCGCGGGCGGCGCTTGCAATACGGCCTGGACTGGCTGACGGTGGACGCGCAGTTCCGCCGGGCCGTTGCCGCCGGCCAGCCGTCACAGATTATTGCCGCCTTGCAGCGCCATGGCACAGGGGTCCGCAGCAGCGAGGTGTTTGTGCTGGGACTCGACGGGCAGGTCATCGTCAGTACCCTGGCTGGCGTTCCCCGCCAGCAAGTCTTCCCTTACGCCCATGCCCTGCGCCAGGCCCGGCGCAACTCCCTGCAGATTCTGATCGTCGCCCTGGCTGGCCAGCCGTTCCTGCTGGTCGAGGAAGAGGTCCTCGATCCGTTGCCCGTGGCCCGGGTGGTCATGGGGTTCTCCATGGATGAGACGTTTGCCAGCGAGTTGCGCTCCCTGAGCAACCTGGAAGTGTCATTCATGAGCCTGGACAACGGTGAGCCGGGTACCTTGTTCAGCACTCAGCCGATGGAGGATCGCCCGGCGATCATCCAGGCGCTGCAAGATTCAAGTACTACCGCGCGGGGGCAGATGATCGAGTTTCGCGGCCAGCGTTTTCTCAGCCAGGTGCTGCCCCTGGCCAACAGTGGGGAGGGCGGGCAAGTCATGGCCTTGTTGCAAAGCCCGCTGGACCACGCCCTGCAATCCTTTGCGCCGCTGGACCGGCAATTTCTCGGCATCGCTCTGGCCGCATTGCTGGTGTCGTTGGTGGGCGCGCTGTTGATGGCGCGCCGGGTGTCGCGCCCACTCAATGCCCTGGTGCAGGCGGCCGAACGGATTGGCGCCGGCGATTACCGCACACCGGTGGCGGTGCGTGGCAAGGATGAGTTCGGCCTGCTGGCCCGCGCCTTCAACGCAATGCAGAGCGGCATCGCCGTGCGCGAACGGCAACTGGCCCATAACGCCTTGCACGATGCCCTGACCGGGCTGCCCAACCGCGCCCTGGCCATGGAGCGCCTGGGCAGCGCGATCAGCGCGCGGCGCCCGGTGGTGTTGCTGTACCTGGGGATTGAAAACTACCGCGTGATCAACGAAGGCTTTGGCCCGCAAGGCGTTGAAGAAATGCTCCGCGAAGCCAGCCGCTGTCTGCTGTCGAGCCTGGCCGCTGGCGACACGGCGGCCCGTATCACGGGCAGCGAGTTCCTGGTGCTGCTGGAAAATACCCGGATCGACAGCGCGGTGGCCCGTGCCGACCGCTTGTACGCGCTGCTGACCGAACCGCAGCGGGTCGGCGGTGATGAGTTGCGGCACGAAGTGAGCATGGGTATTGCGACCTACCCTGAAGATGGCCGGCAGGTCGAAGAACTGATCAGCCGCGCGGCCATTGCACGCCACGATGCCGCCGCGCAGCCCGGCTATCTGCAGATCTATCAACAGGACCGAGACCTCGCCCATCAACGCCAGATCAGCCTGATCCGCGACCTGCGCCGCGCCGCCATCGAGGGTGAGTTATACCTGTGTTATCAACCCAAGCTCGACCTGCGCCATGGCTACGTGCGCCAGGCCGAAGCGCTATTGCGCTGGCAACACCCGACCCTGGGGCTGGTATCGCCCGCCGAATTCATTCCCCTGGCCGAACGCTCCGGCAGCATGTCCAGCCTGACCCACTGGGTGATAGAAGAGGCCATCCGCCAATTGGCAGAGTGGAGCGTGCGTGGGCTGGAGGTGCAGCTGTCGGTGAATATTTCGGTGGATGACCTGGGCGACGAAGGGCTGGCGCCACGGGTGACCGAGTTGCTGGAGATACACGGGGTGCTGGCCGGGCAATTGATCTTTGAAATCACCGAAAGCGCAATCATGCACAACCCGGAACAGGCCTTGCGCATCCTTGAGCAACTGCGCGGGTGTGGCATCAGCCTGTCGGTGGACGACTTCGGCACCGGCTACTCATCCCTGGCCCAGTTGCAGCGCCTGCCGGTGCAGGAACTGAAGATCGACCAGTCGTTTGTGCGCAACCTCGACAGCACCAGCGGCGATGCGGTGATCGTGCGCTCGACCATCGAGATGAGCCACAACCTGGGGCTCAAGGTGGTGGCCGAAGGGGTGGAGTTCGAGCCGAGCCTGAGGCTGCTCAAACAGTGGAATTGCGACACGGCCCAGGGTTACCTGATCAGCCGGCCGTTGAATGCCATGGCGTTTGAAATGTGGATGCGTCGAGATCGCAGCACGGTCTGACTGATTCAACACAACCTCATGTGGGGACTGGCTTGTGTGGGAGCTGGCTTGCCTGCGATGGTCGTTAACGATGACGTTGGGTAACTGACACCCTGCGGCGCTCTTACAGACGCCATCGCGGGCAAGCCCGCTCCTACATTTGGACTGTATTTCAAATAAAAAACCCCGGAATTCCGGGGTTTTTTATTGCAGCTGCCGCTTAATCCGCCAGCTTGAACGCCATCACATAGTCACCCTGCTTGGTCCCCAGGGAACCATGACCGCCCGCCACGACCAGCACGTATTGCTTGCCGTCCTTGCCGGTGTAGGTCATCGGGGTGGTCTGTGCGCCTGCAGGCAGGCGACCTTCCCACAGTTGCTTGCCGTTTTTCACGTCATAGGCACGCAGGTACTGGTCGAGGGTACCGCTGAGGAAGGACACGCCACCGGCGGTGGTGAAGGTCCCGCCCAGGCTTGGCACGCCCATGCTCAGGGGGATGGGAACCGGCGAGCTGTCACGCACGGTGCCGTTCTTGTGCATCCAGATGGTCTGGTTATTGGTCAAGTCCACGGCAGCCACATAACCCCAGGCCGGAGCCTGGCACGGCAGGCCCATGGGCGACAGCATCGCTTCGAGGACCACGCCGTACGGCGTGCCTTTGTTCGGCTGCACGCCTTCGGTTTCGCTGACGCGTGGGCCCATGGCGGCGATTTTTTCCGCCGGGATCATGGTCGATTTGAACGCCATGTAGCTCGGGTTGACGAACGCGATCTGGCGCACCGGGTCAACCGAGATGCCGCCCCAGTCGAACACGCCGAAGTTGCCTGGGTAGACGATCGAGCCTTGCAGCGATGGCGGGGTGAACGGGCCGTCGTAGCGCAGGGACTTGAAGTCGATCCGGCACAGCAGTTGGTCGAACGGGGTCACACCCCACATGTCACGTTCCTTGAGGGGCGGTGGCATGAAGTTGAGGTCGGACTTGGGCTGGGTTGGCGAGGTGTGATCACCGGCCACCGCGCCTTGCGGCACAGGGATTTCGTTGATCGGCACGACAGGCTCGCCGGTCGCACGGTCCAGCACGTAGATGCTGCCTTGCTTGGTCGAAGTCATCACCGCTTGCTTCACGCCGGCTGCGGTCTTGATGTCGATCAGGCTTGGCTGGCCGCCCACGTCCATGTCCCACAGGTCATGGTGGGTGAACTGGTAGTGCCAGCGCACTTTACCGGTGTCGATATCCAGCGCTGTCAGGCCGGCAGCGTGCAGCTCCGACGCAGGCGTGCGGTAGCCACCGAACTGGTCCGGGGTCTGGTTGCCCATCGGCAGGTAGAGCATGCCGAGTTTTTCATCGACGGCGAACATGGACCACATGTTCGGCGAGTTGCGGGTGTAGGTCTTGCCCTCGGCAATCGGCGTGGTGTCGTCCGGGTTGCCGCTGTCCCAGTTCCACACCAGTTTGCCGGTGTGTACGTCGAACGCGCGGATCACGCCGCTTGGTTCGTCGGTGGAGACGTTATCGGTGACGTGACCACCAATCACCACCAGGTTCTGGGTGACGGCGGGCGGCGAGGTGGAGTAGTAGCCACCTGGGGCGAAGGCGCCGATATTGGCACCCAAGTCGATCTGGCCTTTGTCGCCGAAGTCTTCGCACATCTTGCCGGTGTCGGCGTTCAGGGCGATCAGGCGGGTGTCGGCGGTCGGCAGGAAGATCCGGCGCGGACAGGCGTTGGCAGCCGGCGCAGCGGCGTCAGTGGCCGGGCTTTGCGCGGTGGCGGCGTAGGCGGCGTCATCGTGATAGGTCACGCCACGGCAGGTCATGTGCGCCCAACCCTTGAAGTTCGCGGCTTTTTGCGTCGAGAGCTTAGGGTCGAAGCGCCAGATTTCCTTGCCGGTGTCCGGATCAAGGGCAATCACCTGGCTGTGCGGCGTACACACGTAGAGCATGCCGTTGACTTTCAGCGGGGTGTTTTCCGCGGTGGTTTCACCGGGGTCGCCCGGGCCAGGCAGGTCGCCGGTGCGATAGGTCCAGGCCGGCACCAGTTTGTGCGCATTCTCAGGGGTGATCTGCGCCAGGGGCGAGTAACGATCACCGAAGGCCGAGCGGCCATAGGAGTTCCAGTCGCCATCGGCCTGGGCCGGGGCGGCATTGGTCATGCCCGGTACCGCATCACGGTCCAGTTGGCCCTTGATTTCACCGGGGTTGGTGAACTGGCTGGCCACGGCGGTGGCGCCGGCCAAGACCACGGCCACGCTCAGTGCGCCAGTGCCCAGTGGGGCAGGTTGGCCACGCAGCAAGGGGCGACGGAACCACGGCAGCAGCATGACGATGCCCAGGCCGAACAACAGGGCCAGGCGCGGCACCAACTGCCACCAGTCCAGGCCGACTTCCCACAGGGCCCACACGGTACTGGCGAACAGCACCACCGCGTACAAACCCAGCGCCGCGCGGCGCGTGGCCAGCAGCAGGAGGCCGGTCAGGGTGATGCCGATACCGGCCAGCAGGTAGTACAGCGACCCGCCGAGCATGCTCAGCTTGATGCCCCCGGCCAACAAGGCCAGGCCCATGATCAGCAGCAAGATCCCCAGCAGCCTGGGCAGCAGGCGGCTTGGACTTGAAGCACCATCAGTGCTCATAGTGTGATTCTCCGTGACGTTTAAGGTAGTCCCGCGCATGTTCACTGTAGATGACGTTTGCGCGCAGGCTTGGTTCAGGGCTAATTGCGTTTATTCAGATTTAGAAGGACGCTTGCAGCTTGATCCCGCCGACCAGCGCGTCATCCACCTGGGCGACGGCCCCCGGATGACGGATGTACTGCAGGTTCGGGCGCACCGTCAGCCAGTGGCTGACGTGCACGCCGTAATAGAGTTCGGCGCTGTACTCGGTGTCTTGCACCGGCAGGTAGGCGGCGTCGTCAAAGTCGTAGACCGCGCGGGCCTGGTTGCTGGCCTGGGCGTTCTTGCGGTACGCCGGGTTGACGTGGACGCGGGCCACGGCAAAGCCGATATCGTCTTTGGCACGAGCATCGAACGGGCCTTTGTAGACCACGCCGGCCTGGACATAGTTATCCACAGCGTTGGTTTTCTTATCGTGCATCGTCGCGTTGGCGAACACGCTCAAGCCCCGGGTGTTGTCGCTGGCCAGGCTGCTGACTTGCTGCTGCACGCCCAGCCAGATGCCGTGCTTGCTGGAGGCGCTGCGATAGGCCTCGCCACTGAGGGCCGCGGGCTGGTCGTTGCGGTCCTTGTACACATCGCTGGCCTTGGCGCTGCTGTAGTAATACCCGGCGCGGTATTCACCCGGCAGGCCGTGGACCTTTGGCGTCCATACCAGCTCCACCGGCAACAGGGCGCCCTGGGTGCCGCTGCCGCTGAGCTTGAAGCCATTGCCGCGATCGAGGTTGGACGGGTTCTGCTCATAGGCGCCGATTTGCGCGTACAACTCGGGCGTCAGGTGGTATTTGACCCGCAGCGCCCATTGGCTTACCGGCCAGTTGTACCAGATGCCACCGACCCAGTTGCCCACCTGTGAGCCGCAGAACGCCAGGTTCTGGAAGTCGCAGGGGAAGCTGTTGAAGTCTTCGCCTTCGCCAAAACGCCCAGCCTTGATATCGAGCTTCTGGTCGAAGAACTTCTGCTGGTACCACATCTGCGTCAGGCGCCAGGTCTGGCCACGGCCCCAGACCTCCTGGGACGAAGTAAAGCCGCCAACCCGCGGATCGTTGATGCGATCGTTCGTGATGTTGTTGCCACTGCGTTCGGTGATCGTCAGTTGGAACTCGGCATCCTGCCAGCCGAAAATCTTCTGCAGGTCCAGGTGGCTGCCGAAGGCCCATTGATCGCTGTAGCGCGCAGTGCGGTCGTGGTTCGAGCCGCCGTGCAGGTTACTGCCCATCTCGCCGGTGTAGTCGATCTTGAAGTCGTAGCCCAGTTGAGACAGCGCTGTCCGGGAACCGCCGAAATCACCCAGCATCCACGGGGACTCACGGTCAAAGGCCGGCGCGGCCTGGGCGCAGGTGATCAGGCACAAAGGCAGCAGCGCAGCGCACAGGCGCAGTGTTGGGAAAGCAGGCATAGGCAAGGGCAGGTCTTAATAGTTTTTGGTTTTGGGTACGCAAACGGCAGCCGGGGGTGGGCGTTCGTCAGGTTTGGCTGAAAGGTGAAACGTTTCAGTTTGTTGCAGACAAGGATAAAGCGCTGGCTCGGGGAGAGAAAGCGCTAATCGCAAGATGGATTCTTTCGGATTTGGTAACAGTGCGACAGAACACCGCTCCCACAGGGTTGAACAGCAGTGTCTGTTAGAAGGTCGTGCGCAGGCCCACTTGCACACTACGCCCCGGAGCCGGCGCAATATCGCGCAGGATCGAGCTGGCATAACGCACGGTCTGGTTGGTCAGGTTCTCGCCATTGACGAACGCCAGCCATTGGCTGCCGCCCAGGTTGAAGCGATAACCGGCGCTGGCGCCCAAGGTGGTGTAGCCGTCGGTCCCGCTTTCGTTGCGCGGTACACGGCCCTGGCCGGTAGCGTGCTCGACATCAATGCGCGCCTGCCAGCGGTCCAGTTCCCACAACAAACCGCTGTTCAAGCGCAGTGGGGCGATGCGCGGCAAGGCTTCGCCGGTATCCAGGTTGGTGGCGCGGGTGTAGTCGCCCGACAGCTCCAGGGCGAATTTGCCGTAGGCGCCTTCGCCGAGTTTCCAGTGGTCCTGGGCTTCGAAGCCGACGAAACGTGCGCGCACGCCCGAGTAGGTGTACTCCGGGATACCATCGGCGTCTTCTTCGCCCTCGTCATTCAAGGTGCGGCCGCTGTTCAGCAGGCCGATGTAATTGGAGAAGTGGCTGTAGAACACGCCGAAGCTGCCCTTGTGGGTGCCATTGTCAAAGCGCAGGGCCAGGTCGCTGGCTACCGCTTTTTCCTTCGACAGCTTGGCATCGCCCACTTCATAGGTACCGGTGGCGACGTGGGCGCCGTTGGCATACAGCTCGTAGAAGGTCGGCGCGCGCTCGGTGTAGCCCAGGGTCGCGGCCAGCGACCAGATGGGCGTCAGCGTATACACCGCGCCCGACGACAGGCTGCCGGCGGTGAAGCTGCTGGAGCTGTTGGCCTTGGCGAAACGCTCGTTGCCCTTGCCGTCCGGGTCGACGGTGGTGTGTTCCAGGCGTGCGCCCAGGCTGAGTTTCAGGCGCTCGGTGGCCTGCATTTCTTCGAGGATAAACAGCGCGCCAGCATGGGTATCGGTCTGTGGGACGAAGGCCTCTTCGCCCAATGCCGAGAATTCACTGCGGCTGACCTGCGCGCCGACAATGCCGTCGAACGGCCCCAAAGGTTGGTGCCGTGCTTCGACACGGGCTTCATAGCCTTTGTTCTTGAAGGTGGTACCGGTTTCGCCGCCTTCGATTTCGCGGTGTTCGTAATCGGTGTAGCCGGCATCGAGTTTCACCGAGGTAAACGGGCCTTGCAGGTTACGAATCTCGGACGCGAAGGCGTAGTGCTCCTGCTGCATGCGGATGCGCACGTCCTGTTCGGCGGGCGAGCCGTAGTTGCTGTCGGAGTTGCTGTAGGACAGCCCGGCGTAACCATCGTCCCACGTGTAGGAGCTGCCCACCGCGCCGCTGTCCTGGCGCCCGTTGCTGTTGCCCAGGCGGCCATTTTTACCGGGGCCATTTTCGCTTTCCGGGGCATGGCGGCTGCGGGCAAAGCCTGGGATTTTCAGGTCATTGAACTCGCGGGCGCTGGCATCCAGGTGCAGGGCGAAGGTGCCGTTGCCGGCCTCCAGCTTGCCGGCGCTGCTGCGGGTGGTGTCGGCGCCGCCGTAGCGCAGTTCACCGGCACCGTGGATGCCTTCGATGGCTTCGGTGGGGATGCGGTTGTCGAAGGTGTTGACCACGCCACCGATGGCGCTGCCGCCATACAGCAAGGCGGCCGGGCCACGCACGATCTCGATGCGCTCGACGTTGACCGGGTCCAGCGGCACCGCATGGTCATAGGACAGCGACGAGGCGTCCAGCGCGCCCACGCCATTGCGCAGGATACGAATGCGGTCGCCGTCCTGGCCACGGATGATCGGGCGGCTGGCGCCTGGGCCGAAGTACGACGACGACACGCCAGGCTGTTTGTTCAGGGTCTCGCCGAGGCTGCCTTTTTGTTGCAGGGTCAGGTCGTCGCCTTCCAGCACCGTCGTGGGCGAGGCCAGTTGCTGGCTGCCCAATGGGTTGCCGGTGATGACTTGGGGTTGCAGTTCCAGGGCGTGGGCCTGGGAGCCGATCAACAGGGCAGCGGCCAGCGGGGTCAGGCGCCAGAGAGGGGAGAGGGACATCGGGAGGTTCCTTGGTAAAGCAAGAGAGTTGGATATTTATAGTTACAATATAACATCTCTTTTCTGGCCGGGAGGTGGAACTTTCCATAAATCCTGTAGGAGCGAGCTTGCTCGCGAAAAAACTGAGCGCGCCGCGTTAAACCAGGTTTGGCGCGTTATCGTTGACGATTTTCGCGAGCAAGCTCGTTCCTACAGGGGGGCGGAGGTGGGGCTACAATCACGGCAATGCTTCCACCGGCCAGGCACCTCGGCTAAGGTGCGCGGCTTCTTCTTCAACTCTTGGCAAAGGCTTGGCATGACCGCACCGAACAACAACCCACTGCACGGCGTTACCCTGGAGCAGGTGCTCACCGCGCTGGTGGCGCACTACGAATGGGAAGGCCTTGCCGAGCGCATCGACATCCGCTGCTTCAAGAACGACCCGAGCATCAAGTCGAGCCTGACGTTCTTGCGCAAGACGCCGTGGGCGCGGGAGAAGGTCGAAGGGTTGTACGTCAAGCTGATGCGCACCAAACGCCCACTGGAATGAGGGCCTATGTGGCAGGGGCAGCCCTGGCCGGTTGGGCAGGCCTGGCGATTCAGCAGTACCTGATTGTCTATTCGCGCTGGATGGCCGATGCCAGCCTGTTAGGCGGCCTGGTGAATTTCTTCAGCTTCTTCACGGTGCTGACCAACACCCTGGCGGCAGTGGTGTTGAGTTATGCACTGGTGAGTCGCCCTTCTGCCGGGCGCCGGTTTTTCCTGCGGCCAGCGGTCAGCAGTGGGATTGCGGTGAGCATTGTTGTGGTAGGCCTGGCGTACAGCTTGCTGCTGCGGCATTTGTGGAGCCCCGAGGGCTGGCAGTTTATCGCTGACGAATTGCTTCACGATGTGATGCCGCTGCTGTTCCTGGGCTACTGGTGGTTCTGGGTACCCAAGGGCACCTTGCGCCTCAAGCACATCGGCTACTGGGTGATTTACCCGCTGGTGTACTTCGTTTATGTGCTGCTGCGCGGGCATCTGCTGGGGCAGTACCCATATCCGTTTATTGATGTGGGGACGCTGGGTTATCCACAGGTGTTCATGAACGCCGGGGGGATATTGTTGGGGTTTGTGTGTGTGGCGTTGGCGCTAGTAGGGCTGGACAAGATCCTGAAGCGGGCAGCGTAAAACTGTGGGAGCAAGCAAGCCCGCTCCCACAGGGTCTTATTCTTCGCTGCTGCCTTCGGCACGCCAGTAACCCACGGCCTTGACGAACTCATCGTTGAGTGTGTGCTCATCGAGCAGCACCCGCCGGACCTGGCGTGACAACTTGGTTTCTGTCGCGACCCAGGCATACAACGAACCTTGTGGAACCTGCAGTTCACGCACGGCGCCAAGCAAATCATCCCGGCCCCGCACTACCCAGATCACCTCTACATCCGCCGCACTGTCGAGTGCCTGCTGTTCATGCTCATCGGCAATCTCGATCACCGCCAGCACCTTGCGCCCAGCCGGCAGTTCTTCCAGGCGCCGGGCAATGGCCGGGAGGGCGGTTTCGTCGCCGACCAGCAGGTAGCTGTCGAAGATATCCGGCACGATCATCGAACCGCGCGGGCCGGCAATGTGCAGGTGCTGGCCGGGCTTGGCCTGTTCGGCCCAGGTAGAGGCCGGGCCATCGCCGTGCAGGACGAAGTCGATATCCAACTCACCGCTGCCCAAGTCAATACGGCGCGGGGTGTAGTCACGCATCGCCGGTTGCGGTCCCTCGCCCTTGACGCTGAAGGTTGGGCTTTCCAGGGCCGCCTGCTCGGCAGCATTCTGCGCGAACAGCAGCTTGATATGGTCATCGCTGCCCAGGCTGGCAAACCCGGCCAACTGCTCGCCACCCAGGGTGATGCGGCGCATGCGCGGGGTGATGTCGACCACGCGCAGCACCTCCAGGCGCCGGCGTTTGATCTCGTGGGTCACACGGTGAATGACAGGCGTACTCATACGTTTTTCCCCTGTACAGGTTGGACGGCCGGGCCATCCACAATGGCTTGGGCGGTACTGTTGAGCAGCGCCGCGACACGGGTGATTTCTTCCGGGCTCCAGCGCCCGTGGTGCAATTGCAGGGCATGGCGCAGGTTATGCACCGCCTCGTGGATTTCGGGTGGCCGGTCATGGCCGCGTAGCGAGCGTTTGCTCACATCAATGCGCATGCGCACACCGTCCAGGGCAATGGCTTGCTCTCTTAAGAACAGACGTCCGGCGTCGGTGATTGTGTAGCGTTTTTTGCCACCTTCGGCATCGCCGGTGATCAATTCGCTCTCTTCAAGAAAGGTCAGGGTGGGGTAGATCACCCCGGGGCTGGGGCTGTAGGCACCGTCGAACAGGCCTTCGATCTGGCGGATCAGGTCGTAGCCGTGGCAAGGCTGTTCGGCAATCAGCGCGGGTAGCAGCAGCTTCAGGTCGCCAGGGGCGAAGACCCGTGGGCCTCGGCCGCCACGTTCGCGACCGGGGCGTTTTTCGAAGCCGTCGCGGCCATCACCGTGTTCTCGGTGGGAATGAGGGTCTCTCATCGTCATGCTCTCTTTGTGTGATTTAGACATAACGTAAGATATATCTTAATGCCTGGGTAGGCTTGCCCGACCAACGGTCATCAGCAGCAGAGCCATGGATGGATTCACAAATAACGTAATGCAAATTTACGTATTTCGGTTTATGGCCGTTAACTTGAGTAGGCGCTCTAATTTTGCTTCTGGTGCTCGATGGTTTAATTGAGGTTGTGGTATCGTTCTTACGGAATATTCAACTAATAAGTTGTATTGCTAATCGTGTAGTCCAGATCTTACAGCTAGTGTTGAAGTTTTGGCAAAGTGCCATGTTTTTCCTGCGGTATATTTATTTATCGGCTACGAAGTTGTGGGAAGTGGATTGCATACTTGCATTCTAAGTTGGTGGATTATTGCTCGGGTGTTGTGCTGCTCCTTCACGGGCGGTAACGGCTCTCATTGTCAGTTGAGGTTAAGTCAACTTTCAGTGGTTCAATCCAATGCCCAAAATGAAACAGGTATCGACCATGTTCAAGAAGTTTGCGATTGCTGCTCCCCTGGCTCTTATGGCACTGAGCTCCTCGGTAGTGTTTGCCGCCGGTGAGGCCAGCCATACCGTCAATCTCAAGGCAAATATCCCAACTACTGTGTTTCACGCCCAACCCCGTGACCCGAACTTCGGTCGGGACGAAACCATGAACTACAACTTGGTCAGCGGTGAGCTGACTCCTCTTACTGCTATCTACGACCTGAAAAACACCAACGGCTCGGTTCACGCCTACATCGAAGGTGGCCCGGCGGTGTTGTTCAACGGTACCCCAGCGCAGAACATCCCACTGACCACCACCCTGCATGGCGTCACCCTGACCGGTACGCCAACCGAAGTGGTGAACGACGCTGATTCCACCCCAGGTGTCGGGGCGGAATTGCGCATCACGGCTGCCAAGCCTTCGGCCACCCAGCGTGGGGCGTACACCTCTGCTGTGGCGCTGGTGTTCGACGCGGTGCTGCCAACACCAGCACCTTGATGGTGTGAGTGCCCGTAAGGCCTTTGTGCCTGCGGGCATTTGCGTTCAGGCCGGCTGATTTTCCCCAGTGGCTGGCCTGGTTTTCATCTTGTCTCTTGGCCCTCAGAGTATTTCTTTCATGTTCCCGATGATGCCCATCGCGATTGCGCTTGCGCTTTTGGTGTGTACGAGTGCCTTGGCCGCGCCGACGCTCGGCGCTGTGACGTCGACCAACCTGCTGACCCAGGCCCAGGGTTTGCCTGCCGGGTTCAGTGATCATTTTTTCGACGTGCCACTGGCGGTACGGGTTGAGCTGGATCAGCAACTGTTGGGGGAGGCGCTGATTGTCTTGTCGCAGGATGAGCGTGTGACCCTGCTGGAATTTACCGATCCAGGCGAGAGCAAGGTTCCTGCCGCGACGCGCGATACCTGGCAGTCGGCGCTGGAAAAGGGCATAGCCCTTGGTTCGTGTACCCAGTCCTGCCCGCAGCAACTGGTATCCATGCACTACAACCTTGAAAACTCCCAGCTGTCGATCATCACCCAAAACGTCGAACACGCCAGTGACGCCCCGCGCTACTACCCACAGCCCGATGGCGGCAGCCGTGGCTTGATCATCAACAACCAGCTCAACCTCAACGGCGGTCAGGACGAAGACCTGGGCGGACGTTACGGTTTGCAGGCCAGCGCCAGCCTGGGCAACTGGACCCAAGTGTTCAACCTGCAACTGGCTCGCCAGAGTGGCGACGAAGAACAACTGCGCCACGCGATCCACGAGCTGTATACCCAGCGTGAACTGGAAGGCCAGTTTCTGCGCCTGGGCCATTTCACCCCCAATTCCGATGGCCTGACGCGTCAGTTACGCAGCTTTGGTACCAGCCCCGATACGGCCCTGGGCGTCATGTATGGCAGCTCTGACAGCCTGGCCATCAACAATGCCAAGGCCAGTGTTTACCCGATCTACGTCACTGCCAATCGCCAGGCCGCCGTGGAGATTTACCGCAATGGCCTGTTGATCAATACCCAGGCCGTGTCGGCCGGTTTGCAGACGTTGGACACGCGCCCCTTGCCTGGCGGTATCTACGAAGTAGAAGTGCGCCTGGTGGAAGACGGCCTGACCGTCAGCACCACCCAGGAACTGGTCTACAAACCCAGTAACTGGCGCAACGTCGATGACCGCTGGCGCTATAACGTATTCGCCGGGCGTGAAACCAAGTTGTTCAGCAACTGGGACGAACAGTCCACAGGTGCAATGACCGCCGGCGCTTCCGTCAACTACCTGGTGCACCCACGGGTGATTCTCGGCCTGTCGGCGCGCGAAGTGCGCGAGCAACTGCAATATGGCGGCTCGGTCGACTGGACCGTTGCCAACAACACCAGCCTTTACACCAACCTCTATCAGACCAAGGAACACGGCACCGGCATGGACCTGCAGGGGCTCTATACCTTCGGCGCCACCAACCTGGTATTGAGCCATAACCGCAGCTGGCTCGACACCCGCGACACCTACGAAACCCTGCCCGACGGTACACGCCTGCGACGCAATACCTTCGTCGGCCAAACCAGCAACTCGGCGGTCTCCGTCAACCATCGGGTCGATGCGAAAAATTCGTGGAACCTGCGACTCTCCCACAGCGAAGGCAACGCCGAAGGTGCCGGGCTGGACCTGGGCTGGAGCCGCCGCGACACTGTGATGGGCAGCGATGCCAATTGGCGTTTCTCGGTGTTCGATCGTCCCGGTAACGCCGGTACCGATGATCAGCGCAACCGTGGCGTCGATATCAGCTTGAGCCTGGCCCTGGGGAGTGATGGCCGGCAGATTTCCGGCAGCATCGGCACCCGTACTGCCCGTGATGGCGGTCGCGACAACAACGCTTCGGTCACCTACCGCCAGGACCTCACCGACCACCTGTTGCAAAGCGTCTCGGTTACGGCGATCACCGACACCTATGGCGCCGGTTTGTCGAGCATGGCCAGTTTCGACACCGACGTTGTCAGCGGTGATGGTTTTGTCCAGCGCAGTTCGTTCAACGGCAACTTCACCGGTGGTTTGAACCTGCACAGCACCTTTGTTGCCGGCGCCGACAAGATGCTGCTGACCAGCCAGTACCAGAGCAATGGCGCGGGCATGATCATCGATGTCGAAACCGATCTGGACAGCCTTGCCCTGCGGGCCGATGACTTCAACGGCGGCGGTGCGCTGCTGCGACCGGGGCGCAACTTTGTGCCGGTGTCGGCCTACAAGAGCAGCACCGTCAACTTCGACTTTGAAGGCAACCACCCACCGGCCGCGAACATCCAGCCGGCGCGCACCACCTATCACCTGAACAAGGGCGGGGTGGACTACCGGAAAATCACCGTGATGAAAACCGTCAGCGTGCTCGGGCGCCTGCTCGATGCCCAAGGGCAGCCGCTCAAGGGGCACCACGTGATCAACCACGCCAGCCGTGGGGTGAGCGAAGTGGATGGGTTCTTCTCCATGGAAATGAGCGCCAGTTCACCGACCCTGGAAGTGCGATACCAGAACCAGTTGCTCTGCCAGTTCCGCCTGGATCCGGCCACGACCGCCAATGAAAACGACGTGCTGATGATCGGTGACCTGCGCTGCACACCGGACACCCTGGCTGAAAACACTTCCAGCACTCAGAGCGCCGGTTAAGTGCAATGACGAGACTCTTCACGATGAAACGCGTCAAGACATTGATCATACAGATGGGGGCGGCGCTGTTGTTCAGTTCGTCGGCGCAGGCTGCGGTTCAGGAGATCCGGGCGACGTTTGTCCCGGATCCGTCTAACCCGATGGTCAACCGCTTTGAGAATAAAACGCCCCAAGCGGGTGTCTGCGCCTCCTTCATGCCTGCACGTTGCAAGGCGTTGGGTATTTTCAGCCTGAGGCTTCCAGAGCTTTCGTTCGTTACCGAGCAGGCGATTGAAGCTAATCATGAAAACCCGCGGCAGGGTTTCATGCTCACCCTGCCTTCAGATTGGCGGGATGTGGAGGTGCGCAACAGCCTAGGTGAGACGGAAGTCGTCCAGATACGCATTGCCGGTATCGGTGGTAGTTGGAACCTTTCTCGTCCACCCGGGGTGAGTGCCTGGGCCCGGCCTGGGGCTACCTGGCAATCAATGTGGCAATCGGCTCCCGCCCCCTGCATGAGTACCAATTTCATGTTGGCGGGTGCCTCTTTTGCCCAGTTTTTCTGGCTGGTACCCGAGGGTGCCGGGGCTTGCGCAAGAACGCCGTCGGTGACGATTCCTTACTTCCGTTGGAGTGGCATTGACTATGTGTATGAACTGCGTACCCCCAACCCGCTGAATATGCGCGCCGGTGAGTACCGTGGCTCGCTGTCTTATTCCATTGGGCGGGGGATGGACTTTGATATGGGGGATGTGCTGATCCCCAGCATCAACACGGTAGCCCTCAACTTTGTCCTGAGCGTGGAACACGCGCTCAAGGTCGATATTCCGCCCGGCGGCAATCGTATCGAGTTACTCCCCGAAGGCGGCTGGCAAGCCTGGCTTGATCGGGGGCGTACGCCGACCCGGCTGTACCGCGACCAGACCTTTCGTATCGCCGCCAGTTCACGGTTCAAGATGCAGTTGGAGTGCTCGATTGTCATGGGCAACACCTGTGGCTTGCGCAACGGCACGGGCGATGAAGTGCCGGTGCAGGTGGCGGTGACCCTGCCCGGCGGCATCGACGGCCAGGACGACCAGGCGGTGCGCAAACGCCCCCTGCGGCTGGATGGCACGGGCACTGAGTTGTTCCAGCCGCTGTTTTACGTGAATGACCGCCCCGGCACCCTGCACTTTGAAGTGCTCAGTGATGACATGCGCGAGATGCTCAGCCGGCCAGGCAGTACCTATTCGGGCGTGGTGACCGTGGTCTGGGACTCCGAGGTCTAGGCCGGCCCTACAACACCGGCGGCCGGGTACTTTTGCCCAGGCGCGCCGCGTTCAATCAATGAGGTGAAGTAAACATGAAGCATGCAGTGTTATGGATCGGGTTGTGCCTGATGTCGCTGACGGCCCACGCCGGGCCGTTGATCAATGTCGGGGTGGTGTACGACTACCTGGAAGGTGATCGCAGTTCTTACCTCAAGCGCGTGTTCAATGGCGGCACCAGCACCGCGTTCATCAAGGTCAATGTGCTGGAGATCCTCTACAACGCAGACGGCACCACCCGGGAAGTGCCTGTCGCCTCGATGACCGATGGCAAGGGCAACACCACCAGCCGCGACGGGCTGATGGCCAGTCCCGCACGGATGATCGTGCCGGCGAACGGACGTCAGGGCACCCGACTGTTGTACATGGGCGCGCGGGACACAGAGCGTTATTTCCGCCTGCGCTTCATCCCGGTGGTGCCGGAGAAAGACGACAACTTTGGTATCAGCGACGAAGAGCGGGCCGAATACAAAGACCATCTGGCTGCCGGGATCAACGTGATGGCCGGCTACGGCACGGTGTTTTTCGTGCGCCCCAAGCACACCCGTTTCGATACCCAAATCAATGAAACGAGCAGCGAGTACCAACTGCGTAACGCCGGCAACAGTGTGGTGGTGCTCGACGAGTTTTACGACTGTTCGGCGACCAGTGCGGCTGACTGCGTGCCCACCACCAAGCACCACATCCTTCCGGGGCGTCAGTTGACGTTCGAGAAGAAGCCGGACCGGCGTTACAGCTTCGTACTGGTCGAAGGGCAGGTCAAAAAGCCGATGAAGGTCGGGAACAATAACGGGTGATCATGATGTTCAAGCAACTGACAAGACTCGGTGTGCTGGCGGCCTTGATGCTGTCGGGCACCCAGGCTGGAGCGATCCAGGAGCGCCATTCCTTTGATGTGTCGGTGACCATTCCGGTCCATGAGGCCTATGTGCTGCCGTCCGAGCCAGACTGGATGGGCCAGGACCAGCTGTTGGCCTGGAACCTGGTGACGTCCCAGCTCAGCCATTTGCGCAAGAACTTCGATGTGAAGAACCTCCATGGCGGTGTCGCTGCCCGGTTGGGGGATACGCCGTACCTGTCCAACAACGGGCAGGGGCGCATCGATTTGCAGGTGCTGTTCAACCGTATCCCCTTGACCCTGGACGCGACGGAGGTGGTCAACGCCGAGGTGGCGCGCGTCGGCACCCGGGCCGAGCTGGACATCTCGGCGATCGAGCCCCCGGGTGGTTATAACGGCGGCGAGTATTACGGCACGGTGCACCTCGTGTTTGATTTTTTGGCACCGTGAGCAGGGCCCTCTTGCGTGTCAGGCCCAGGGATTGGGCAAAGGCCTGCTGTTCGCTCAAACCTCGGCGGCCAACGAAAACGACGTGCTGATGATCGGTGACCTGCGCTACACGCCGGACACCTTGGCTGAAAACACTTGCGGCACTCAGACCGCAGGTTAAGTGCAATGACGAGACCTTTCACAATGAAACGCATCAATACATTGATCATACAGATGGGGGCGATGGGCGCGGCGCTGTTGTTCAGTTCGTCGGCACAGGCCACTCAGGAG
This sequence comes from Pseudomonas sp. 25 R 14, assembly GCF_900004755.1. Taxonomy (NCBI): domain Bacteria; kingdom Pseudomonadati; phylum Pseudomonadota; class Gammaproteobacteria; order Pseudomonadales; family Pseudomonadaceae; genus Pseudomonas; species Pseudomonas sp. 25 R 14. The sequence continues at coordinate 115,508 of NZ_CVTS01000065.1, read as the reverse complement.
ATCACGGCGCGGTTCCGGCCGGATGCCAGTAACCCGATGTTGAACAGATTCGAGAACACCACGCCGATCAGTACGATCTGTGCGGCGCACATCCCGGCCAGGTGCAAGGCATTGAATATTTTCAGCCTCCGGGACACTAACTTCAGATTGGCTGCCAATGCGCGGATCATGGCCAATCACGAGGATGAGCGACAGGGCTTCATGGTCAAGGTGCCGTCCGATTGGCGCGACCTGCAGGTGACCCATACCGTCACTGGCGAAACCGAGACGGTGCAACTGCGGATCGCCGGGATTGGCTCGTTATGGACTGTGCCCAGGCCACCGGGCGTGTCTGCCTGGGCGCAGCCCGGTTTTTCTTGGCAGGGACGATGGACGAATGCTCCAGCCCCATGCCAAAGCACCGGGCATCTGGCGGCAGGTGTCAACTTCGCTTCGTTTTTTTGGCTGACCCCTGAAAATGCTGGGCCTTGCAGTCGTCAACCATCGCAAGACCTGGCCTCCATGACCTTTAATACCATGGAGTACGCCTACGAACTCAGGACCCCCAATCCATTGGGAATGTCCAGCGGCCAGTACGTTGGCGGCATCACCTACAGCATAGGGCCAGGTGCTGATTATGATTTTGGCGACGTCATAGTCCCCTCGAAAAACGCCATTACCTTCAACTTTACCCTGAGCGTGGAGCACGCGCTCAAGGTCGATATTACGCCCGGCGGCAATCGTATCGAGTTACTCCCCGAAGGCGGCTGGCAAGCCTGGCTTGATCGGGGGCGTACGCCGACCCGGCTGTACCGCGACCA